>CAYGFT010000001.1:0-20784 GCA_964349275.1 uncultured Candidatus Saccharibacteria bacterium
TTATTATTCTAGCTTATTTTAATGGACAAAAAATAAGAGACTTTATTAAAAGGACACAAGATATGGCATTGTTATTTTTAAAGGACTTTTGGTACTACTTTTCTTTGGTGTCTTATACAAAAATGTCCCTTATTTTTATTGACAAAGGACACACAATTCCATAGTGTTAAGCCATGTCGGATAGAGTAATTGCATATGATCTAAAGGACCATGTCTTGCGTATCACGGCGGCTCTCTACCGGGTCACTGATCTTTTCCACGATGAGGAGCCTTTGAAATGGTCACTTCGCAAAAATGCCATGGAGATTGTTGACTCTCTGCCGGAGGGTGAGGGCGAACAGGCGAGGCGTCAATGGAAGGGCGCGGAAAGAGCGACAAACCTTATCCGTTCTATACAGAAGAAACTAACTCTGGCAGAGGCTGGAGGTTTCGTTTCAAAACTTAATTTTGAGGTTATCGCGCGAGAATATGCGGTGATACTTGGACATCTGGAAAGTGCCCAAGGGTCTCGAGAGGTAAACATATTTGAGGAGATTGCTTTAAGCTTGCCACCAGCGCCAGAGTCATATGACGTCTCAGTGAAGCGAGAGGCTCAAGATGAGACGACTCTACAAGAAGATCTTGTTTCTAATACACGAACTGACTTTGCAAAAAAAACGCCTGCCATCCCCAGTCACGTTCAAAAATCTGGAGCTGGGGAGGATAGTAAAACAAATAATGGACATATGTCCATTAGTGAGAGACAGGAGCGTATTTTACGAGAGCTCGCTTTGGGGCAATGGCTTGGCGTAGGGAGTTTTATGCCTATGTTTAAGGGGGATTTTAGTGAAAAGACTATCCAGCGAGACCTCAACAATTTGGTGACACGTGGTGTGCTCAAGGCCGAAGGGGAGAAGCGCTGGAGACGCTATGCGCTTGTCGTGGCTTCCAATAGCAAACAAGAAATCGGAGAATCTTCGGTCGGAGGGCCAAAAACAAGTCCCTCTGCCTCGGATGTGGAGAGCAGAGAGGCTCCATATGTGACTCCTACAGTAGAGGAGGGGACGACAGGGAGAGAAAAATTTTTAGATGGGTCAAGCTGGATTTAGTTGAGGAGTAGTTTGGTAGCCTGTGCCGAATTATTGACTTGGAGGGGTGGATCGCCTATAGTAAATCGCATATCTTAAAATGCCTCAAAGAGCCTTTTTATCCACAGTTTCGCTTGTTTTTAGGGCTTTGATGTATTTTGGTCGTAAAATTATAATGATATTGTTATTGAAGTGGAAGATCGGAGTGTTGCAGTGGTATACTTTAGATAACGCAGGTAGCCAACTATTTGGCTAACTTTCGCGTATTGCAAGCTTCTAGGCTGAATTGTGGCTAGCGGGTAGCGCGATAGCTACGATTCAGACCGGAAGAAAGATGCACAGAATGACCGGACATTGAAAACAAAATTACGAAGAGAGTTCAGTAAATTATTATTGTGTTTCCTCGGGACAGACGTGAGGTCGATTTTTGTGCCCCGCATGACGGGGTAGCAAAAAAGATTACCTGTTCCATGATTATTTATTAGAGATGGCTTTATGCGTACCGACTTGGTTTTGTCGAAACTCCAGGCGGCATGCACCAATTAATAATTATTAGGAGAATTAAGCTTATGAGTAAATTCAAGAAGATGGCAAAAAAAGCCACTTCAATTCTGGTAAGCTTGACTACTACTGTATGGCTCGCAGGTTTTGGGACATTGGTTCCGTTTGCAGCTCAGGCTGATTCGGTGACTGATGCTTTGAATGCTCAAATCCAATCCCTGCTCGCGCAGATACAGCAGCTTCAAGCGCAATTGAACACAGGTGGCAGTGGTAGCTCTGCATCAAAATGCACCTTCACTCGCGACCTTCAAATGGGTGTAAAGGGTGATGATGTCAAATGCTTGCAAACTTATATGACGAGCACGGGACATTACACCTATTCAGGCGGCGCGACTGGTTTCTTTGGTTCTATAACCAAAGCGGCAGTCTCCGCATGGCAGGCGGCAAACAGTATTTCGCCGACAGCCGGATACTTTGGTGCCAAGTCACGGGCTAAGTACGACATGGTAGTAGCTTCTACCCCAACCCCGACCCCGACGACCACTCAGTGTAATGATGGTCTCGACAACGATGGTGACAATGTAAAGGATCTTTCAGACTCTGATTGCTCCTCAGCATCTGACACCACCGAAGGAGCGCAGGTAGCAACCGGCACTGGCCTTACGGTCATGTCCGGCACACAGCCAGCGGCTTCCTTGGCGGTAGAAAACGGAGTACACATTCCGTTTACCTCGTTCAGACTTACCGCTTCTAGCGACGGCGATGTCAAAGTTGACTCCGTCACGGTAGAGCGCACAGGTTTGGCAAATGATGCGGTATTCTCTGGTATCGTGATCTTGGACGAAAACATGATCTCGCTTACCAACAATGCCAAATCGCTTAACTCCAACCACCAAGCAGTATTGACGGAAGACTTCGTCATACCAGCAGGACAGACCAAGACGTTCTATCTCGCTGGTAACATGGCGGCTTCTCTGGACAACTACGCAGGGCAGGTTGCATACCTTCAGCTCGTAGCGGTCAACACTACAGGCGCGGCGGTGAGTGGCTCTCTCCCAATTAGTGGCGTAGGTCACACGATCAACGGCACTCTCACGGTAGGAAGCATTACGCTCACCAAAGGAGCAGTTGATCCAGGTGATGTGAGTCCGACTAAAGAGGTCGGCACCAAGAACTATATCTTTACCTCGCTCAAGGCTACGGCCGGATCTGCAGAGGATATGATGTGGACCTCGATTCGCTTCAACCAGGCAGGATCTGCTGCTTTGTCTGATCTCGCAAATGTGAAGATCTACGACTCCGCAGGTACTGCATATGTGACCAACATTTCTGCCGACGGCAAATATTTTTGGACGGACTTTGGTGGTACAGGACTTATTTTGAAGAAAGGTGAGTCCAAGGAGGTGTACATCAAGGGTGATATCGTCGGTGGGTCAAACCGCACCGTGGACTTCGATCTCTATCGCTATGATGATGCGGTCTTCAAGGGCCAAGTCTTCGGCTACAAGATCAAGCCTACGGCAACTGAAACAGCAACTGCAGACAACGACAACGATGCAGAGTTTCAGCCAGCAGAGCCTCGCTTCGACGCTGATCGGGTAACGATCGGTGCAGGCAGTCTCCGTATTGAGAAGTCAAACGCAGTTCCTTCTCAAAACATTGCCAATGGTGACGATGCGGCAACCCTCGGATCCTTTATGTTCGAGGCCAAAGGTGAGTCGGTATCATTCACTTCATGGACCCTTACTATCGCGACTACCAATGCAGGTGGTTCTACGAGTGGTGCCATCACCAACGTGACGGTCTACGACAAGAACGGTGCCGCAATTGCTGGTCCGATTGATTACACCAAGACCTCGGTAACCTTCACCGATACGGTTACGGTACCAGTTGGGCAGAATACGTTTACCGTAAAAGGTAATCTCGATAACAACTGGGAAAACAGCGATACGATTATCGTTTCGTTTGATCCGGATGCTCACTTGACTACGGTCAAGGGCGTAGATACGGGTACCACCGTAACTCCAACGCCGGGTAGCACAGTGACTGCTAATACTCAGACGGTAAAGGCGGCGGCTTTGGTGGTTAGTCCGTCAAGCTCGCTCGCCGCGCAAGGTCTCGTAGAGGGTTCTACGGGCGTAGAGGTTGGTCGTCTCACACTTGATGCTTCCAACTCTGGCGAAGATCTCCGTATCACTACGATCAAGATCCATGCCAACATGGATACTGCTCCGACCTCGGATGTCAACGACTTTGCAAGCTTCCAACTCTTCGATGGTACTAAGGCCTTAAATACTGGCTCCAATGTGCTTGAGCCTGCAGCAACTGCTGTTGGTACTGATCTCACGCTCACCATTACACTTGATTCTCCGGGGCTTATCGTACCCAAGCAATCAAGTAAGGTGCTCTCACTCAAAGCAAATATCACTACGGGTTTTGGGGAAGGAGATGTAGCACAGTTTGACTTTGTTGGTCTGACTGATGGTGATTGGACAGTTTCAGGCGTGTCAACTGGCTCTGAGATTACCGAAGACCTCGATGTGACTACCACTGGCTCCACGATTACGATCCGTGGTCAAGGTGGCTGGTCAGTATCTACTCCATCTACCATTCAGGAGCGATGGGTAGCCGCTGGTTCTACCGGTGTGACTGTCAATGTCTTGCGCTTTAGTGCAACGACTGAAGACTTCGCACTTACTGATCTTCGCTTGCAGATTGATACGACCGGTTCATCTTCAGCAGGAGACTTTGCCAAGATCTCTCTCTGGGATGGCAACACCAAACTTGTTGAGAAAGTAGGTCCTGCGTTTACCAATGATGTTGAGGACTTCAGCTTCCCGACGAGTGGTACTGGTTCGTTCAATATTCCAAAGGATTCTTACAAGGATATGACTGTCAAGATCGACCTTGCTGGCATCGGGGCCGCCCTCTCGGGTACGCCTGGTGAGCTGGTAGGTGTTGATTATGATGGCGCTTCGAACACCACGAAGAACAAGGCGCTTGGTGCCGGGTCCGGACAAAGCGTACATTCTTCGACGGCAACTGATCAGACCGGTAACGGTGTAGTCATATTCCGGTCGGTTCCGACGCTTGAGGTGCTCTCAATCCCGCAGACATCGCTTACCTCGAGTGAGCATGTCATCTACAAGTTCCGCGTAAAGGCTGACCCAGCATACGATGTAGCTTTGAGACAATTCACATTTGAAGTCTCGACTACTGGTATCACTGGCCTTTCAGCTCGCGGCGGTGACCGAGCAAACTTCACACTCCGCAACGTAACGGATGGCAACAAGCGAGTGTCCGCCGCTACCGGTACAGCTGCAGAGTTCTATGAAGATGACGCGCGTTACTCGGATGGTAGTGGTACCTTGCTCTTCCGTATCGTGGCTGATACCACTGACTACGGCAATGCCTGGGTACCTATCCTCAAGGATGGTCCGGATAGCTCTGCTGATGACTGGTATGTCTTTGAACTTCGCGCTACGGTGCAAACCGATGGTTCCGGAGACTCAATCTCTACCAAGTTAAAGAGCGACTCCGCTCGTCCAAGCCGTGTCTCCCTTACCGGAGCTGCACGCCGATCGATGCTCAAGATTAGTTTGATCACCAATCTCGATCAGTCCGAGCCGGATCAGGCGGCAACCGCTTCCACGACGGCCTTTATCTGGTCTGACTACTCTGCTGACGCTACGTCAACGGGTAGCCATACGGCCAATACCGCTGACTGGATGAACGGCTTCAAGGTTCCGGGACTTATCTCGGCTCCTTCCTCGGCAGTTATGTCCAACTAGTCTCTTGTGACCGCTTAAAAAGCGGATGGCTAGCACAAACCCCCTCCATATGGAGGGGGTTTTGCGTTGTTTGACTTTGGTTTGGCCTTGAGAATTGGACGGACCAGGTTCTGGATTTTTTCTGTAAATTTGGTATGCTCATTCCTATGACTAAGCTCAAAATATTGCTTGTTATCCTCGTGGTTGCCACTGTCGGTCTCGGCGGATTTTTCGGTCGTCGCTGGTACAAGGAGTATTTCGGTACTACTGTGATACTCAAACCCGGTCTCCCTCCGGCACCAAAGGATTACGCGACGCTTCATAAAGATGAGGTTGCTCTCCAGGGTGCTTCCGAAGAGTTTAAAACCAAATACCAAAAAAGCTTTGATGAGGCGATCAAAAAAATCCAGGAGACTCCGGATTCATTTCTGGCTTGGATGGACCTTGCGTTTGTCAAAAATGTCCTTGGTGACTACGCGGGCGCTCGGGATATTTGGATCTATGCCGGTGAGCTCTCTCCAAGCCAGGCGAGATCACACCAAAATCTCGCGTTTTTGTATTTCGATCATTATAAAGATTACGAGAAAGCAGAGCTTGAGTATCTCCTTGCCATAGAAAAAGAGCCGGCGATTATCTCCTCGTACAAGGATCTTGCCGCACTCTATCGTTTTAATTTTGAAGGACGCAAGGGAGAGTCTTATCAAATGCTAGAGCTTGGATTCCAAAAAAATAAAGAATCCGGCGGTGTGGAGTTGCTCGCCCAAGCCGGCGTCTGGGCGATGCAAGATGGTGAGATCGATGCGGCGATTGCTTACTATGAGGAGTTTTTAAAGATTGACCCTCAAGATCCCACAGTGTTACAGGATCTTGCACGGCTCAAAGCCATGGGGGCAAAGAAGGCGCAATAAACCGCAGGAACGTTTGAAACAAAATCACCCCTCTCTGGGGTGATTTTGTTGTGGACTTGACTTTGTGTGGATGTTTTCGCTAGCATGACTTGGTAAGGGGAATAAAAGCCCTTATTTTTTTGTTTTATTTCTATGAAATCAAAGATATGTGCGGTGGTGTTTCTCTTTATAATAACTCCCTTTAGCGCTGTTGCTTCTGTAGAGATCAGCGAGGTTGCCTGGATGGGCACTACAGACTCGAGCACCAACGAATGGGTAGAGCTTCACGCTACAAGTAATGCTGATTTGACGGGTTGGGTTTTGGAGACTAAGGATGGAGGGCTCACTATCACGCTTTCTGGGTCCATCGCATCTAGCGGATATTATCTCATTGAACGTACTGACGATACTACAGTGCCGGGGATAGCGGGAGACCTCGTGGTGCCGTTTGGATCGGGTCTTGCTAACGGCGGCGAGATACTTATTCTAAAAGATGCATCCGGTTTGGTGGCAGATGAGGTAGATGCATCTGGTGGCTGGCTGGCGGGAGACAATACCACTAAAGAGACTATGCAGAGAGCTGGTAGTGCGTGGATTACCGCTACTGCTACACCAAAAGCTTCAAGCGTCTCTTCGGGTACCGTTCCTCCCAATGAGAGTGCCGCTACTACTACGAGCGCTACTGCGTCTTCAGAAAAGAAGGCCGCTACGGATTCCTCCTGGCAACCCTATGTACCGCCAGAAAAACTCCCCCGCATCAAGGTATTTGCTGGAGATGATCAGCGCGTGGTTGCTGGTGAGGAGTTGCGCATGGAGGGTAATGCTTTGGGATTTGTGGGTGAGTCGTTACCGAATGCACGCTATATCTGGAATTTCGGCAATTCGATTGTCAAAGAGGGGCGTAGCGTGAGCTATATCTACCCATTTCCGGGGACCTACACGGTGCGCTTGTCTGTTGTTTCAGGTGAACACGCCGCCTTTGATGACGCGTTGGTGCGTGTCGGTAAAAACTCTGCGGTGATCAGTGAGATAATGCCACAGGCCACTGGATGGATTGAGTTGCACAATAAGGGTGCAGAATCCATCAATCTTTCCGGTTGGATGCTCCAGGAAGCCTCGACGGGCAAGCGATTTGTCCTACCTGATGGTACGCGCATCGCCGCACAAAGTTTTATTGTCTTTGAAAATGCCGCTACTAAAATCATACTCACTGCGGCTCCAGAAACGATAACGCTCTCCTATCCAAATGGTATGCAAGCCGGTGAAATGATCTATGCTATGTCGGCACCACAGGGGATGAGTGTAGTAGAGGGCGACTCAGGCACGGTCCTTGCCTATCCAACGCCGGGCGAGGCGAATGGCAATACGCGCAAAATAGCGTCAGGAAAGACCAAGGATTCTTCCCCAGCGCTTACGTCGCGGATGGATGTGCCAATGGGGCAGAAGGTGCTCTCCGATGAAGACGCCACACCAGTCATAGAGGACAAAGCAAAAATAGCAGATGGGGCAGAGTATAAAGCGGCGGCCGTCCTTCAGAAATCTCTCCAAGAACGGTTGTTGCAAAGTAATTTATTTTGGCTGGCGATAAGCGCGTTCATCGGTCTTGTAGCGGGGGGCGGACTCGTATTTGTGCGCAGACGTCTTGCCTAGTTTTTGTAGACGTCTCCTGTTTGTTGGACAAATGCATTGAATGGGAATTTGGTCTCGATTGTTTTTTGGAGCGATGAGCCAAGATGGGCGCGTTCTTCAGTATGCTTTATGAGGTGCACAATCGCGCGTGCAAGCTCTGGGGCTGATGCGGGTGATACCAGGAGTCCATTGCGTCCATCTTGAATAATCTCGGGGATACCGCCTACGCGCGTGGTGACTACCGAGAGTTCTGCCATTCCCGCTTCCAGGATGGTATAAGGCAAACCTTCTTTGAGCGAGGGAAGCACGAATATATCAAAGGCCTTCAGATAGCGTGCCGCCTCGGTTTTGCCGTTTACAAAGTATATATGCTTTTCTACGCTGAGCGCGCGAGCTTGCTCACGCAATGCTTTTTCCTCTTCACCCCAGCCGATAAGACAGAACACTACATGCGGTTCTTGGGTGATGATTTGGGGTATGGCTGTTATAAGAAATGAGAGCCCTTTGTTGCGCGTCCACTCCGCCAGTGTGCCTATGAGGAGCGAGGTTTCCTTGCCTATGAGCTCTTGCTGGGCTTCCGGACGTCCCAAGAAGTGCGTAGCCTCAATGCCAGTGTGGATCGTTATAAGTTTGTGCGCGGGGGCTATTTTAAGGTATAAAGCCGCGGATCGGTCATAATCTGAAACGGTGATTATGGTATCGGCAAGCATACTAGTAAGCTTGCTTGCTGCTTTGATAAGGGCGAGTTGCCACCGTGGGCGTGATTCATGGAATGCCCAGCCGTGAGCGGTAAATATTATACGGAGTGGTATACGTCCGAAGGTCCGGCACGACCATGCGGCAAGACCCGCAAGACCCCCAGCTTTGGAGCTGTTGGTATGTATGACGGAGGGGCGGGTGTGCCATATGAGTCGCACGAGCTCTCCATAGGCGAGGAGGTCTTTGAGCGGATTTACTGAACGTTGGAAGTTTCGTATGTGGTATACCGGTACGCCTGCTGCTTTCAGTTTCTGGGCGAGCGGACCATCACCTCCAAGTGCTACTATAGACTCATAGTCTTCTTTGGGTAGGTGGGTCGCAAGATCAAATACATATTTTTGTGCGCCACCCCAGACGGATTTAGTAATCACAAATACTATTTTCTTTCTTTGACGGGGGCTCATAGGTAAGTTTATAATATGGCTAAAATGACTAAAAAACAAAGCAAGGGGGCAGTTATCATCTTCTCGACAGCGTATCTTCCTCTTGCGAGTGGCGCAGAGCTTGCTATCCAGGAGGTCGCGGATCGCATCACTGATTTTAATTTCTTTTTGCTGACTTGTCGTATGGATCGCCGCTATTCGGCGCGGGAGCGTATCGGTAATATAGAGGTGCGTCGGCTTGGTGTAGGTGTACCGATTTTAGATAAGCTTTTGGCGCCAGCACTTGGTATGTATGAAGCGCGGCGAATTATGCGCACTGTGGACGTCTCTCTTTTTTGGGGAGTAATGGTAAGCTATATGACGCTTGCCCCAGTGCTTTTAAAACGCTGGAGGTTGCACAAAAGGATACCATTTCTTCTTACCCTTCAGGAGGGTGATTCGGAGGATTATTTGCGCCATGCTCGAGCAGGTCTTATTGGTTTTTCCTGGCGGCTTGCACTTCGTCACGCCGATCAAGTGCACGCTATCAGTATGTATCTTTCGCATCTGGCGCGATATTTTGGGTACATACGCCCCGTGAAAGTTATTCCCAATGGTGTTGCGACGGATATATTTACTCCCCGGGTACGTGCCACATCTGGCCATGTGGTAATCACTACTTCACGTCTGGTCAAAAAAAATGGCATAGATATTTTGATACGATCGATTGCCGAGGTAGAAAAACGCTATCCTGATGTGATGTGTCGTATTATTGGAGATGGCGTTGAGCGCGGGCGTTTGGAGATGCTCGCCCATGATTTGGGGCTCTCGGGTAAAATTTTATTTTGTGGCGCGCTACCATTTTCCTCGATCTCCAAAGAGCTCGCCACAGCGGATGTCTTTGTACGGCCGTCTCGGTCGGAGGGTTTGGGCACATCGTTTCTAGAAGCGATGGCCGCAGGCCTTCCCGTAGTTGCGACTCAGGTTGGGGGTATCGAGGATTTTCTTAGTGATGGTGTTACTGGCTTATTTGCCAATATCGATGATGCGCACGATGTTGCGGAAAAAATCATGCTGTTGTTTGCCAACCCAGAACTTCGCGCATCACTCGTCTCGACTGCGCGCGCGCGGGTTGTGGAGTCGTATTCTTGGGATCGCGTCGCATCCCAGATGGAAGCCATAATGAAAGAACTCTAATATGCGTATTGTTATCGCAACAGGTATCTACCCTCCCGAAATCGGTGGCCCGGCAACATATACAAAAACAATCGCCGAGCATTTATCACGTCGGGGTCATGCCATTACGGTAGTGACGTACGGTGATGCGGTAGTGGCAAGCTCGACATTCCGTGTGGTAGTAGTAAGTCGCCGTATTCCCAAGGGGGTGCGTCATCTCTGGTATTTCTTTCAAGTACTTTGGCATGGTATGCGGGCTGAAATGATATTTGCGCAAGATCCGGTAAGTGCAGGATTGCCTGCTTGTATTGCGGCGACAATTGCCCGCAGACGTTTCGTGATTCGCGTAGCCGGAGATTATGCGTGGGAGCAGGGCATGGGGCGGTTTGGCATTTCGGATCTTTTGGATGATTTTTTAAAAAAAACATATGGCATGCGTGTTGAATTTTTACGCAGGGTGGAATACGCTGTGACCCGAAGAGCAAAAATGGTAATTGTCCCGAGCCGATATTTACGGTCTGTAGTAGAACAGTGGGGCGTTATCCCTGATCGGGTGTGTGTGGTTTATAACGCTATTGAGACATCACTAGTGTCGATTTCCAAAGAGGTGGCGCGCAAAGAGCTGAAACTTTCTGGTTCGGTACTGTTCTCTGCGGGCAGACTAGTGCCTTGGAAGGGGTTTACGCTCTTGATACATGTAATGCCGGAGATTTTAAAAGCCCATCCGGATGCGAGACTATATATTGCCGGCACTGGACCGGAAGAGAGTCGCTTACACAAGGAGGCTGTATCACAGGGGGTGGAGCATCATGTTATTTTTTTGGGAGCGAAGCGGCGGGATGATCTGGAGCGCTATATGCGTGCCGCAGATGTGTTTCTCTTCAATACGGGATATGAGGGGTTTTCCCACCAGCTACTCGAGGCAATGATGGTGGGTGTCCCTATTATTACCACTGGGGCAGGCGGGAATCATGAAATAGTAAGAGATGGGGTAAATGCGCTTGTGGCGGGGTATAATAACTTTGCAGATTGGCAATACACTATACTGCGTCTTATGAACGACCAAATACTACAGCAAAAAATCGCTCAAGGAGCGCGGGATACCAGTGCGCAATTTTCGCATGATCGCATGATACAAGAGACACTAGGGGCACTTGGACTATGATACTTATTATGTTGAGCCGTGACCCGGAGGTACTCCGTCCTGGGTCGGAGGCGCACCAGCGCATGGAAGCATACCGGCGTCTGGCGGCAAAATTTTATGTGTTGGTATTTGATCCACGTCGGGGTAAATTTACGGCCGTACGTGATCTTTATGCATCTGCGTGTGAGGCGATTATGCGTGAGCAGAGTTCAGGAGATAAGATTTTGATAACAGCACAAGATCCGTTTGAGGTGGGGTTTGTTGGTGCTTTGCTCAAGCGCAAATTCAAATGTGCCCTCGAGTTGCAGGTCCATACGGATCTTTTGAGTCCGTATTTCAGAGGGGAGTCTTTGAAAAATAAAATACGTCTTTTGATTGCCCAGAGGATTTTACCCAAAGCGGACTGCGTGCGGACAGTGAGCGAGCGTATTAAAAAATCTCTATTGCTCTGGATCCCCGCGCTTGATCCGCGCCGTGTGCGTGTGCAGGCGATATTTGTGGACACAAGCAGGTTCGGGCACAAAGAGGTGACGTTTCGCTCCGGTCCCTTTATATTTTTGGCGGTCTCGCGTCTATCTCAGGAAAAAAATATTATGCTTCTTCTTCGTGCGTTTCGGGAGGTGGTCCGCAGTGAAAAAAATGTGCATCTCGTGATTGTAGGTGATGGGCCAGAACGAAAAAACCTGGAGCGTGTTGCGCGTACTATGGTGATACAAAATGCTGTAGAATTTGTCGGCTGGCAGCGAGAGGATCTAGTAGATTATTATGCAACAGCCGAGTGTTATGTCCTTACCTCAAACTATGAGGGGTATGCACGCTCGGTAGTAGAGGCTATGGCGGCGAGTCTACCGGTGATTATGACGGATGTGGGTATTGCCGGAGAGTTGGTCAAAGACAATATCAACGGGTTGATTGTGCCGGTGGGGGATGTTGATACGTTGGTTCTGTGTATGCTCTGGGTCATGCGGGATGAATCCGTGCGAACCACTTTAAGTCAAAATGCTCGCGCTACCGCATCCCAACTGATACAAAAAGAAGCTTATCTCAAAGCCATGCAAGAGGCATGGGAATCTTGTTGTCGCATATGAGGGCACATCGCACACGTATCGGATATATTTTGCCTGATATCCGGCTAGATACGGATACGCATTTTTATGAGAAGCATGAGCTTATCCGCGCACTTGCCAAGGATGCTGATATTCGTCTGATCTCGGGTGGATCAAATATGGTTTTCGTGTTTTACAGGGTGGTGTGGGCACGTATACGTGGGTACAGAGACTTTTATGTGCACTATTCTTTTAAGGGGGCACTCGCCGCGCTCTGGGTGACGCGCATATTGGGCGGCAGGACGTATTATTGGAATTGCGGGATGCCATGGCTCTATAAACGGAGCGCGCGGGAGGAGCGAGTATTTCGGTATATTTTGTCTCATGTCATATTGGTTACCGGGACTGTGGGTCTTGCACAGAAGTACTGCGAAATATATGCAATTCCAGAAAATAGGGTGCGCATTGTCCCCAATGCGGTGCGGGTTGCGCGATTTGGAGAGATGGATAAATCTGCCGCTCGAGATAAGCTTGGTATACCACAGGATGCATTTGTAGTTCTTTTTGTGCATCACTTGAGTCGTCGCAAAGGAGCAGAGCATATACCACATCTGCTTAATCAGTGGCAGAGTGACCCTGCGGTACTTTTCGTGGTGGTTGGATCTGGGCCGATGGAGGCAAGCATACAAAGCGAAGTAGAGGAGCTCGGTCTTAGTCATATGATACGGTTGGAGGGTGGTGTGCCCAATCAGGACATTCCAACATATTTTGCGCTTGCTGATGTATTTTTGATGCCCTCAGAGGAGGAGGGGGTGCCGCATGCGCTCCTGGAAGCTATGGCCTCGGGTCTGCCATTTGTGGCATCTAATGTGGGAGGTGTGCGCGAGATCGTTCCTCCCGAGCTTTATGATTTTGTCCTGCCGCATCATGATATGTATCTCTTTTTTAAAGCTATTGAACGTCTGCGTCGTGAGGATGGCCTTGCATCTAAAGTCGCAGGTATTGAGAAGGCATTTGTAACACGGTATGATGTTGGGGTTGTACGAGAACAATTTTTAGCATTATTTCGCTAACGCATATGGAGTTTATACGTACGCATAAGATAGCTATATGTATTGGAGTGATCGCGTTTGTGCTTCGATTTTTTTTAGTATTCGGGTATGAGGTTTGGCGGGGGCCGGAAGCGTTTCGCACAGCGTTTGCTCCGGGCAGTGATTCGGCGCGGTACATCAATCTTGGGCACAACCTTGCCTATGAGGGGGTGTATTCTCCCTCACCAAGACCCCCATATGCGCCGGAAGAAACCATAGAACCGGCGTATCCGCTATTTCTCGCCGCTTTGTTTTTTCTGAAAGAAAGCTTGTTGCTTGTGGCGCTTTGCCAAATCTTTTTGGCTGCCGCTACGACAATCTTAGTCTACAAGATCGCAGAGATGTATATGCCGCGCGTGCCAAGTATCATTGCAGGACTTTTATTTGCTGCTGAGCCGGTGGGGGCGTATCTTGCGGGAGCGGTATTTACCGAGACATTGTTTATGTCTTTTTTTATCAGCGGTATATACTATTTTTTGAAAAGTTTGCATGTCGATGCGTCTCGCTCACGATGGGGCATCTTTTTTGGTGGACTTTTTTTGGGTGCCTCCGCACTTACCCGACCGGAAGTACAGTTTTTGGCGGTGGTATTTGTGCTTTTCTGTTTCTGGGTGCGGCGCGGCGAAAGCAAGCGCAATACGATGCGTGCTTTGGCGGTGTTCTTGATCGGATTTTTTTTGGTGCTTGCTCCTTGGCTGGTGCGCAATAAGATAACGTATGGTTCCTGGCAGACCTCTTCGATTGGCATACACAAAGTGTACTTGTTTGATCTTTTGTATTTTTATTCGCATGAGGAGAACGTTTCGTTTAAAGAGGCACGCGCGGCTCTCCGGGATCGCGTAGTCGCCATCAGCCCTTACGGTAATGACGATCCGACATTTGCTAATGCCCCGTACTTGCAAAAAGTGGCGATCGATTATATTCGTGAGCGTCCTATTTCGTTCGCGGTATTCTATACGGTAAAGACCTTGCCATTTTTCTTTGGCGATGGATTGCGGTATCTCTCGAGTAAATTTGCGCTGGCTGATGCGCCGATTATTAATATTAGTGGGCATATTCTTGAAGGGGAGTTTGGTGTCTTGTGGCGGGCGTTGCACACAGAGGAGGCGTTGCCCGTTATGCTTTTACTGGTAGGTGGATTTTGTTGGTTTGTGATTACTGTTGGCATGGTATTGGGTATTTGGTTTGCATGTAGACAAAAAGACCCGCGTGTCCGGGGGTCTTTATTGCTTCTTGCCGCTTTGATTTTGATATTTGCTTTTATGTCGGGACCGGTGTCCAATCCGCGTTTGCGTTTTAAAGCCGAGCCATTGATGTTTATTCTAGCCGCGTTCGGTTTTTTCCAACTCTTGCATGCGCGCCTCAATGGACCGCGCGCCCTTCCAGAAATTTTCAAGGACGATAAGGGAGAGGAATACCGCATAGCCGAGAAGCATCCATGAGGTAATGGGGAAGAGAAAGTACGATATGCTCCAGAGCCGTTCCGCGATAAGGCTCGCCGCAAATACAGACAGAATAATGAGGAAGTCTTGGAATTGGTGTATGGCTCTCACGACGGGGTAGATGAGCGCATATTGCGATCGCAGATATTTGGTGGGGGGGCGTGTCTCTGTGGGCATAGGGCGCAACACCTCGTACTTTATATATTTTTTTAGGTATATCTGGTAGGGGATATTGTGGGTGACGCGGATGAGTATTATAGCGGCAGCAGTAATGCCCCCCAGTCCCACAAGTATGTGTGTAGGGAATGACGCGCTGAGGTCCGCTATGCCGCAGGTAAGACCGGCAAAAAATAGCGCAGGGACAATAAGATGATTTATCTCGTCCCCGTATATTCCCTTGAGAGAAAATATCCGTTTGTAGCGGGCGAGCTCACCGTCTACACGGTCGAGAATGAGATTGAGGTAAAAAAGGAAAATCCCGAGGAGCATGGTGCTCCAGTACCCACTGGCGAGTAGCAGTGCTCCGATGATACCGGAGAGGATACTTGCGCCAGTGATAGTGTTGGGTTGCAAGGGGGTTTTTGCGATGAGCCAGGTAAGGTAAATCGATGGGCCGCGTTGGAGCCATACATAGCCCCAGGGACGTTCCCTTCCCTCAATCTTTTCGCGTTGTAGTAGTTGGCGTAGTTCAGGTATGGTTGGCATAAAATATTATTGGCCTTTAAGCCCGCCAAGGGGGCGCAAATAGGCTACTGGATATAGTATACCTTCTTTTTCGAGTTCGCTCACTACTGCGAATAGTCCTTCAGATGTCTGGTGTATCTCATGCCGGAGTTCTGGTTCTTTGCGTCGGGAGACCAGTGTCTCGTGTGATTTGTCCTCGGCACTTTTACCCTCCTTTTTCCATTTGCCAATGGTTTTTCCGGCTGATGGTGTAGCAGAGCTATGTGTAAAGTCAGATGACTCATTCCCAGTGCCAAGATAGGAGAGAGTATTCCAGCCCGCAATCATGACGGGTTTGCCGGTAAATACTCGTACGGCATCTTGGCGATGCACTATGAGTTGCTCGCCCTCTACGGTCTCTTCCATAACAGAATTGTGTGCTGCGTCCCAGATAAAAGAGACTTGTGCAGACTCGGGGAGTGCATCCCGGAGTCTTGCTAAGAGCGCGGTACGAAATGCGTATCCATAGTTGAGTCCGATTTTGATTGATTGCATGAGGCGTTTGCCTTCAGATGAGGCATATGGGATCTCAGGGAAAGGTGTTCGTGAAAAGTATGCCTGCCAGCGTATGCGCGCGTTGCGGAGCCCCTCCAGGGATCCAAAATGAAATAGGAGTTTCAACCAAAAAAGCGCAAACTTTTCCATGGAGGTATTTTTTTCTCTGCGCGCAAAGTATCTGCCTAAGTGGTAGGTCGCGTGTCCACCGCCTCCATGATAAAAGAGGAGCAGTTGATTTTCTCGAATGCCAAATTGCTGTGCTTTGGCAGGATCCAGGATTTTCTCTACCGTATGAATCTCTAAGAAGTGATTACCGCCAAAGTTGTACCCTAGCTCATGCCGGCCATTGGTGTAGGAGGAGCGAGGCACGAGACGCTTAAAGTTAATACTAGCTTTCTCAGTTTCAGACAGCACGCATCCTTGGTATTCAATCGACGCGAGGTTGGATGCGTCAAGACTGTACTTTTTAATAGCCGCTGATGAACCATAAAGAAAGAAGTCCTCGAGCTCCTTTTTGGTAAGGTCATACTTTGTATGCGGGCGCGTGTAGAGCCCAACCCACTGGAGAAGTGTTTGTAGGCGTGTGATACGCGGGGCGACTTCGGCGCGGAGTTTTGCGGCAAAATTTTTGAGCAGTTCAGGTGAAAAATCGTCTTCAGTGAGGTTTGTTTTAAATACGCTCATGCCACAGTTCATGGCGGGTGCGGTAAGTTGAGGGACGATGGTGCCACGCGTAGCGGCGACAAATTGCGGGGGAGATTCAAGGCCTGCTTTAGGGTGGATATTGGGAAGGCACACGAAGGGACGCGCGAGGCTGTGCAGGCGCTTTTGGATCCGGTTGAGTTTGCCGCGGATCTCGGGGTCGGTGATGATTTGGCAGGAAAATATATTCATAGTCATTGACTTCTTACACGTTTCAATATTAGATAATAGTAAAGTACTTCACAAGTATAAGGAGGGAGTTGTATGGCCCAGTTAGATTTATATCCCGAGAACTGCCCAAGTTGCGGGATAAACATTGCGGGTTATCTAAAAGATAAAGAGAAGGAGTTTGAGATCGCTTATGCTGGTGATCTTGGACGTATACGGGAGAAAGCGCGACGAGAGGGGATAACTCGAGGTGTATTCTACGGTTGGTTTTTCGGGACATTCCTGTTGCTACTGTCCTGGGATTTGCGTTCACAAAAGTCATTGGTGGAGCAGATCATGGTTATGTTCTCGCAACACCCGCTCATGGTTTCTTTAGGCTACTTTCTAAGTATCGCCACTTTCATTTTGTTAAATGCCGTGGGTAAGGTGCATTCACGCAAAGAGCAGGAGATGTGGGAAGGATTTTTGCGGACACACAGTACGCAGGGATATCTCCAACCTATTGAGTAAAACAATATATTTTACAAAAAGATATTTGTCGGCGTCTTGCTTTCGCAAGACGTTTTTTTGTAAATTCGCACCAATTCGTTATTTGCTGATTACCCTTTAAATACTGCTACGGGGCGGAGCTTGACCACACGACGTGTGATGCCTGCACGTTCCAGCTCATTCATAACATAATCAACGCCCTCATCGGTAATATGCGATACGGTTTTTTTGTATGGGGGCTTCGTCAGATAAATGGTTGTTCGGTATTCTTTGGGATGAGGGAAAACTTTGCCCTCTTTTTGGAAGCGCTTAATAGTCTCTCCTGCGCCATGGTCTGCGGAAAATAAATGTGCTTCTGCGTCGGGCATACCTACGCCAATATATGACCCGGTGGTATTGAATCCAGAGACGATGACGGGTTTGCCTGGAAGTGTGCGAGTTGCCGTGTGTCGGTGTACGATGAGGCGCTTACCGTGGATGAGCTCCGGCATGATGGAGTTGTGGATCGTGTCCCAGATGAGAGTGGCTTTTGTATCCTTGCCGAATGCGTATTCCAATGCATCTGTAATGCGTTTCGCGATGGCAATGCGAAATGCGTAGCTGTAGTTCAGTGACGCTTGAATAGAGGCAAGGAGACGCCTTCCTTCATATGTATCTGTGGGAATTTCCTGGAATCGCCGTGGACGAAAATAATATCGCCAGCGCTCTTTGGCATGTTTGATGCCTTGCCATGAGCCGAAGTGAAACAGTGCTTTGGCTACAGGCAAAAAGATCCGTTCTTTGCGTCCCATTTTTTTGCGTTTAGCAAAATACCTTCCCATGTAGTGCGACACGGCGCCACCGCCGCCATGGTACATGATGACGATCTGATCCTTATGGAGCCCCCAAGCTCTCGCAAGCTCAGCGTCATAAATCTCTTCAATATATTGTACCTCAAGAAAATGATTGCCTTTAAATCCGTAGCCAATATCATGGAGCCCCGAGACCCATGCAGATCGAGGAAGCATATTGGGGAGAGAAAATTCTTTGCGTGTGGTCTCATCCATGACATTACCGCCGTATTCGATGTGGTTGATGGTATCGAGTGGGAGCTGATATTTGTGTACTGCGGCTCGTGCCCCGGTGTGTATTACTTCGGGGAGTTCCTCGGCAGAGAAGTCGTAGATGTGGCGTGGACGGCGTATAATGCCGAGCCACAACAGGATGTTTTTTGCCGGTCCGTATTTTGGTCCAAGGTGGCGGCGCATCTCGGCATAAAATTTTTCCAGGTACGCTTCCGAGATGTCGGTCCGTATGAGCGATGTTGCCAAGGCTCCCATACCGCATCCTACGGAGGGCGCGGTGAGTTGAGGGATGATAGTAGCGCGTGTTGCCGCCGCAAATGAAGCAGGAGCCTCGGTTTTTTCTTTTAGGTGCATATCAGGCAGGACAATAGGGCCTATTGCCATACTTGGGATATGCGAAATATCCGCCAAAACCTTTTGGGCGGAAGAGTCGTTTATACTATGGGCGTAGCTTTGAGTTTTGTCTTCAGGCATGCTATTATGGTAGATATTTTACGATAAAATAAGGTTTTTCTCAAGACAGTTTTTTATGAGTCAGCTTGCCAACAATAAGAAAGTTATTGCCGTATTACCTGCATATAACGCCGCTCGTACCCTAAAAGAAACAATAGATGCTATCCCAAAGGGGTGGGTAGATGAGATTGTGCTTGTAGATGATTGTAGTAAGGACAATACCGCCGAAGTGGCGCGCGAGTTGGGGCTTCGTACTATTGTGCATGAACACAATAAAGGATATGGGGGCAATCAAAAAACTTGCTACAAAGAGGCGCTTCGTTTGGGCGCGGATATTGCCGTCATGATCCATCCCGATTTTCAATATGATCCGTACTATATTCCCGAGTTAATTCGTCCGCTCGCGTATGGCAAGGCGGATATTAGTATGGGATCGCGCATGCTCATCAAACGTAACGCACGCAAAGGTGGCATGCCTTGGTGGAAGTTTGTGGGCAACATCTTCCTCACGTTTATCGAAAATCTTATATTGGGGCTAGGGTTGAGCGAGTATCACACTGGTTTTCGTGCCTATACTCGGAGGGCTCTGGAGACGATGCCATTTGAAAAAAATTCCGATGATTTTGTGTTTGACTCGGAGATTATTGTCCAAGCTCGCATTGCAAAGCTCCGTATTTATGAGACGCCGATTGAGACTAAGTATTTTCCGGAGGCCTCTATGATAGGATTCTGGCGCAGTGTGAAGTATGGATTTGCAATTCTCTCGGTGATGGTAAAATATATCTTGTTTCGTTTGCATTTGCTTCGCCCTCGACAGTTTGAAGTAACTATTTCTGTATGACCTCTGGAGAACGATGGGGGAAGGTTGAATGGACTATTGCCGCGCTCGCGGTTATTTTTGTGTACGCTTTTTCGTTGTCAGTACTTACTACCAAGCCGCGTATCGGGGTGGATGAGTCTATTACTATTGATATCGCACACCACATAGCGGAAGAGGGAGTTTTTAATATCTCTACAGCTCCTGGTGTCTATCCACCTCGACCATATACGATCGTCGCCACCGGATATGCGGTGACGTATCCACTTGCCGGATTTTTTAAGGTATTTGGGTTTGGTTTTACACAAGCGCGGATCTATATGCTTTGTTGGATAGCGATTTTCTTGTTGAGTTTGGTATATGTGTTAGAGGAGTTATTTGGGAAACGAGTAGCTTTGTATGCGTTACTTTTTGTAGTGACGTTTGCAACATTTTACGATATTGGGCGTACTGCCATGGGCGAGTTGCCGGGATTTATATTTTTTTTGTGGGGAGCGTATGTGCTTGCAAGGGCTCGGGCGGGATTTTATTTTCATGCCGAGCAAAACTCTTATACGCTCGCGGGATTTTTAATGGGCCTTGCGGTTGCGACTAAACCATCGCTCTACCTTTCGCTCGGTTTTGTATCGATCCTTTATTTTTTCACGGAGCGAAAATTTGTTGCCCGGCGTTCGATGGTCTTATTTGTTGCGGGGGCAGTACTCCCTATGCTTGTCTGGGTGTGCAGTGTCTTTCCGCATTTTTGGCGGATCACTACGTGGACGGAGGCATATGGTTTTTTGGCAAATCCATTTGGGCGTTCCCTGATTGCCAATTTTAAGTATTCCTTATCGGCGCTACCACAGAGTTCAACGATCTGGTATTTTGGCGTAATCGCAGGCTGTGCGGTGTGGATGTTCTTACATATGAGGCAGGAGGCATCATCTGCGCGGCGGGCATTTGTAAAAATTGTATTGTTGTATATTTCGGTGCCGTCGATAGTTACGTGAGCTTGAA
>CAYGFT010000001.1:20794-66103 GCA_964349275.1 uncultured Candidatus Saccharibacteria bacterium
GTTGTATAGTATATTTGGCTTCTTTTATTTTTTGCGGAGTCCGGGCTGGTTTCGCTATTTGTTCGCTGTGGAGCTTATTCTCTTGATCTTGTGGTACCCCGCACTCTGCCATTTTGTGCAGTCTCTTAGAAATTATTTGCCATGGCATCGGCACATAGGTAAGTACGTTGTGGTAGGTGTTGCTAGTTTTATGGTCGTTGCCCAGATCATACAGCTCTTCTTTTTTTCGACCATATTATCCTCTTCTGCGCCGCAAGAGGTGGGTGCGTATGTGCTTGAGCGACTCGGGCATACAAAGACAGTCGGAGTAATCGATAACCAGCAGATTGCGGCACTCATGCCGATTGATCGCCGCTATCAACAGTTTTGGTGGACGGGGGTGGGGCTTGTGGGGAAAAATCCGCTTTCCTATGATATAACGCATTTGCCTGATTATGTGGTGTTTGAGAATCGAGCAGAGAAGGAGTTTGTATCGCCCTACCGGGATGTATTGGATCAGTATTATGCCCAAGATACGCTTATTTTTAAAACCTATTACATATTTAGGAAAAAATGAGTACGGATATCTGTTATTTTTGTGGGAGTACGCAGTATAAAAAAATATCCCGCCATACATTCCGCGGAGAAAATTTTTATTTGGCGCAGTGTCTTCACTGTAGTCTTGTCTACACTATCCCGCGTGTTTCCGTCCAGGAGGCGGCGCACTATTATGCAGATTATTATGGGGATCGCAAACCACTTGTTGATAGGTTTCTCAACCGTATTCGAGTACGCAGAGTCCGACGCATTATCCGCTCGGGGAGCATCTTAGATGTGGGCTGTGGTACGGGCTCGTTTCTTTTGTGTATGCATCGCCTTGGTTGGCAGACGGCGGGCACGGAGGTATCCGCGGCATATCGGTATACCGATCTTGCCCGACAGGGTGTTCATATACAGAAAGGAGATTTGCCTCTGTGTAGTTTTCCTCCAAGATCTTTTGACGTAGTGACCTTGTGGCATGTATTTGAGCATCTTGCGGATCCCACAGCATATCTAAAAAAGATCCATGAGATATTAGGTGCCGATGGGACGCTTGTTATTGAGGTGCCTAATTATGCCTCTTTGCAGGCGGGTGTTGGGGGGGCGGTATGGTTTCATCTGGATATCCCACGTCATACTATGCATCTTACGCCAAAAACACTTTCCCAATTCCTTTTATCAGCAGGGTTTACGGTAGAGCGTACACGGTCAGGATCTATGTTCTACGATATATTTGGAGAGATACAAACTCTCTATAATCGGTGCTTACGAAATCAACATGTTCTTTTTGATCTGATAGGAGGGCGCAAGCGCCTTAGGGCACACAAGAGGGATGTATCTATAATGTTCCTGCTTGCTCCTTTTGTGGGGGTGTATGCATTTTTTGCATTTGTACTTGCTACTCTCTTGGGGCGAAGCGGTACTATTCTTGTGTATGCGAAAAAAGCTACCATATAGTCATGAGAATTATTTATCTTACCCCACTTCGGTATCCCTCAAAATATACAAATCGTCTCCAGGTTCTCAAAATGGCGGAGGCCTTTTCTGCTCGTGGTGATTTCGCGCTCTATATAGAACAGTTGCCGGCATCTAAAGATGCCCTATTTCAGGATTATGCGATTGCGCATGCATTTAGTATAGAATCCGTTGGCTCACCAAAAATATGGCCGCGGAGTTTTTGGCTTGCGCGACGATATCGCGCACTCATCAAGCGCCAGCCACAGGGCACGGTATTCTATACTCGTGATGTATTACTCGCTTTTTTCCTTACGTACTGTTCAAAGCGGTTTCGGGAGCAGTTCTTTTTTGAAAATCACTCGCTGGGCAAATTCCCCAATTTTGTATACCAAAGGGTGTTTGGGTTGGCGCGCGGTATAGTAACAACCAATGCGCGCAAAAAAGAAGATATTATAAAAAAATTCAGTATCGCATCGGATCACATTCTTGTATTTGGCAATGGCATCGACTTGGGCCGTTTTGCTCGCCTAAAAAGCAAAACGGATACGCGTCTCGCTCTTGGTATGAAGACAGACAAACCAAATATCGTATATACCGGTACGATAGCCGAATCATACGGGTCAGGCGTTATAAAACGTATGCAGGAGCTTCTCCGAGGAGAGGTGTATATCCATGCTATCACTGGTCTCCCCGGGAGTGTCGCACTCGATTATATAACGGCAGCTGATATAGTGCTTGCGCCGTATCTCGCGGCATCGGATCATTTTCGCTATTACATGTCACCCATGAAGATAAAAGAATATATGGCCGCAGGGAAGACCATTGTCGTATCAGATTTGCCCGCTATCCGAGAGATTTTGAGCGAGGATGCGGCGTATTTTGCACCCCCGGGGGACACAGAAGCATTCGTCGGCGCAGTGCGGCGGGCGATTACGCATCCCGAGGAGGCGGTAGCAAAGGCGTATCACGCTCGGGAGCTTGCACGTGAGTTTTCATGGGACAGGCGCGCGGATGCTATTACGCTATTTATTGAGCAACACATATGAGTACTACAAAAATACTGATAACAGGTGGAGCGGGCTTTATTGGGTCCAATTTTATCCGGCATCGCCTAGAACATTTTTCCGATGATGTTATTACAAATCTTGATGCGCTGACCTATGCGGGGCGGCTTGAAAATGTTCGAGATGTAGAGGAGCGGTTTGCGGGAAGATATGCCTTTGTAAAAGGGAATATTGGCAATGCTGAACTTGTTGCGCACATTTTTAAAACACAAAAGCCGGATATAGTGGTAAACTTTGCGGCTGAGTCGCACAACAGCCGTGCCATACTCCATCCAAAAGTATTCTATGAGACCAATGTGCTTGGGGTACAGTGCTTGCTCGATAGCGCGCGTGCATTTGGGGTGAGACGTTTTCACCACATTTCTACTTGTGAAGTATATGGAGACCTCGCGCTTGATTCTGAAGAACGATTTACGGAAGAGTCCCCATATCGTCCGCGGACTCCCTACAATGCCTCCAAGGCCTCGGCAGATATGACCGTCCGTGCGTACTATGAGACATTTGGGATTCCTATATCAATATCAAACTGTGCCAACAACTATGGGCCCTATCAGTTTCCGGAAAAACTGATTCCGCATTTTACGGCAAGAGCCATACGCAAAGAACAGCTCCCCTTGTACAAAGCGAGTAAAAATAGGCGAGAGTGGATTCATGTCGATGACCATTGTCGGGCGATTGATTTGATTCTCGAGCGGGGCATGATCGGCGAGACATACAATGTCGGCACGGGGGTAGAGGCAGATATAGAGACTATAGCCGACATAATACTTGGCGAGTTTGCACTTGATCAATCTCATAAGGTGTATGTAGAGGATAGGCCCGGCCATGATCGACGCTATTTGCTTGACTCATCAAAAATCCGTACAAAACTTGGTTGGGTCCCGAGTATTTCCTTTGAGGATGGTATACGGGAGACCATTCATTGGTACAAGGAGCATACATGGTGGTGGAAGCCGCTTTTTGAGGGTCTTGAAATTAGAGAGGGGGCATGGGGCAAGGGAGGTGGAAAATAGGCCAGAAATAAGCTATAAAACACTCATGAAGATATCAAAAGTCTCGGTTATCATCCCTGTTTATAATGAAGAAAAAACGGTACTGGACGTGCTCGATAAGGTGCTCCAACAGTCTGTGGTGAGTGGTATCAGTTTTGAGATTATTGTAGTAGATGACGCCTCAACTGACACTACGGCAAGTCTTGTCACTCGATACCAAGCTGATCGGCCGGAGGGGGTTATCAGATACTTCAAGCAGAATAAAAATCAGGGCAAGGGAGCGGCACTCAAGCGAGGGTTTCTGGAGGCATCGGGGGACGTGGTGCTCGTGCAAGATGCGGATCTTGAGTATGATCCTCAAGACTATCCAAAACTTTTGGATCCAATAGAAAAAGACAAGGCAGACGTAGTCTTTGGTACGCGTTTTCGCGGCGAGTATCAGCGAGTACTCTATTTTTGGCATTATCTGGGCAATACGACGCTTACTCTTCTTTCTAATATTTTTACCAATTTAAACCTCTCTGATATGGAGACGGGGTACAAGGTTTTCAAACAGGAGGTTATCCATGCTATTGCGCCTAAGCTCAAATCAAAGCGTTTTGGTATTGAGCCGGAACTTACCGCGCGTGTGGCACATGGTCATTGGCGGATATACGAGGTGCCGATAAACTATCATGGGAGAACATATCAGGAAGGTAAAAAAATAGGCTGGCGTGATGGCTTTAAAGCCATCGGCGCGATTTTATATTTTAATCTCTTCGATCGATGAAGGCCATTATTCTTGCGGGAGGCACAGGCACGCGCTTGCGTCCGCTCACAGAAGTTACCAACAAGCATCTCTTGCCGGTGTACAACAAGCCGATGATTTACTATCCGCTTGAGGCGCTCAAAGTTTGTGGTATCACCAATATTATGATTGTTTCCGGTCGAGGGCATGCTGGACATTTTTTGGATTTGCTGGGGTCGGGCAAAGAGTTTGGGGTAGATCTTTCCTACGACATTCAAGAGGAGGCGGGGGGTATTGCACAAGCACTCAGTGTCGCGGAAGACTTTGCGGATGGAGAGCGCATCGCTGTAATTTTGGGGGACAATATCTTCTCGCGGGTTGAGGAGCTACGTGCGGGAGTAGCGGCATTTGAGACGCAAGCCCAAGGCGCAAAAATATTTGTAAAGTCAGTTTTGGATGCGCATCGGTTTGGTGTTGCCGAAATCGCAGGAGAGCGTATTGTGAGCATTGTGGAGAAACCAAAACAGCCAAAATCAGATCTTGCAGTGGTAGGATTGTATCTCTATGACAAACAAGTATTTGATGTGATACGGACGCTCAAGCCTTCAGCGCGCGGAGAGCTCGAGATCACCGACGTGAACAATTGGTATGTGACAAATAGTACGATGACCTATCAGATTATAAAAGGAGACTGGACAGATGCGGGCACCTTTGATTCACTACTCCGTGCGAATATGCTTGCGGCGGGCATACAATCATGAACAGATTTTATCATGTTTCGTTTTTGCCTTTGGGGGTACTACTACTTCTTGTCCTCGGGTTCTCTCTCTCAAGCCCGTTTTTTTCTTTTTCGCGGGATGGCGTGGTGAATGCATTGGTGGGTACACCAAAGTTTTGGTTTGATGAGGGATCAGTAGTGGAGGCGGCACGGGGGTTTTTGGATTTGGGAGTGCTGGATGCCGTTGTTGCACCTGATACGCTTCTCGGTAAACCTTATTATGTAAACACACCCGGGTTCCCCGTGGCACTTTCTCTTGCGGGAATATTTAAACTCTTCGGGGTGGGCGTATTGCAGGTGCGTGTGGTCGCGCTTTTGTGGCTTTTAGTTGGAGTAACAGTGATGTATGTCGTCTGGAAACATTTTTTTGATGCACGACTCGCGTTTTTAGGTACGCTATTGGTGGTTACATTTGCTTCTTTGTATGGGGATGGCAAGACCATGACCGGCGAGATCCCTGGGTTTTTGTGGATGATGCTCGCGCTTTATTTTTTGTACAAAAAACGTATGCCCGGGTGGGGCGGGGTTTTTGCGGCTTTGAGCCTGGTCACAAAACCTTCGATGTTCATTTTTTTCGCTCCGGTGCTCGCACTGGAGTTTCTCCTATTTGAGCGACCATTTTTGCGTTCGGCGATGCGTGCGGTGCTGGGGGCTCTCCCCGTGATGCTTGTCTGGGTATGTATTATGTTCCCCCATCTATTTTCCCCTGACTCATGGCAGGGAGCGATTGCGATATACCAAAACCATTATCCGGAGCCTGCAGTCTTTGCGAGTCTAAGTCGTCTCCTACAGATTGCCATACATCCTACTTTTTTGTATTTTATGATATTTTTTGCAGGGCTCATCTTTGTGCGTGTGCGTAGCGGGTTCGTAGTAGGTCCGGAGGAGCGTCTTGCAAATGTCGCTATCATATATGGTGCCGCCGCTCTTATATACTTTTTGCGGAGTCCGGGATGGTTTCGGTATCTCCTTGGTCTCTTCCTTTTGCTTTTGCTTTTTGTGCCGGTGCTCCTTGATCGCCTGATTCCCTGGATGCGGCAAGTATGGCGGGATGGCATGATATATTTCCTGGTTGCTTTCCATGTAGTGGTATTTTTCTTTTTTTCTGATATGCGCTCTGGGCTTGAGGTGCCTGCTCTTGTGCGTTATCTTGACGAGCATGTCCTTCAGGAGGCTGGCGTCACTGTCGGGGTGGTGGATGCAGTGCAGGTGAGCGCCTTTGTGCCTTCAGATAAAAAGTTTAGTATCATTCACTGTGGTGGCGATTGCGTATTTGGCAAACACCCGCTTTCTTATGGCAATGAGTCGCCGACCTATGTGCTGGTGCCCAAAAACTTGCGTATAAAAACAGAGACCGAGTATCGTGAGGCACTGCGGTTGTATCAGTCAGATCCCGATGAGCGTTTTGGTATGATTATCTATAAACGAAAGTAATGTTGCAAAGGAGTAGGTTAATTTTGTGGTGCGCATTGATAGCCGTGGTGATCAGTATGGCGCTTTCTTTTCATTGGCAGTTTCCGCCACGGGTGGATGCGGGTGCGTATGATGCTATCGCCTGGAATTTTGCGCAGGGACTTGGGTATATAGAGGACGCCGGAAATACAGCACATCCGGAGCTTGATGACGGTATTGTGCGGGTGGGTCCGGGGTATCAATTTTTTCTGGCAGGTGTGTATACGCTATTCGGTCATCATGTTTGGATTGTCTGGATTTTACAGGCGATATTGCATGCCATATCTGTGCTATTGGTATTTCGTATCGCGGGCTTGCTATTTCCTGTATATAAGTCGCTCCCGCTTCTTGCCGCTATCCTATTTGGGTTTTCGCCGGATATTCTTTTTATGACGACTATGCTTCTTACGGAGACGTTATTTTTATGTGTACTATTGGCATCTTTGTATGTGACTCTAGTGTTTTTTAAAAATTCGGGGTGGGGGAGTCTTATTAGTATGGGACTTTTGTGGGGGAGCGCGATTCTTATACGTCCGGTTGCGCTATTGCCGTTTTTGCTTATTTTGGGGATTTTGTCCGTACGCAAGGAATTTTCCCGGGTGGCGATATTTGCCGCTTTGGTGATACTTCTTGTCGCGCCCTGGTCTTTCTCCATGTCACATCGCTACGGTGCGTTTATCCTTACTACTACGGCGGGAGGGTATGATCTCTGGGTGGGTAACAATCCTGATGCAACCGGTGGCTTTGATAAGACCCCCGAGATACAGACATTTCGCAATACGCATCATAGCGTCGAGGCGGATCGAGTGGGTAAGGAAAAATATTTTGCTTTTATTGGGGAACATCCGATCCAGTTTATTGAGCTACAAGTGCGTAAGACGGCTCTCTATTTTAGCCTTCTGCGTCCGACGGGGAATTGGCTTGATCTGCAATTTTTTCCGGTGGATCGCGCAATTTTGGCGTTATTCTCGGCCGTCTGGACTGCGGTGTTGTTTGGGTTGGGTATTGCTGGACTTATTGCTTTGGCAGTATCCTCGGGAGCGGGTTTGCATGCTCGATTTTTTGTTGCTTGTGCCGTACTTCAGCCGATTGCGGTGATACCAATCATTGTTGCTACGCGTTATAGATATGCGCTCTTCCCGTTCCTAGCTCTTGCGGGGGCCTACATGGTCATGCGTATACGGGAATCGGCGGTATATGATAGGGTAGTGCGATCCGCTATCATGGGGGCGGGTGTTTTCTTGTTTGTTGCTACCTGTTACGACGTAGCACTGCATGCGGGGGAGATTTGGGCGAAAATCACTACGATATTATGATACGTATCTTCTATATTACTCGAGCCAATCTGGGGTTGCGTCGCGCGCATACGGCTAATATCGCAGAAACTGTTAAAGCTTTGGCTCGTCAGGGCGCTTTTGTGGAAATCATAGGAGGGCGTATCTTATGGGCACTGGTGGCACGCCGGAGAGACTACGATGTTGTATATGTGCGCGATCATCGACTGTTGGTGCAGGCTTGCGTCGCAAAGCTTCTTTTGGGTAAAAAGGTTGTATACGAAGTACATAGTACACATGGGTTGTTGTTTCTGCGTCGCTTTCTGTTCCGTATTGCTGATGGGGTAGTATATATCACCCGTCGTCTCAAAGAATATTATGATCCTCAAAAACAAAAACGAGGTGTTGTGGTGCATTCCAGCGGCGCGTATCTCGAGGATTTTATGATCCAGAAAGTCCGTGAAGATGTGCGCGAGACTCTTGGTTTGCCACGGGATGGGTATCTTGTGCTCTATGCCGGCAGTACGCGATGGTACGATATAGAGCTCCTCATGCATGCACTTGCACATTTACCGCAAGATACGTTTCTGGTGCTTGTAGGTGTGAAAGAAGAAGAAATGCGAAGTTTGCGGTCTACTATAAAAGAAGAGCGTAGCTCATCGCGCGTTCTCTCCATGGGGCGAGTGCCGAGAGAAAAAATACCACTACATCTTTTTGCCGCGGATGTACTGGTAAATCCACTCTCCGCAAGTCTCCCGGGTAGTATTTCTTCTAAGCTGTATGAGTATCTTGCCGCAGGTCGTCCGATCATCTCTTCTCGCGGTGGTGCTAATGATGAGGTATTGGAAGATGGTAAAAATGCTTTGTTTGCAGATATGTCACCAGAGAGTTTTGCGCAAAAAATAATAGAGATTCGTGAACGTCCGGATTTGGCATTGCATCTTTCTCGTCAAGCCAGTCTGGATGCGAAGCGGTATACCTGGGATGAGCGTGCCAAAATCATTCTATCCATGATACAAACAATACATGACTGAATCTGCGCATGCATATGGACAATCAAAATATAACAGCCGAACTCGCTGGATGAATTTTTGGCATCAGATAGACGAGGTTGCGCGTCTGGGTGGGAAGCGTGTGCTGGAGATTGGCAAAGGATCGGGGATCGTCTCGGATCGCCTGCGTGCCATGGGGTACGAGGTGGTCACAGTAGACATTGACCAGAATCTTAAACCGGATATTGTAGCTTCAGCTGAACGGCTTCCATTTGCGGATAGGTCATTTGATGTGGTGCTTGCCGCAGAAGTTTTGGAGCATATCCCATTTGAGCGTGTATCTGTGGCACTAAGTGAAATACGTCGCGTTGCCTCATATGCGGTTATTACCTTGCCGCATGCGGGGTCCGCCATGATTGGGCGGCTACGGGTGCCATGGTTGGGTGATGTAGAGCTATTCATAAAGATCCCATTTTTTTGGGTGCGTCACTACAATAAATATGGCAATGAGGTTGGGCACTATTGGGAGCTTGGTAAACGCGGATTTGCGCGCTGGCGTTTTCGGGCTTTGCTCAAGGAGGCAGGGTTTGTTTTGCAGAAAGAGAAACTATATGCAGATGATTTTATTAGAATATTTTTTGTAGTACGATGATGAGTTGGCTTTCCCAAATTTTCTGGAGGGTGATGCTCATAACGGGTCTCAACACTGCATATATGCGTTTTGGACCTCGCCGACTCACTATCCTCGGATATCACAGCGTTTCTGACCCAAAAAATCAGCGTGAACTCCACGGTGAACTCTATCGGCATCTTTCGGTACCTGCGGATGTATTTGAGCGCGAGATGCAATATTTGAAAGATCGTGGCTACACGTTTATCTCGTTTGCGGATCTTGCCGCTATCGAACGCAAAGAGCGTCCGATGCCGCCACGCCCGGTGATGGTATATTTTGATGATGGGTACCGGGATAATTTTATAAATGCATATCCGATTTTAAAAAAAATGGAGATTCCCGCAACGCTGTTTATTGCGGTTGATTGTGTAGAGGGGCGTGGTAATCCCTGGGGAGCAACGGTGAGTGATGTTGCAGGTGTGTTTCTTTCCTGGGATGAAATACGAAACATGAAGGGTGTGTTTTCGCTTGGTACACATACCATGTCGCATCGTAAACTTGTTGCTTTACTACCGGAGGAGGTGCGGCACGAGCTTGCAGAATCCCGTCGGATTATCGAGGAACGCACCGGGGAGCCGGTTATTGCAATTTCATATCCCAAGAGCAGATGGAATCTCGAGGTGCAAAAGATTGCAGAAGATTTGGGATTTTCATATATACTTTCGCATGATCGCGGAGCCAATTACGGCCCCCCATATAAATTTTTAAATAAAATTCCCATAGGACCACGTGATACCTTTGTACTATTTCGAGCCAAGCTGGGAGCGTATTATCCGCTCATACGACTATTGCACCGCCTGATTTCTGTGTGGCCGGTAAAAAAATAATTCATGACTAAGACTTCTGCAAAAACCAACCCCATAGTATATCGCCGGTATGGCCTACTGACTTCGGCACGAGTGATCTTGGATGATGATCTCTTCTTGGAGATGATCAAACGTCCCCGGCATGCGTATATTGTGGCTATCTCGCATCAGGTGTTATCGGTGCCGGATACGATAAAAATAAAGCACAAAAAAACTATCAACATATATCTTGAAGGGAAGTTGGAAGAGGTATTTGCGCATTTCAATGATACGGCACGAAATGAGGTGCGCAAAACATTCAAGATGCCGGAGTTTTCTGTCTCGCACAATGATAATAATTGGGGTGTAGTATATGCGCTGTACAAAAAATTTCGTATTGCAAAGCATCTGGAGCTACGGCCGGTTGCATTTTTACAATCATGCCTTCTTTTCAATGCATATTACAAGGGCGAGCTCATCTCTTCGATTACCTGCTACGATGTATTTCCTAATTTGCGCATCCAAAATATATTCTCCAAACTTGATGGTGGAGACAAGGAGCTTCGCAAGATTGTCGGGCATGCTACGCGCCGCCTCATGTATGAGATTTGTAAATATGGTAATGAGCGCGGGTATCGTCTCTTGGATCTCGCGTCTGCCAATTTTACCAATCCCGCTAAGGCTGGCATCACCGCATTTAAAAGCTCATTTGGGGGCAAGATAGAGGATGAGTATACGTACACCTATCGGAGCCCGCTGGTACGAATGGCGGGCGGTTTATTTTCATTTTTGAAACAATAATCATGGCTATACTTTTTTTTACCAAGGGGGATAAAACAGTAGCATCCAGCCGTCAGCGGGTGTGGTTGTTGGCGGAGCGTCTTGGGGCAACATATGGATACACCTATGATATTTTGTTCGATATTCGGTATCCATTTTTTTCTCTATCTCGAAGAAGACTTCAAAAGATTACGGAAGTGGCTACAAAGATTTTTATGCGCTCCCCAGATACGCTTTTTGTGCACAAATCTCTTTTTTCATGGGATGTGATTGCGTTGATTGTATTGGCAAAATTGGTTTTGCGTAAAAAGCTCATATATGATTTGGATGATGCCGAGTGGGTGCACTCTGGTGTAAAAACAAGACTCTTAGTTCGTCTCGCGGATGTGGTTTTTTGCGGGTCGCAAGTGATACAAGAGTGGGTACAAAAATATGCGCGACGGGCAGAGTTCGTACCAACCGTATTGGATGCCGATATATATGCGGTGTATACCATACGGTATGAGCCGCACGAACCCTATACGATAGGTTGGACAGGCACTGGCATGTCGCATTTTAGAGACGGTCTTTTTGCTATAGTAAAACCTGCTCTGGAGCTTTTAAGCAAAAGTGGTATGACATTTCGTTTTGTAGTGCTTGGTGCGCAAGGGTACCAGCCGCTCAAGGAGTATTTTAAAAATGTGCCGTTCGAGACTATATGGGTAGATGAAGTAAATTGGGCGGATCCACACGCAGTGCCTGCACTTATGCAAACGTATCGGTTTGATATAGGGCTTATGCCGCAAAATGACACCCCGTTTAATCGTGCAAAGTGCTCATTTAAAGCGATAGAGTATATGGCCTGTGGCATACCGACGATAGCATCTCCTGTAGGGGAGAGCCGTGTTCTTATAGAGGATGGGGTGAATGGTTTTTTAACTGACTCTACAAAAGGGTGGTTTGAAAAGATGCAGATGCTCTTGACTCATGAAGATATGCGAGAGGCCATGGGGAAGAGTGCGCAAAAGACCATACGAGATCGGTATTCGTATGAGGCGATACTCCCCCGTGTGTATGAGGTTATGAAAAACCTCTAGTAGCAATATAAAACCCGTCTTGCCAACGAGTTTTACTAAGAGTAGTGTGATCCTAAGCAAGAAGCATCTTAGTATTCTATAAGTTCTTTACCGGTGATGAGATAGCACTTGGTAATAGAGGGTATTTTTTTTATTGTTTCCATAAATACATTTGCCTCCATTGGGTCTTTCAGGTGCAGGGAGAAGGCGTACTCGGTTTCTTGGGCAGTTTTTTTGGCGTGGAGGAGTTCATTGTACTGTGTGTATTTTTCAAAAGCAGTATTCAAAACATCAGGCGAGAGCCCTGATCCTCCCTCAATAGTCAGGAGGAACCCGGTGCGTTCTCCCGAGCCAAAGTTTGCGCGATAGAGGATAAGTATAATTGCGGATATGACGATGGTAGCGATCGCGGCAATGGTATAGTTGTTGGTACCCACGGCGACACCCACGGTGAGAGAAAAGAAGAGAAATGCGACATCACGCGTCTCTTTGATAATAGTACGGAAGCGAATCAGCGAGAATGCACCCAGCAGTGCGAATGCACCGATGAGATTATTCTGCACAATCATCATGACGACCGCGGCCAAGGGAGCAAGCATGGCGATCGTAAATGCAAACGATTGCGAGTAGGAGAGTCCCTTGTGGGTGCGGCGCCAAAGCCAGACGATGGCCATACCGAGCGCAAAAGCAAACACGATATTGAAAAGAATAATCGCGGAGCTCGTCTCGGTCTGGGCAAGGTTGTAGAAGTTGGTAAGTGGGTTCATGGTGTTTTAGTGGGGGAGCGGATTATGCCTATAAAATGTATCTATGCTGTGACCATACTTGGAAAAGCTCTCCCGGCGGATATCAAGTTTTTTTATCATACTATGGAACCAAGCAGGCAGTCTAGTTGCAAATTTCACTTCCATGATAATTTGCTCGGTAATGCGATCGGCAAAAGGCTGTGGGGAGAGGTCGCTGGCGCGGGCGCATCGGATATCTTCGTCAAAAGTAATGCGCAGCGTCTCATCGTCTTCCTGGAGAAACGGGGTGCGTTTGTAGCGTACATGGGCGGTAGGGCGTCGTCCCTCCTGAAGCATATACCAGACAAACTCTGCAATGGCGGCCTTATCCGCCTCTGGACGCGAATGGTTGCCCAGCAAAGAGGCGTATGATTGACGGGAGAGTACCTGCCACTCGTCCCGGGAGAGGAGTGCTCGCGTCTTTTGAAATGCCATATCGTGTTTTTTCTTTGTCTCAATCCAAACGGGTGACTCCCCATCCCAATAGTCGGCATAAATACGTGCTCGTAGTTTTTTACGTTCCAAAAACCCGCCGCTTTTATCATAATAATCCCCAAGTTGTGGTGTATCGAAATAAAGGCTTGTTACGATATACCAGCCTTGCGTGCCTGCTGCAGGGTCTCGCTCCATGAGTTGCGCCACAATGTCTCGCGCCGCGTGAGCTTGTGCGGAGTTCAGTACATATTTAAATTCAAATCGTGTTGTTGGTTTCATGGGGTAAATTCGTAGGATGAATATTCATCTTTTTTTATTTCTTCGCCATTATCTTTAAATATCACACCAGTGATGCGCGCATGCGCTCCGCCAAAAATCTGTTTTTTACGATAGAGGGAGATACCGATACTATTTTGTACAATAGCACCTCCTTGGATAACTGCATCTGCCTGGTCTTTGACTGCTATACCAATGGAACAGTTGGAAATAGTATTGTGCTCGATATGCGGTCGTGATCGCTCGCCTATACTTATGCCTTTGTCGCTACAACCATACACGGTGTTGTCTCGTATAATTGCTTTGGCAAAACTAATGTCCATAGCGTCTCCCAAGAGATTTGGGTCGGTCGCCCTGCCAATGGGCGTCTGGAAGACGTTGCGTTCAATAACAGTATCATTGTAGTCAATATCAATTGCATCTGAAAATGTATTACGAAACACCGAGTCGCTAATGACGGCTTTGCCGTATTTGATGTTGAGCGCATCATCGTCGTAGGTGTCAGAGAATGTGGCATGTCGTATTTCTGCGGTGTTGTCGCCATGGAGTGCGAGCATGCCGGTGGAGGTGACGCCATTTATGGTGCCGCCCGATCCGCCGCTTATAGAGATCCAGATGAATGATGATGATTCGTGTGTATCAAGGACGAGAAATGTGCCAAATGGTTTGTCGGGAGAAAGCGCTTTTATAGTAATGCGAGCTTGAGGAGTTCCTATAGCTTCCACGGGACTATAAGAAAGGATGCTTACTTTTTGATCCAGAAGTACGGTGGTACCGGGGCGTATGATCAGACGAAGATTTGCGGGTATGATGACGGTATTTTTTAAGATTTGGATATTCTTGATGCCAATGGTACGAGCGTCTATTTTATGAAATTGTGGGTTTCGGGCAAGAAATGTATCTATGTCGAGCAGGAGATCCGAGAGGTGCTGAAACGCCCCGGGGAATGTGAACGTGGTCGTTTCTTTGGATGGGATACGTACTTCATTTTCTGGGAGTGTATGGGATGCTTTTTGGAAGTTTGCCTGGATGGCTGTTCGGTAGAGGCGCATCTCGCTTATCAACGAGAGGTTGTTGTCGAGTTTTACATTATCGCGGAAAAAATCACCTTGATATATCTTGACTAAATTGTCATAGAATGCGAGATCGCCTTTGAGATTTTGCTCATGTACGGTGTAATTTTTTAGCAGGGCGTTGCGGGCATCGCGGAACTCCGGAATAGAGAACACTCTGCGTGCAAGTGTCTGACTTTCGGTGTACGCCGCATCGGTGGGTGAGATATCAAATCCGGTATCCCAGCTTATAGGCTCAAATTTACCGGTAGAGGCATTGAAGAATAGCGTGCTATTGTTTTGATCGTCTTGATGTGAGCTATTTGCAAGAATGCTTACCACGCTCCAAGCATAGAGTTTTGGAAGATCGATAATATGCGGCGCGAGTTGCTGAAATTCTTTGTCATTGGTATTTTGTAGGATCTCGATAAGGGTGGTTATCTCATCATGTACTCCACCCTCGATATTTTTTTGATTTTCACTTTTCCAAAGGACCGCCCCTTCTTTGGTAAATACGGAAAGTTTGCGGAAGTTTGGATGGGTGTCGTCAATGGTAAATAGACTACCAGCGGTGGGGAGTTCATGTCGTTCCACCCAGGAGGGGGACCAGGATTCATTGGCGAGATACACACCGGCATCCCGCATGTTGATTTTAAGGCGCACGAGTCGCATCTCGGGTGCGAGTACTCCAAGCTTTTGGGCGCGGTAGATGTTTAGTAGTTCGGCTACCTCGCCACGGTCACTGGGGATGATGAGATTTAACCCTTCCATGCCGTCAAAGAAGTTATTCTGTTTGAAGTTGATGCGCCAGGATCGTTTGAGGCTGTTCCAGTGATTGGCATTGGTGCCGCGATAACGCACCTCTACGCGGTCCTGATAGTCACCGGCAAGAAATGTGCCCTTGACAGAGATGCGATTGAGTTCGCTCAATTGCCCGCCAATGGGGTCGGTAGGCAGTGAGGACTCTAGCAACTTTAAATCCTCTTCATCAATAATAAGACTGTAGGTAGGGAGATCGCTTTCGAGGAACCAATAAGGGAGGAAAGCTATGTCAGGGAGTTTTCGAAGTGAATGATAGCTGTGCAGGAAATATTGCACCAGGCTATTGCTGATAAGCTGGCGTTTCATCGGTGTAGGAATGTGTTGAGAAAACAAAGAAGCGGCTACAATAAGAGCCGCGAGCATACCGATCGCTATCTTTACTGTTCGGGCGCCCACAGGTGACGGGTGCTTTAATGAAGCCATATTAGGTGATTGTAGGGGCTAGCTTTTGGTACGTCAATGCGCCTTGACTCTATCTATAACGTTTTTTTTCGTGGTTTGTTTTTTGGGTATAGGTCATTTATGCTAGAGCTATTGTTATATTTTTTGCGGTATATATGGGACGCGGGTCTCTGTATTTGTAGCTTATTAACGTGTGCTAGTGGTCTTGCCTGTTTATGCATATTCTAGGAATTTCAGCATTTTATCACGATAGCGCCGCTTGTTTGGTACATGATGGAAAGATTGTCGCGGCTGCTCAAGAGGAGCGGTTTACTCGCAAAAAACATGATCAGGCATTTCCTAAGCGTGCGGTTGCATACTGTCTCCGTGAGGGGAAGATTACTATGGACGATGTCGCGCTTGTGGTGTTTTATGATAAGCCTTTTCTGAAGTTTGAGCGGATTCTCGAGACTTATTTGGCGTATGCTCCGGTTGGCATCACTTCATTTGTAAGAGCGATGCCGCTTTGGATAAAGGAAAAACTTTGGATGAAAGAGATTGTGGCGCGCGAGCTTGGATACAAGGGAAAAATGATTTTTCCCGAACATCATGAGTCGCATGCGGCTTCAGCTTTCTTTGCTTCTCCGTTTGCACATGCCGCTTTCCTTACCATGGATGGAGTCGGAGAGTGGGCTACTACCAGCTATGGCGTAGGTCATGGTAATAAAATACAGATACATGCAGATATACAATTTCCGCACTCTTTGGGACTCTTGTATTCGGCATTTACGTATTATACGGGGTTTAAAGTAAATTCCGGTGAATACAAAGTTATGGGTCTTGCGCCGTATGGAGAGCCAAAATACAAGGATTTGATACTCCGTGAACTTATAGATCTCAAAGAGGATGGATCATTCCATCTAAATATGGATTACTTTGGGTATGCATCCGGGTTGACCATGACTAATGATAAGTTTAATAAACTTTTTGGTGGCAAACCGCGTAAACCTGAGTCTCCCCTTACACAACGGGAAATGGATCTCGCGCGTTCTCTCCAGGAAGTGACGGAGGAGGTGGTGCTCCGTGTTGCGCGGCATATTCATAAAGAAACGGGAGAAAAATATCTGTGTCTTGCAGGAGGGGTGGCACTTAACTGTGTTGCCAACGGCAGATTATTACGCGAAGGACCATTTGATGATATTTGGATTCAGCCGGCCTCGGGGGATGCAGGAGGGGCTCTGGGTGCTGCATTGTTTGGGTGGTACCAGTATTCAGGGAACATGCGTGCGGTTGACAATACGCATGATATTATGCAGGGGTCATATCTCGGGCCCGCATATACGCCGGAGGACATCCGAAGCTTTCTTGATGGAGCAGGTGCATCTTATCGGAAAGTTCCGTATGATGAGCTAGCGCGAGACGTGGCAAGACTGCTGGCGGACCAAAAAGTAGTCGGGTGGTTTCAGGGTCGCATGGAATTTGGTCCGCGTGCCTTAGGGAACCGCTCTATTATAGGGGACGCACGGTCGCCTGTTATGCAGGAGATGATGAATGTGAAGATAAAATTTCGGGAATCATTTCGGCCCTTCGCTCCTTCGGTGTTGGTGGAGCGGATGTCAGATTATTTTTTGCTTGATCGCCCGAGTCCCTACATGTTGCTTGTGGCTTGTGTCAGGAAAGAGCGTCAAAAAACAATGACCAAAGACCAGGATCAGCTTTTTGGGCTTAAAAAGCTCCATGTGCTTCGCTCGGATATTCCTGCAGTTACGCATATAGACTATTCTGCGCGTATTCAAAGCGTAGATAAAAATACCAATCCTCGATATCATGCACTAATATCCGAGTTTGAAAAGATCACCGGATATGGAATTATTATCAACACGTCTTTCAATGTGCGCGGCGAACCGATAGTGTGTGCTCCGGAAGATGCCTACCGCTGTTTTATGCGTACGGATATGGATTATTTAATTTTAGGAGATTATATGCTCGCCAAGACTGATCAAAAACCGCTCGCAAAGGATGTGACATGGCAGAAGGAATTTGTATTAGACTAATACCATGTTTGACGAGATAAAAAATATTGCGAGTGGGAAAAAAGAACTTCGTGATTTTGGGTTTGTGGTCGGTGGCGTTCTTGTTGCCGTAAGTATGGTTTTTTGGTGGCTCGAGCGAGAGTCGCATCGCGTCTGGGGTAGTGTGGGGATCGTTCTGGCAGGAGCAGGTTTGTTTGCGCCATTTATCTTGAAACCGTTGCAAAAAGTCTGGATGGCGTTTGCGGTAGTGATGGGCTGGGTAATGACACGGTTTATTTTAGGTGCTTTGTATTATGGAGTATTTACGGTTGTACATGGTATCGGGTGGATTGTAGGAAAGGAGTTTCTTGATATGCGGTATAAGGACGGGAGTTCTACCTATTGGGTAAAAAGAGCCTCAAGGGATGTCCCCGTATCGGAATATGAACGCCAGTTTTAGTGGGGCGCCTTTAAAAGAGGGTATAGATAAAGGGTGCGACTACAGACCCTTGACTCAAGACAAGTAATGTCCCAAAAAGTCCTAGAAAAATAACGATAGGCAGAAGCCACCACTTTTTTCGAATTTTGAGAAATTCCCAAAGCTCTTTTATCAAAGAGAGTTTTGACATGGGTGTTCTTATTGAATAAGATTGTTTCTTACTATTATAGTATAGTAGTTTTCTGAAAGTTTTTCTAAGCCAGGTTGCGTATAGTGGACGATGTCGGTAAAGTATTCTTTTTTTCCATGAAGAAATATAGCATTGTCCGCCAGTAGGGTAAGCGTTTCTTTTGCGGTTATGCGGATAAGGTCATTGAAGCGATGGTGGTGGGCTATAAATTCTTCAGCTTTTGGGTAGAGTACAGCATCGCCATATTTTGTGTTGTATCGAAACGGTTGCTCTTGGTATTCTTTGAATTCTGCAAGCGGTTGGGTACCCAATATGGTTTGGATGTTGTGTATTTTTGCGATAGCAATTAACGTCCGCAGATTCCTTGTGTATACAGACTCGACTTCGGGCGTGAGGGCCATTCCATACGATCGCACCGGGAAGCGGGCAGGATTTTTTTCTTGTTGGCGCCTATCCATCTTATCCTGGAGTACTTCGATCTTGTTACTGACAAACCAGTAAAAACTTGACCATTGGAAGAGAGCATTGGGGGCGGTGAAATAAGAAAGGTATTTGTTGTATGGAATAAATGCTTGGTTGGAGTATTTGTTTGCATAATCCAGGGTAAAGTTTTTGAAGTATCCGGCGGTCAGGTCATTTACATTTTCAGAAATTATCAAAAGGTCCGCCTGCCATGACACAACATCTAGAGCCAAGAGAATAATCATGTGCGGAGTGGCATATGAGTCGTGACCCACATTGATGACCTCTATCTTTTTTCCCGGGTATGTATTTTGTAGTTTTTCCTGGAGTATTTTCGGATAGTGGCTACCCTCTATAAAATTTTGCGTGGTGGATCCTCCCAAGGCGACGATCCGGTATGTATTTGGTTCTTTCTCAAGGGGATAGAGCTCTTTGTGTGTGCTTACTATATATTTTTTCGCATCTTTTTCGGTGTATAGGTCGTTGCCAAAAGTTCGGAATGGTCGTATTGGTTCTCGTAAGGGGCGCAAAAGTATATTGCGATGATTAGAGAAAAAACCGTACCCGTGTTTCCAATCAAACGTACGGACACCGAGTTCTCCAAGCAAAAATATGATTGCAAGGGATCCTACGACAAGTGCACTGTTTTGGATAATAGTTTTTGCGGGCATGGATTCAATATGTATATGCATTCTATGTGGATAGGCTCTCTGTCGTCAAATAAAAAAGACCTTCGATAGAGAAGGTCTCGACATTATTTAGCGTTTTTCCAGGTATTCTAGTATTTTTGCAAGGGGAGCGATGCTCCCATTGGCTTCATACTGCCGAAGTTTTTTTATTTCCTCCTCGAGTAGCGTAATACGCGTCCCCTGTTGCTTGCCCTGGGAGTGGACAACTTTTTCAAACCACGAAAGTGGAGACCCTGGGGCGCTGTAGACTTTGAGTTCTGGGTACTCGCGCAGTGCGGCAGTTATCATTGATGCAAATGCCCGTGGTTGGTGTGCTGGCCACGATATAGTGGTCAGCATCTTATATCCTTGTTGTTTTGCGTACCGGGCGATGACTACCGCCTCTGTCAGTGTGTTGTGGTTTTCTCCATCCAGGGTCCACGGTACTTCCACGATGTTTTTCGGGTCTACTTGGAGATCCTGCAGTTGTTGGCGCCAAACTTTCGGACCCGCATAACCATTGTTTTGTCCTGTTGCCCCAAGGATGAGTAGATGACCACAATATTGCTCGGCTACGCCTCTCCGTAGTATGGAGAGTGCATTTCTAGAATCAGAGGCGGTTACTAAAAACGCAGCGCATGAGGATTCTTGTGTAGGACGGGCATCCGCAAGCGATAGAATTGAGAATATTTCCCAATCCATCGAAAAGCTCCTTTCTTGCTCGTAAAAGTATTCTGTACGCACGGTACAGTATTTTTCTTTATTTGTCAATATAACGTATAATATAGTCAACAGTAAGGAGCTCCTTGCCACGTAGACATTTCTCCATTAGTTATGGACTCGAAGAGGAGACGCATCTCCTCTGTGGGTTTGACGCAAGACAATACTTCCAGTATTGTATATAATATTACACATACTCATCATGACAGATGATGGGTGGTGGTCCCACGATGTGGGTATTTTATTTCTAACTCTAGGTGTATATGTTAAAACACCCTCTCATTGAAGAAGACATACAAAATATAGTTGACGGCATCGGTGATGAAGCAGTGGCGCTCGAGGGCAAGACTCTTCTTATTAGTGGGGGGAGCGGGTTTTTGGGGTCCTACTGGATAGCCGTTATTCATGCTCTCAACAAAAAATTTAAAAATCCTTGCCGTGTCATATCGTTTGATAACTATGTGACAGCCCCACGCGAGAATCTTATTCACACTATCAAGAATAGTACTCTCGTTTCTTTGGAGGGCGATGTTGCAAAGCCCCTTCCAAACATTGAAGGTCCGGTTGATTATATCGTTCATGCGGCAGGTATTGCCTCGCCGTTTTATTATAGAAAGTATCCTTTAGAGACTATTGAGGCTGCCGTTACTGGTTCAAAGAATTTTCTTGAGCTGGCGCGCCTTAAGAAGCCCAAGGGTTTTTTATTTTTCAGCTCTAGTGAAATTTATGGAGACCCTGACTCGGCGCACATACCGACCCCAGAAACATATAAAGGAAATGTCTCCTGTGTAGGACCGCGGTCTTGCTACGATGAGTCAAAACGTTTGAGCGAGACTTTGAGTCTTGTGTATCATGAACTTTTTAACATACCGATAAAAATTGTTCGTCCATTCAATATCTATGGTCCCGGCATGAAAATAGACGACTACCGCGTCATCCCTTCATTTGCAAACCGCGGATTACATGATGAGCCGCTCCCGGTACATGGCAATGGTAACCAGACACGTACATTCTGTTATATTAGCGATGCTATGGTAGGTTTTTTTAAAGTTTTGATTTCGGGTGCTCCAGGGGGGATTTACAATATTGGTACGGAAAAAGATGAGGTGTCTATGCAACAGCTTGGTCAAATGGTGGTTGATATTATCGGTAAGGGGTCGGTAAAGTTAATAGAGTATCCTGACTCTTATCCGGCTGATGAGCCGACAAGACGTTGTCCTGATATCTCCAAAGCTCGTACGGAGCTTGCCTACAGTCCCGTCGTGGATCTGCGTAGAGGTATAGAACGTACTATGCAATGGTACCGAGATGCGTATTCTCTTGGGGGGTGAAACTACACTTGCTTAAAAGAGGATAGTTTCTGTACAACCAGCGTATTGTAATGGATTCGCCAGTGTATAAGATTTTTGAGGTATGTTCGTGATGTTCTAAAGAGTGCCCGTGCTATAAATGGTGTCCCCCGTTCGCGTGTTCTCCATTCGACGGGGATTTCCACGGTTTTTCCTCCAAGGTGCCTTGTTTTTATTATTATTTCGCTGTCAATAAAAAAATCTTTTGACTCCAGTTTTAGCTTTCTAAGGAAGTCTTTTCGAACGACTTTAGGTTGTCCGTCTATGTCCCACCCAGGTACGGAAAAAAGAATTTTTACGAGAATGTTAAAAATTCCGACGAGAACAAGTCGTAGTATTCCCTCAGTTCTATTTGTACGTCGAGGTTTTATCACGTCTGCCCCGGTTGTGCTTATTGTTTCATAAGCTTTTATAATATCTTTGGGGGGAGTTTGTCCGTCTGATACGACAACGGCAATATATTCATACTGAGCCTGTTCCATTCCGGCTATTACCGCTCTGCCATATCCTTTCTCTTTCAGCAGAAGCGGGCGAATCTTTGAGTTTTTCTTCGATAGGTCAACAAGTTTTTCTTCGGTCCCATCGGTTGATCCATTGCTGACACAAATTATTTCGTAAGGTATCTCCGCCTGCGTAAGAGCCGCATCGATCTCGCTCGTTACGGGTTCAACGCTTTCTTTTTCGTTGTACATTGCCATTACTATGGATAAAGGGTCTTTCATGATCAATTATTATAACTACATTTTTTTTGATTCCTTTCGAACGGTGTCTATGATTGTTTGTACGGATACACCATTTTTGAAAGAGGGGGTCATAGATGTTTTATGGAGACATGCCCGTACAAAACGCCCAGCTATTTTTTCTACTGTTTTCACCCGGGGGTCTTCTCCGTGCCTTGAGCGTCTTGTTCGTGGTTGTATACGTTTGACACTATCTTCTGTGTGTATCTCAAGAGTAAAATTGTCTACCACACTATCTCTATTCTCAAGTGTAATTGTAGCGTGTTCACAATAAAGTGTAACCTTGTGTCGGGTAATGCCGCGTGTATTACATGAGATATGGGCTGCTCCTGTTACCCCGGTTTTAGAAGTAAATACTATGTCTACACCTGTTTCTGCGCCATTGATGCTTTCTGGAGAATAGGTGCATATGCTTTTTGTTTTTGTTATCTTGCCGGCAAAATTTTCGAGATAATATAATCCATGTGAGAAGAAAAAAGAAAGCGCGCCACCTCCTTCCTTTGCGTCGGTTTTCCATGTTGATGCGCGATTTCGTATGTCATAGCTCAAAAAATCCCACTCTGTAGATATGTGCCGAAGGCTACCGTAGGTTCGTTCGTGAATAATCTTTTTTGCTTCTTCCCACTCGGGAATTTCAGGAAAGATGAAATCGATACCATGGACGACGCGGTAACGTGTAGCAAGCGAAAGAAGTTTTTTTGCTTGAGAAAGATTTATCGCAAGAGGCTTCTCTGCGAAAATATGAATTCCTTGTTTTATCGCATGCGAGGCAATTTGATACTGACCACGAGGGGTTACTGCCAGAGCGAGTGCATCGGGATGTTCTTTTTTGAGGAGTGTGCGCCAATCTGCGTATATTTTTTGAAAATCAAAGTGTGTTGCTGTGCAGTAATCTACCAATTGTTGGCGCTTTTTCCCACACAGGGCTACCACTTCACATTCAGGGATTGATCGAAAGGCGGGTAAAAGTCCATATTGCCCAAAACCTGATCCGATGATTGCTACTCTCAATTTTTTCATTTTTTCTTGACTTGAGAATTCTTTACCAGTGTGAGGTCAGGGAGAGGTATCACGAAGTCTGATTTAAGACCTTCTGACTTTAGACGCTCCATTATGGGCCAGGCATAATGCCAAGCCAATAAAACTACAAAATCAGGTTGTTTGCGAAAAAGACATTTTTCATCGACAATTGGAATATGTTTTCCTGCGAGGTGTTTGCCAACTTTTAGAGATGTTGACTGCTCTGCCAGGTACGGCATAAGCTCCGAATCGACTCCATAATAGTTTAAGAGGGTTGAAGCACGTGCAGGGCATGATTTTCCGACCACGTGCTTCCCCGACATTTTTGCTTTCACCAAAAAGTCCACAAACGCTAATCTCACTTTTCTCACGCGGTCGGCAAATTTTTCATATGTTGCGAGTGTGTCGAGTCCGGCCTCTTTCTCAAGTTTGAGAAGCTCCACAACCCGTGGGCTTACCGGTATTCCTTTTCCCTTGGTGACGTGTACGCGCAAATTGCCTCCGTATCTGTCTCCACGTTCGGCATCCGTGACGGTAAAGTCGTAATACTCGAAAAGTTTGATGAGAGACTTAAGAGAATAAGTCCTCAAATGTTCATGATACATCGTATCGAACTGGCTTCCTTTAATGATGTCCAGGAGATAGTGTGTTTCTGAAACGAAAACCCCGCCTTTTTTGAGCAATGTATGGATGCCCCCTATGACCTCCCCAAGTGTTTGCATATGAGCGAAAACATTGGTCGCAGTTATAACAGATGCTTGGCCATGTTTTTTGACGATTTCCTTCGCGAGTTTTATGTTAAAAAATTTCTGGATGGTTTTAATACCGTTCTTGTTTGCTATGCGGGCGATATTTGTAGGTTCAACTCCAAGGACACGAAGTCCATTTTGTTTAAAACCCGATAAGAGGGCACCATCGCCCGATCCTATGTCTACGGCAAGATCGTTTTTTTTCAAGGCATACTTTTCAATAAGCGATCGGCTTATGTTCTTTTGGTACTCAAGAAGAGGTTTTGTGATGCTTTGAAGGTACGGATAGCCTGGGTGGTATACCTGCTCTCCTGCAACACAATAATCGAGTTGAACGCATGTGCAGTTTTGGCACCACATCATACGAAGAGGGTAGGTTGCTTCCGGCTGGTTTAATTCTTCGCCGCGGGGGAGCGTATTTGCCAGCGGTTGATGCCCAAGATCGAGTACTAAGTGTAGCTGAGAAGAATTGCACACCTGGCATCGGGAGATATGTCCCGTTTTTATCATGTGATGTTTAGGATATGTTGAGTTCATATAGGATTTTGTATCATACTCTATCAGGGAAGACAAGGCGTATGTTCCCCACTAGAGCTTATAGATAATTATTTTCTCATTTCGGAAGACGACGTCGTTTTTTATGGGAAGTCGCTCCTCGGAAAAAATATAATCGACCCCATAATCTTCTTGTATCACTTTAAGAACATGCCAGTCTTTTATCATGGCTCGTTCAAGTTCTTGTCGGTGCTTCCACTCGAAAGTGACGGTACGGGGTTCGTATGGTATCGCAGTTTCTCTGAATGCGGTGAAAATCGGACGGAAGCATGCAAGTCTGAATTCGCGTGGGTCTTCTTTGAAAGCGAATGGTTCTACTATAAAGATGCTATCTTTTGGGGTATTATTTTGTACCCATTCACATGCTTGGCGATATGCCGGATCAGCGTAAAAGTATGGATATATGGTGAATTTGCTTAGGTAGGGGAGGGGTACGACGATCAGGATGAGTAGGGCGCCAGTGAGTGCAGATGTCATAACTGATTCCAGGCGCAAATTTTTGCGCATGTGGATGCTGGCGAGACCAAATCCACAGGTGATAAGAAGATAAAACACGACCAGTGACTTTATATCATGGTAAAAAAGAGCATAGTATGTTGCAACTCCCACGCCCCCTATGGTCAGTAGGGCGGCGAAGATGGTAGTTAATTTTTTATAGCGCTGAAAGATAGGGAATACACTTTCAATAAAAAGAAGTGCCATGGGTGGGACGAGCACTACTATTTGCTCGCGGAGAAAAATAAAATTCTCCTTTATTAAAAACCAAAAAACTATGGTTGTAAGAAGTCCATTTTTTAAAAAAGACGTTGGGAAATGAGTCACATGCCATAAGGTAAATATACCGATAAGGATAGGTGTTAGAATGCTCATCAAAAGTAGCCCGCGCTGAAGGTTGAGCTGGATAATCCCCTGCACCATAAAATATTCTCCGACGCCGGCAATGAATAGCAAAAGTACGGGGATTATAGAGAGAAGTACTAGTAGTATCCTTTTTTCTTTTTCTGGAAAAATATGTTTTAGATGGATGAGTGGGAGCGTAGTGAGTATTGCCCACATGCCAAGAGAAATAAAAGATCGGTTATTCCAGAAGGCAAAAAAGAACGGGTCATTACGTCCTTTGGCCAAATTTTTCCATTCCGTATCTATGACTGTAAAAAACGATTCTCGTATGCCACTGGCTTGAGAGAAAAGAAATATGAAGATGAGTACAACGGGCGCTATCATTGCGAGTAGTGCAGGAGCTCTGTTTTTGAGCATCGCGCGGTCGCGCCATAGTTCCCAAGTCATGTGCAGGTAGAAGAACATGAAAAATGGGACTGTAGTAATGGGGTGTATAAAAAATCCGAGCACTAGGAAGAGCAGGGGCATGGTGCGATGCCCATAAAGATAAAGAGCAAGCGAAAACATGCCTACACCAAGAGCTACCACGCGATAACTAAATGCAGTTTCTATAGTTGCGTGACCCGTGCCGGGTATAAAAAATTGGGTTACAAAGAACAGAAGTGCGAAAAGAGCATAGATGCGGCTATTGCTCAAAAAACGTATCACAAAGTAGAGAGAGGCAAAGAATAGACCCCGAAAAAAGAGAGTTAAAAAAAAGAGTACCCAGGGTATGGGGATGCCGCCTTGAGTAAAAAATACGAGAAAGCCGGTCAGGAGCGTGCGCTGTGTGTGCATGACCTCAAACCATACCAGATCATTTGGAAAAAGCGTAGGATCAAGGACGTGGTAGACGAGAGGTAGAAAAATAGGCTGGTCCGCCACAAAACTTTCATAGCCGGGAGCGACAATAAACGAAAAAGCGGTAACAAGTGCTATAAAAAAAACAGGGAACCATCGTTGGTGCGGTAGGGCTCTGCTTATCATGGCTTGAATATACTGTATCGTATTATTTTGAGCAATGAATCAAAACGAAGATGGGGTGTGTTATACTAGTATCATGAAAGTGAGTGTAGTGTTGCCCACGTACAATCGCGCCCAGAGCATACGCTCTGCAATCGATTCGGTTCTTGCACAGACATATCGTGATTTTGAGTTGATTATTGTGGACGACGGGTCGACCGACTCCACGAGGGAGCTCGTGGAGCAATATTCTGATAAAAGGATACGATATATACGACATGAAAAAAACCGTGGTCTTGCCGCAGGGCGTAATACAGGCGCGCGCGATGCCCGCGGTATCTTTATAGCAAATCAGGATTCTGATGACATTTGGATGCCGGAAAAATTGCAACGCGAAGTCCACGCGCTTGAGTCTGCCTATCCACGTGTTGGCGTTGCGTATTCTCGACTTGAAAAAGTTTTTTCCGAAGGGGCAGGTCCGGTGTATATTCCCGCATCGAATGCCGCTGTAGCGAATGGCAATTTACATCGAAAACTGCTTGAAGGAAATTTTATCACGATGCAGGTGGCACTTATGAGGAAAGAGTGTTTTGAAAAAGTCGGTGGGTTCGATGAGTCGTTGTCAGCTTTTCAAGATTGGGATTTTTGGTTGCGTGTCTCGAATGCATATGAGTTTGTGTATGTTCCTGAAGTCGGCGTGCGGGCCAGGGTTTCTTTGGACAGTATCACGAAGAATAAAGCGAAGCGTCTCATCGCGCGCACAGCTATTTTTAGAAAATATCAGGAGGAATTTTCCCAGTATCCTGCAGTTTACGCAACACATGCTTTCTCAATAGGGAACGCCTATGCGCTTCGAAAGGAGTGGAGGAAGGCCCGTGTCTATCTTCGGCAAGCGGCAGTGTATGCTCCAACTTTGCGGCATGTGGGGGCCTTCATGCTTGCGCTCATAGGATCCCAAAAGCTGTATCGGCGCATTGCGCGAGTGGTTTCGTAGAATTTTATTTTCTAACAACTATCCAGGTAGCAAGAGGATAGGCGGCATCATTTTTTTGTGAAAGATAGTGTGCCAGGCTTAGCTTCCTTTTGGGAACTTCCCAATCCCGTGCACGGTCATAGAGGAAAAAAAGGATATGTATCCAGCGATTTCCCCATCCTTCGCATTGGATGACTTCACTAAAATTACGACAAAGATAACGCAAAGCGTCCGGGGAGAAACGCCACATGTCTTTAGGTCCGTAATGTTTCGGATGGATGAAAACAGTCGCGGCGATAAGTGTACCGCCCGGGCGCAACACGCGGTGTGCTTCATCGATTGCTTGCTGTGGGTCTCCCTCAATATGTTCGAGTACCTGGTCGCAGATAACGTAGTCAAATGAATTGTCGGCATATGGAAGCTCGAGCATCGTAACATTGGGGTAATCGGCTTCGGTAATACGTGCGGTATCTGCGAGTATCTTTTGCGGCGGCTGGTAGTGGGGCGATCCTCTCCAGTATTTAAGACCGCTTACACCAAGAATATCTCCTGAGAGCGGTAGTGAAAGTGCGGAGAATATCCGCGTATAGAGCGTGTGTCGTGTGAGTCTCATTGTTTAGTACTCAAGAACCTCTTGTTTGTTCATAAACTCTATTCGTTCGACTCCAGGTATGCTCCCCAAATCTTGCATGGCCTGCTCCGCGGCATCGCGCGAGCTATTTTGTAGACTGATTACATATTTGTAAAGTCCATTTTTGAGGAGGGAGGAGGATCGCAGGATATATGAGTGGTCGAGAGCAGCTTTATCTTTAAAGGAAAGCGCTGAAGTCGCATAGAGCACGAGTATGTGCTCCCGGATATTGCGCCGGTAGAACCCTCCGTAGTTAAAAATGAGAATAAGAGACGAGATGGTAAGGGTCACGGTAATGGCGGGAATGTACATACTACGTCCTACGGTAACGCCTATCAGAAGCGCAAATAATAAGAATATTGTGTCGCGCGTTTCTTTGATAACCGATCGGAATCTAATCAGGGTAAATATGATAAAGAAGGCAAATGCGCCGAAGATATTTTGAGTTACTACCATTACGATAGCGCATGACATGGTGCCTATCAGCGCCATAGAGTATAGAGAAGATTGTGCATAGGAAAGGGTGTTGTGTGTTTTCTGGTATACCCAGGAGGTAAACAAAAGGAGTCCTGCCGCGATACAGATATTCATGACGACAAGGCCGGCATTTACTTCAGTCTCTGCAAGAATAAAAAAGTTTTCCATAGAATTTAATTTGCAAGATCGTGTAGTGGGTATGTTTCTTCCGCGAATGTATAGCGGAACCCGTTTTCTTCGCGTAACATTTTTTGGAGAGTCATGTAGGTATGTATGTAGTTTGCACGGTCTCTTTGAATTTGTTGCATAGCTTCAAGAGAAGTCTGGATCTTACTGGTATCAGAGAAGATATCAAGTCGGAGTTCATTTTTTTTCGTGTCATAAAAGGTCAGATCATCTTGCAGGTTTTGTGTATCACGTATGTATTGAGTGAGCAGGGAATCAAAAGTTTGCCGGAATTCTTTGTGTTGGAGTATGCGGTTGACTACACGATGATTACGCACGTCAATGACTTCCCCGAGGGGACTTATGGTCGCATCAAAGAGGATTGGTTCGAATTTCTTCGTTTCTGGATTGAAGTAAAAATTCATATTTGCGATATTGCCTTGATGGAAGTTGCCAGAGAGGACGGTAGCGACGGTCCATCGATAGAATGTATCCATGTCGAGTATCTGCGGAATCTCACGAGCGAACTCTTCGTCTGGTGTCTCCGAGACCACGTGAAGTAGTTGTGCAAGTTCTGGATATGATGTCGCAGGTACGGCAGGATCGCTTCTATTGTACCACTGCGATATCTGATCACTGCGCCATAGATCGGTTATATTTGTTTCTATATTTTTGTTGCTAAATATATTTCCTGCAAGTTTTTCGTAGCGATCAAGAAGAGATGGTTCCCATCCTTCTATAAGAAGGTACACGCCGACTTCTTTGCCATTTATTGCGAGCCGTGCCGGCGTAACTGCAGGTGTCATGATACGAAGTTTTTGAGAAATATGATTCCAAAGCATTGCATTCACCCAGCCTTTGTCTTCACTGAGAAAAAAACGGTAGGTGGTGCGCCCCTGGAGGGGTTGTGCGGGGGGGAGATTTATCTGGACGGATTTTTTGATCGCGTTCCAGTGATTTGGCGATACACCCCGAAAACGGATTTCTGCCTGGTCACTATAATACGATTCATATGCGAATGACCCTCTGGTGCTGTACTTGTCATCTTCGAGTAATTTGTACTCCCGTGGGTAGTCCGGTAAATTTGCTATGAGTTCGATAAAGTCGGTGTTGCTGATGGTGACTGCGTAGTGGGGGAGTGAGGACACATGGGACGTTGAGCGGAGGAGATATGGCACATCAAGTATTTTTTTGATCGAACGCCATGTGGGCGAGAAATGTCGGATAATAGGGTTGGGGTTGGAAGACAGGTTGTCGAGGCGGCGTGTTATATTGGATCCGGATGAGACGAAATGCCACAGGAATGCGTATCCTGCAAGAATTGCGAGAGATATAATGATACCGCTGCGGACTATGATTTTCATCGAAATTATACTAACATAAGACCACAATTCTTAGAAACGGGCATACATATAGAGGAGAGATTGTACTATATTGTTGATGAGCCTTCCGAGGAGTTTTCCTATTACTGCCCCCCAAAGTCCGTAGAGCGGTATGAGTATGACAAACGCGAGGATTTGTATGAGTGGAGGGCAAAGCTCGTATATATAAACGCTCTTGATATGTCCCTCGGCTTTTATCGCCGTCCCGAAGATGCCCAGAGGAAAGAATACAAGAGAGAGTGCTAGTATTTGCGAAAATGGTATTGCTGCAACGTAGCGCGGAAAGAACGTGGAGAAAAAAAATGGTGCAAGGGCTATGTAGGTAAGCATGAGTGCAAGGGTGGGCAGTATGGCTTTGGCAAGTTTTTTGGGTAGAGTGGCGCGCATTTGTGCCGTACCTTCATGAGTGACCGTGCGTTCTGAAAGATGCGGAAGTGCAATGTCGGCAATATTGCCCAGAAGATTTTTCATCTGCTCGGTGGGGGCAAGCGCGAATGAATAGAGGGCAAGTTGTGCGGGGCCGAGGTAGGTATACAGGAGTACGCTATCAATATAATTTGCGATGGTAGCCGGTATTTTAATGAGACTCAAATGCAATCCGTACCGTATCGCTCCAGGCTCTTGCGTTGTTCGGACGCGCGCTATGGAGGATAGTATTTGCCGCGAAAAGAGCAGATTGGGGATGGCATTTCCCAGAAGTGTTGCCGCCAGAAACAGGCCAAGTGCGGGTGCAAGAGAGAGTTTCTCCAGGGTGATGATTGCGATAGCGGAGGCGACGAGTGCCGCATAAAAAATTTGTATGCCGACGTTGCGCAGAGCCTTTGTGCGAAAATCTTTTTTGCCGTCCAGATAGGGCCGCCAGCCACCAAGACCTTCAACCGCCGGACTTATGAGCGCTGAAATCAAAAATGCTCCTCCGAGGGCAGTATCGCCTTGCCAAAAAAACCATACGGAAGCGATTCCCGATGCGACCCCGATGCCGCAGGATGAAAAAAATATAATTTTTATGCCGCGCGCTGCCGTTCCATCAAACCCGCGGGCGACTGCGCGCGTGATGATAGACCCGAGGTCGGAGAGCGAAAACAGAGCAAGCATGCCTAAAACGGAGGCGACGTAGCGATAGCTTCCGTAGAGCTCTTTCGAGAGGTAACGAGCATATAGTATGGAGAGAAGAAATGCTATGGCTGCGGTTCCTATTTTGCCGAGAGAAGACCATGCTCCCTGTTTGGCGAATCCACGCACGTCGGTTTTGAAAAACTTTTCCAGAGCGGTAAGCGTTTTTTCTACATAGTAGGTTGTGCGTGTCATGGTATGCATATAGTATCAAGAAAATGATTCATCGGCGATGTCGGACTGATGTTCGGTAAGTGGTTATTGTGGTATATAATGAAGATATATGTGTGGTATAGCAGGATTTGTAGGAGAAGGTTCACGTGGCGTACTTGAGAAGATGACTCGCTCGCTGAATCATCGAGGTCCCGATGGCGAGGGGTACTTTTTTCATCCGCTCGCCGCGGGCTCGTATGCACGCGCTACCGCTCTCGGGCATAGACGTCTCTCTGTCATAGATGTTGTTGGAGGAGCGCAACCCATGCAAAATGAGGACGGCTCGATCATAGTCATTTTCAATGGTGAAATCTACAATTATCGTGAGCTACGAGCCTCGTTAGAGCCCAAGCACACCTTTACAACGCACTCCGACACAGAAGTGTTAGCACATCTGTATGAGGAAAGAGGTGCAGAATTTGTACGCGAGCTCGAGGGTATGTTTGCGATAGCATTATGGGATTCTCCCAAAGAGTCATTAGTACTTGCGCGAGATCGCTTCGGAGAAAAGCCCCTTTATTTTTCCCCAGCGCCTAATGCATTTTTGTTTGGTTCAGAGTTAAAAGCGCTTATGGCACATCCAGAGTTTCGGCGTGAGCTTGACTTGGAGGCGTTGCGCTCCTATTTTATGTACGAGTTTGTGCCTGCACCGCGCACGATCTTTAAAAATGTCTATAAGCTCCAGGCAGGTCATTATCTGGTATTTTGTGATGGTAGGTACGATGTGCATCGCTATTGGGATATAGCAGAGCGTGCCGCGCAACTACGCCCGGCGAATGTCACACTTGGTGTACGTGAGGCGCAAGAGATGTTGGATGAAAAATTATCGCATGCGGTCTCAAAAATGTTGGTTGCGGATGTGCCACTCGGCATTTTTCTCTCTGGCGGTATAGACTCTTCGACGGTGGCGTATTATGCAGGCCAGCACGCATCCGGCCGGATCAAGACATTTTCTGTAGGCTTTGAGGATCAGTCCTTTGATGAATCGGCTTATGCATGCGAAGTTGCCAAACGCCTAGGTACGGATCACCAGGTGCAGAAATACTCAAGTGCCGATCTTGTCAAAGTCATCCCTACCATATATGAAAATCTTGATGAGCCTATGGCCGATCCCTCGTTGGTGCCTACATATATGCTTGCTCAGTATACTCGCCAGCAGGTGACGGTTGCTCTCGGCGGGGATGGATCGGACGAGCTTTTGATGGGATACCAAACCTTCCCGGCTGAAAAATTAAGTCAGCTCTATCTGCGTTTGCCCAGAAGCTTGCGTGAATCTGTCATAAAGCCGCTGATCCATAAGCTACCGACATCATTTTCATACATGAGTCTTGATTTTAAGCTGAAGCGTTTTGTGGATGCGGGAGACCATCCGGTGGCGATAAAGAATCAGCTTTGGATAGGGGCATTTTCTCCATCTGAACTTGTGCGGTTGTTTGCTCAAAATATTTCCGGATCACTATTCTCCGATATTGAAAAACATGAGTCGGTGCTCCGTACGCTTGATCCGCATCATCAAATGAGCTATCTCTATCTAACTCATTTTTTGCAGGACGGTATTTTGACTAAGGTTGACCGGGCAAGTATGATGCATGCGCTTGAAGTCCGTGCGCCGTTTTTGGATTCGGATCTTGCTTCCTGGATTTTTTCTTTGCCGGAGCAGTACAAACTTCGGGGTATTACCACGAAGTATCTCCTGAAGCGTCTTATGGCGCCGCGTCTAGGTCGCGACATTGCGTATCGTGCCAAACAGGGTTTCCAGCCCCCGGTGGCCTCATGGCTTAAAGAGGATCTGGCGCATCTGGTTGATAAATATCTTTCGCTGGAGCGGATTACCGCAGAGGGTCTTTTTCATGCTCCGTATGTTCGTATATTGGTGGATGAGCATCAGAGTGGAAAAGTCGACCATCGGAAAAAGCTGTGGGCGCTACTGGTATTCGAAATGTGGAGGGAGCACTATCTTTCCTAGGGTTTGGGTGGGTATCAACTACGTACTGTCCGCTAAACATTTTTCTGCAGTGTATATTCCAACAAAGCAAACCTATCTATTTCTGTTTGGCATCGCGTTACTTGGTGTAGTCTTCTCGCTCCTGTTTGGCGTTGTAACGGGGAATATCTACAAGACAGAGTTTGGCGATTACGCTGATGATGCCGAATCTTACAATCGCATGGCGCTCAACCTGCTTGATCGAGGGAGTTTTGCGGATGCCGAGGGGACCTACTATTATTTTGTACGCCGATCTCCGGGGTATCCGCTCCTCCTGGCTGGTGCGTATGCGGTTGCCAGATCTCCTATTTCTGCCTGGGTTCTAAATGGTATTTTTTTTGCAGTCTTGGTGTTCCTTATCTATGGTATTAGTCGTATAGCTCTCGGCGGTCAGTGGCTATTCATCCCCGCATTTCTATTTTCTATCGGCTGGTTTACGGCTACATTTGTGGTACGCGTAGGATCCGATATCCCTGGCACGTTTCTCGCGCTTTTGTTTCTTTGGTCATTTTTTCGGCATATGCAACTACCTGCGGATATCCGGTTTCTTCTCCTCTCGGGGGTTTCCCTTGGCGCTTTTGCTTTGGTGCGTCCGGGCGGACTCTATTTTATTCCGGTGGCGTTCGTATTTCTTCTCTTCTCGAAAAAACAGCAATGGATTACGGTCTGTGTACGGGCGGCGTGCTTTGTCGTTGCGGCTCTGCTTGTTGTTGCGCCGTGGATGTGGTGGAGCTATAAAATATTCGGCACGCCACAGCTTGCAAGTGCAGGATATATGCTTGCGTGGCGGTCTCAAGAAGCAATTGCGCCACCTGCGCGTCTTACCGCGTCCGGTATCGCCGCTATCTTTGGGGATGTGGTTGCGGATTACCTATTTCCTGGATATGCGGATGCACCGGACCCCTATGTACACGTGGAAGATGTATTCCGGCGCAGGGTTGCGATGAAAGTATCGGGGATCCCGGATATCGAGGTTGAGGCTATTTTTTACCGTGAAGGGATAGAGAATATGAAAAATCATCCGTACACTTTTTTACTTACAGGGATTTTTAACCTATTCCGATTGCATACGCCCCCAAATCTGGAGGGTATCTCGATGTTCCATTTTCTTGCAGAAAGCAATCATGCGGCATGGCTCCGTTTGTCTCTCAATCTGGTACTTCGAACGGTATGGTACGCTTTCCTTTTTATTGCCGTTTGGGGTGCAGTTCGCTATAGTAAAAGCGAGAATGCGTCATGGCGGATTTGGGGGATGCCAGCACTTTTCGCTCTTTATACGGTTGTCCTCCAGGCGCTATTTACCAATCCGGAATTTCGCTATATGTTGCCGCTCTCGCCGCTGTATCTGATAGGTTTTGTACTTGGAATCAAGGCCATTATTGAAAGGTTTTTTATCCCCCCCCAACCAACAACCTAATATTCACCAGATGAAATCCCAGCTTGTTTCGATTGTTGTTCCCGTTTACAACGAAGAAGAAAATATTTCTGAGATGCTCCGAAGGCTTGATGTTGTTTTTGCGCCGCTGGAGGGTATTGAGCATGAGATAATTTTTGTTGACGATGCAAGTATTGATCGCACACTGCAGATCCTTCGTGAGGCTGCAGGTTTCCATAAGCATATAAAGGTAGTCCGGTTCTCACGGAACTTCGGTCATCAAAGTGCGGTGACTGCAGGACTTGAGTGTGCAAAGGGTGATGCGGTAGTGGTGATTGACGGCGATTTGCAGGATCCGCCCGAGGTTGTTTCCGCATTTATTCACAAATGGCGCGAAGGGTATGATGTGGTATACGGCATCCGCAAGAAGCGGAAAGAGTGGTGGGGTAAGCGTTTAGCGTACTACGCATTTTATCGTCTAATGCGTGCAAGCGCACAAGGAGTAGAGATGCCGGTGGATGCGGGGGATTTTAGTTTGATTTCTCGGCGTGTGCTCGATGTAATCAAATCCCTACCGGAGCGCAACCGATTTATTCGGGGGTTGCGTGCTTGGGTCGGATTTCGCCAGATGGGTATCCCTTATGAGCGTCATGAACGCTATGCAGGCAAGCCAAAGTATACCTTTGTACGCCTGGTGCGTCTTGCCTATGACGGTCTGTTTTCGTTCTCCTCGGTACCACTGCATATGATTACATTTTTGGGTGCAGTGGTATCGGCAACCTCTTTTTTTGCTATTCTTGTTGTCCTGTATTTCCGTCTATTCACCGATCTTTCTATCCCCGGGTTTGCTTCGTTGGCGACGATTACATTGTTCCTCGGCGGCATTCAACTCCTCTCTATCGGGGTTATTGGTGAATATGTAGGACGGGTATATGACGAGACCAAGCGCCGACCCAATTATGTTATCGAGGAAAAAATAGGTCTGTAGCTATGGCACGCGCGGATGTAGTGCTTCTGGGGTGTGCAGATATCTCGCGCGATGCTTATGCACTCCGCATGCATGATAGTCGTATGGGGCACCTCGCGCTAAAACAGGCATTTGTTGATTTCTCAGGCGGTACGATAGGTAGGGACGCTATATTAGTGGCCCACCATCCGAGTGGGGCGCCGTACGTAAAAGGGAGTGATGTATACGGTTCTCTCGCTCATACAAAGGGAGTTGGCATAGGAGCGGTCTCGGTTGGTCCTATTGGTGTTGATGTGGAGTACGCCAAAGATCGTGTATATGCGCAACAGCTTCTTGCTTATACCGCTACAAAGCATGAAGTTGATGAGGTGGCGTCCCGGATGGCTTTGCCGCTACAGGATTTGGTGGCATATATATGGACGGTCAAAGAGTCTGTGCGTAAGCTCCTCGCTGATGCTCGGCCGTATCACCCAAAAGAATTTTTTATACGCATGGAAGATCCGGGCGTGTGTACGGTAACGATGTGCACTCACCGTGCTTTGTGGCGAGTGCGCAGTTTTCAAAAAGAACGTTTTTGGTTTTCTGTGGCTCAAGAATATGCGCCGGACATCGTTTGTCCCTCGGCTGTTTGGCGTATTGCTGATGGACGTAAAATACGCAATAATGCCAGGAGATAGCTATGCATATGTATACATTTAGCGGAATAGAGGAGGGGGATACTTTGCAGCGGGAGTACACTCTCACGGAGGAGGTCTACAAGAGTTTCTTGGATGCTTTTCAGGATACAAGCCCGTTGCATGTCGATGAAACATTTGCTCGAGAGCGTGGGTTTGCAGGCAGAGTCATGCATGGGGCACTTCTGAATGGCTTTGTGTCTCATTTTGTTGGAGTGGAGTACCCGGGAAAATATGCCATGCTCCAGTCGGTGGATATTCAGTACAAAAATCCAAACTATCTTGGTGATACGATACGGCTTGAGGCGGAGGTGATACAAAAAGTAGAGGCGCTCAAGGTGGTTATTATCAAAATACTCCTACAGAATGTGACGCAACAAAAAATAGCCGCTACAGCGCGTGCCCAGGTGGGGATGCTTGAGTAAAATAAGCAGACGTATGCTGTGAGGTTGAGGATGTAGGTAGATAAATCTTTTGTGAATCGTAATGCATAAATCTTTCATCTCATGAACGTTTTTGTTACCGGTGGCTCGGGGGATATAGGCACGGCACTGGTGCGTATTTTGTCTGCACGCGGGGACACCGTGGTATTTACGTATCTTACACATAAAGATCAAGCGCAAGAACTTGCTCAAGAAACGGGTGCGACGTGTGTGCCGTACGATGCGACAAAGCGTGAGGATGTTGAGCGTATTGTACAGCTTATCGAGGCGAGCGCATTTGACGGACTCGTGCACAATGCCCTCTCTCGCCCCAAGCGTGGATCGTTGCTCTCTATGAACGTCGGCGATTTTGTCTCCTATCAATCAGAAGGGCTTATGCCGGTATTTCGCATCTCGCAAGTATTTGCTCAAAAAGCCAAAGATGAGAAGCGTGCAGGTGCTATCGTGAGCGTACTTTCATCCTACGTGTTGGGTATGCCGCCACAAAAACTTATTGAGTATGTGACACTCAAGTACGCTCTGCTCGGTCTTACTCGAGCTATGGCTGCAGAGCTTACGCCGCAAAATATACGTGTCAACGCCGTTTCCCCGAGTATTATGCGTACCAGCTATACCGGCGATATCCCTGAGCGTCTAATGGAGATGGAGGAGGAGGATGCATCCATGAAGCGTCTGGCGCGCCCCGAAGAGGTGGCGTCTAGCATTGCATTTCTGCTTTCAGATCAAGCGTCATATATTTCAGGTGCCAATATTCCGATCACAGGAGGAGGCGTCGCATGCTAACACCTGATACAAAACATTTGCAATATGCAAATTTGCTCAAGGAGGCAAAAAATCCTGGCGATTTTGTGCATACAAAAATCCTCAAGATAGCGCTTTTGGGAGACGTAGCGACACAACATCTTGCTCTGATGGTGCGCGCATTATTTGCTCGCGAGCATATAAAGACGGAAATATACGAGGGGGGATTTGGCGCGACCGAACTGGAGGTATTCAATCCTGATTCAGCGCTTTATCGTTTTGTGCCGGATATTATTGTGGTACTCCATGCAACGCACGGCATGCGTGATCGATATCATAGTCTCGAGAGATCCGCTTTGTTTGCGGTCGAGGCATCCGCGCGCGCCGTGTCTCTCTGGGATGCAATACGAAGTCATTCGGAGGCTCTGGTCATCCAGTCTAATGTAGCGCTTCCCTATGAGCGACTCTTTGGTCAATACGATCATTATGTGCCTGGATCACTCTCTATGTCTCTTGTGGATTTTAATCAAAAACTTTCCGAGAAGGTGCGTCTTGCAAAAAACATTCGTGTGCTTGATCTGGAGTATCTCGCTTCTTATGTCGGACGTAAAGACTGGTTTGATGAAAAAATGTGGGTGATCGGCAAATCCTTATGTGCTCCCGCGTATCTTCCCCATGTGGCCCAAGCTATCACTGATATTGCGCTTTCTCATCAGGGTAAAGGGGTCAAGTGCCTTATTCTTGATCTTGACAATACACTCTGGGGAGGGGTGGTAGGAGATGATGGCTTGGAGGGCATACAGCTGGGGCATGGAGGCGAGGGTGAGGCATTTCATACATTCCAGGTATTTTTACTGGCACTAAAAAATCGTGGTATTATTCTTGCGGTATGCAGTAAAAATGAAAAAGAGACGGCACTCAAGGTATTTCGTGAGCACCCCGATATGGTTTTGCGTGAAAAAGACATAGCGGTGTTTATGGCAAACTGGCAAAACAAAGCCGACAATATCAAAGAGATACAGCGTATACTCAACATCGGATTTGACTCGATGGTATTTCTGGATGACAACCCATTTGAGCGCAATCTTGTGCGGGATCGTCTACCCGAGGTGATAGTGCCCGAGCTTCCCGAAGACCCGGCAGATTATGTAAAGGCGCTTTCAGAGCTTAATCTTTTTGAAGTAGCTTCGTTCTCCGAAGAGGATGCCAAGCGTGCAGATATGTATCGTGAGGAGGCGTCTCGGGTGATTGCCAAAGCTTCTTATGCAAGTATCGATGATTACCTAGCCTCACTTGCTATGGAGGGGTGGGTTGCCCGTTTTGATGAGTTTCATCTGCCGCGTATTGCACAGCTCATACTCCGAAGCAACCAGTTCAATCTCACGACGCGCCGTTACACGGATGCCGAGTGTGCAAAGTTTATGCAAGACGAAAAAAATTACTATCCTTTTTATGTGACTCTAAAGGATACGTTTGGTGATTACGGCCTCGTGGGCCTTGCCATACTCAAGCGTGATGGCATACGCGCTTTTGTGGATACATGGCTCATGAGTTGCCGGGTGCTGGCGCGCGGAGTAGAGGAGCTCATGTTGAATCATGCGGTAGCGCAGGCAAAAGCCTGGGGATGCACGGAGTTGGGAGGTGAGTATGTCCCAACTACAAAAAATATGATGGTTAAAGATTTTTACCCAAGGTTTGGGTTTGAGCTAGTTTCGGATGAGGATGGTCACACGGTATGGAGATTACCGACCGCAACCTATGAGGATAAAAAGATACATATTACGCTTGTGTAGATATCGATATGCCTATGAGCCGAGAAGAGATTAAAACAAAATTAGAGGCGATATTGCGCGATGTATTTGGTGACCCTGCACTCGCTATCACCGAAGCTACTACTGCGTCTGACGTCTCGGATTGGGATTCACTCAATCACATCAATATTATTGTTGCGGTCGAGGAGGCGTTTGGTATTCGGTTTGCCACCCGCGAGGTCTACGTAGCGAATAATGTGGGAGAGTTTGTAAACTTGATAGCCAAAAAACTTCAGCCGTAAAAGCTAGATATGTTTTTATGAAAGAGCGTCACAAGGTGGTCCCCGCAGTGTATCTTTTTCTCATCAAAGACGAAAAGATACTGCTTGGGAGAAGGTGTAATACCAGCTATATGGACGGAAAATATATGGTGCCCCGCGGGACACGTAGAAGTAGGTGAGGCGCTTACCGCGGCCATGATACGGGAAGCAAAAGAAGAAATCGGCATTGATATACAAAAAGAGGATTTGCGTCTGGTACATGTTTTATATCGCCCCAAGCATGACGAGACGGGCGAGCGGATGGATTTTTTCTTTACTGTGCGGGATTGGACGGGGGAGATAGAAAATAAAGAGCCGGAGAAGTGCGATATTCTTGATTGGTTTAGTGGTGATAGTCTCCCGGAAGAAATCGTTCCTTATGTCAAGCTCGCTTTTGGAAAAAGCTTGGATGGCGTGCTTCTTTCGGAATTTGGATGGTAATTTATCAATTTAGATTTCCCCTAACCCTTATACCTCTTACGCCTTTCTCCTCATGCAATTTTACTCCCTTCCATTTCTCCTTGTCCTCGGCGTATCTGCCTTTTTCTATTATCGCGTCAAGCCCAGGAATCAGGCGGTATATCTCTCGCTTGTCTCTATTATTTTTTATGCGCTTTGGAGTATCCCCTATGCAGTGTTACTGTTTTTGATTGCGTGGGTTGTTTTTCTTGTCGCAAAGCGGATGGAGTACTCGGTAGAGAATATTAAATACCGCGAAGCCATGTTTGCGGTAGGAGCACTTCTTCTGGTACTCGGGATTTTTAAGTATGCGGGCGAGCTTGCAGAGTTTTTTTCGGTTGATGCGCCATTCCTCGGCATGCTTGCCCCTGTCGGGATCTCTTACTATACATTCAAACTCATAAGCTACGTGGTGGATGTATATAGCGGTAAGCTTGTGCCCGAGAAAAGTTTTGCCATGTTTTTCTCTTATGTTGCGTTTTTCCCTCAGATTTTGGCGGGACCCATTCAACGGGCGGTTGATTTTTTACCACAAATCTCCTCCCCGCATCCACCCAATGTCTCCATGGTTACCAGTGGTCTCCGACTTATCCTTTTTGGGATATTTAAAAAACTGGTCATAGCAGACGCGCTTTCTCTGGTAGTCGCAGAGGGGTTTAAAGAACCCGGATCCTATTCGGGGCTTGAGCTTCTTATTATAAGTTATCTATTCGCGATACAGCTCTATGCGGATTTCTCGGGTATCACGGATATCGCCATCGGATCGGCGCGGCTCTTTGGTATCACCATACCCAAAAATTTCGCCAACCCATTTTATGCTCCGACCATCCAGGATTTTTGGCGGCGGTGGCACATGACGCTCACCGCATGGCTTACGGATTATGTATTTTTGCCTTTGCGGATGTATATGCGCTATTGGGGAGCTATTGGGCTCGCGATAAGTATCTTTGTCAATATGGTGCTTATCGGTCTATGGCATGGCGCGAGTGCCAATTTTATTTTGTTTGGCATATTACAAGCTGTCTATATGATAGTTTCGGTATTTACCCTTAAGGCGAGGGATAGGATGTTTGCTCGTGTTCCGATAGTACTGCAAAAATTGCGCTCCCTATGGCAACCGATGACTGTGTTCACTTGTATAGCGCTTTCACTGATACTCTTTCGTGCACAGAGTTTTAGAGAAGTGGCTTTGTTTTTTGGCGGCCTTTCTACTCTTTTGCATGATATATCGCTCCATCATTTGCGTGAGACTCTGGTGGTGACGCTTGGTGATACGCGCCTCGCTGTGGTGCTCGTCGGGTTGATTCTCATGGAGGCTATACACATAGGCTGGAGTGTCGAGCGGGTAAAGGCATGGATGGTACGTTTACCAAGAGCGCTTCGTTGGTCGGTGTATTACGCGATGATCATGGCTATCGTGTTTTTTGGAGACCAGACCTCCCGCGCGTTTATTTATTTTCAGTTTTAAAAACTAAGTACCTCCACATTCAATTCATGAAAAATTTTGAATTCATGCCTTATGACAGAGTTGTAGGTGTCCAGCCGGATTGGCAGGAGGAGACAGAGAGATTGCTTGCCGCATATTATGCGGAACACGGGACGTCGGTTATTGAGGGTTTTGAACTTGAGAAAACCCAACGGGACAAGGAAATTATAAAATTTGCCGAAGACGCTGTATCTGCGTATTTGCGTGCATATGGCAGGGAGCCAAAATTTGACGTACCACTGGAAAAAATTCACTTTCTTCGAGATGGTGGTACCAAAGAATTTACCCAAGGTAAATTGGGTGGGGGTGCTCATGCCACCAAGTTTGGTAGTATGCTCGTAGACAGGTCTGACTCGGATATCCAGACAGCTCTTATTACATTTCATGAACTCTTTCACACAAAATCATACAGTGCTTTGCAGATAACGACGCCGGATATGGAGGGGGTAAAAAAACTTGAGGCTTACCGGAACGGATTTACGGTAACTTCCCGGGATGGCAGGGAGGAATATTTTCATGATTTTGAGGAAGCAGTCATATCGCTTATGACGAAGCGTTTTTATGATGAAGAAATTTCCCAAAATGAGACGTTTAAAAAAGAATTAGATTCCGGATGTATGCCTGATATGAGTCGGACAAAAGAAGCTGGGGGTTTGTCCGGTCTTGTGGATGACATATGGAACTCAAACAGGGATTCTTATTCGAGCCGTGAGCAAGTTATGGATATTTTTATCAAAGCTCAAATCGATGGAAATCTCTTGCCGGTCGCTCGTCTTGTTGAAAGTACTTACGGGGAAGGAAGTTTTCGTGAGCTAGGGGAGATAACAGGTAGAAAAGTCGAAGACTGAGACAATAGATATATGACGAGCTTTGTTAAAAAAATAGTAGTTTTTCTTTTAGGGCTCCTGCTCATCTTTGGAGTGCTGTCGTATCTGTATTCTTTTCGTGTGGGGTCGCGGGACAATTTTTATGCATTGGTCGATCGTTTTGATGATCCCAGCATACAACCCAAAGTGCTGGTACTTGGGGATTCGCGTCCTACATTTGGCATACGCCAAGAGTTTTTGCCTTCGGATATCTATAACTTTAGTTTTCCCAGTGAGACATACCGCGAGATGTTTTTGAAAGTCGAGTATGCTTTGCAAAAAAAGCCCAGTATCAAATATATTGCGATCCCGATAGATTACCACATGCTCTCGGCTTTTTATGCGCGGGATAAGGACGCAGGACACATGTATCGCATTGCTTCGTTACAAAACATACGCGCGGTGTATGGGTTTTCTTGGGTAGAGTTTTGCAAATCGTTTTTTCATGCATACGTACCGCTTACAGATTCAGAAAATAGATTTTTTTTCATTACGGTTATAAAAAAGGACCTTAGAGCACTTTTTACCCGTCAGCAAAATCCGCGGAGTATATCTGTAACTCCGTATGGCGATTTGGCACCACTGGAGCACAAACGCTGGGGGGATTTTTCGGATGAGGCAAAATATGCGCTTACCAGCCGACGGATAGAGGATCATCTCCTTTCAGGATCTCTCGTGGAGCGGGAGATGGTAGATGCTCTCGATAAACTTTTGTATCTTGCACAAGCTCGAGGTGTGCAGGTTATTGCGGTGCGTTACCCACTCACTACTGCCTATGAAAATCGGGCACGTAAGCTTGCATTGGCTGAAGTAGAGCATGCATTTGACGAACACGCCCATAGATTTTTATTGGTACTCAATTATGTTGTATCGTTTGAGTCACACGAGGATGATTTGTTCCAGGACGCCGATCATCTCAATACTACGGGCGCCGAGGTGTTTACGAATATGTTTGTAAGGGATTTACACACTATGCTTAAATAAGGCCATATGGAGGTCAGGGCACTTTTTTCATTTGAACGGGTATATAAAGTCATGCTTATCGTAGTGCTTGCTACGGCGCTTTTTCTGGTGCTATTCAGGTTTTTTGACCATGATGAGTTTGAAGCTATACATAGCATTTGGAAGATAGCGCAGGGCGAAAGAATCTATACTGACTTTGCCAATCAACACCATCCCCTCATGTATTACGCCTCTCTGCCGGTGTGGTATCTATTTGGTGAATCGGTCGCCATGATTATAGCTATGCGGATGATTATGTTTTTCTTTTTCATAGGCATGCTCTGGTGTACATACCGTATGGCGCAAGACGTGTGGGGAAGGGAGGTCGGGTATATCAGTGTCTTATTTCTCGCGTCTACTATGATGTTTCTACAAAAGGCGATCGAAGTGCGACCCGATGTGCCACAGACCTTTTTTACGTTGTGGAGTGGTGTCTATCTCGTGCGTTACATTATGCATCGCGAGCGATCGTATCTCTATGCGAGTGCTATCCTCATGGGGATATCCTTTCTTTTTTTGCAAAAAGCATTATTTGCCATTCTGTTTGTGGGGGCGGTGCTCCTGTATGCCGTGCACAAAAAAGTCTTACCCATCAAGGATATATTTTTGTACGGCGGGTTGTTTGTATTGGTGCAGGCGCCCTATTTCATCTATCTTCTCTGGTCTGGTCAGCTACAGTCCTACATTGTCTGGAATTGGATTATGAATGCCAAACTTGATGTAGTATTTCCACCGTATAAATTTATGGTAGCTGCATTTACCGAGAACAGTATCCTCTGGCTTTTCTATGCCTTTGGGATGCTCTGGTTTCTCAAAACTCCCTTGCAAAAATATGTGGGAGCCGCTTCGATGTTCCTATTCCTCTCGGTATTTTTGGTGCCCGCGCCGAGCCAGCAATACTATATGATGGCTTTGCCGTTTGTGGCTGTGGTATCAGCCGCTGGCTTCTATGGGATATGGAGAGATACGCCAAAGGCATATACACTCGGTATGGTGCTTGCGGTAGCGATGCCCTTTGTATCATTGGGCTATGCCATGACCAACTCCTTGAGCGGCGGCGAGTACAATGATCGCCAGCTCAAAAAGATCCAGTACGTGCTTTCCCACACCAAGCCTGATGACTTTGTCTACGATGGGGATATTCAATTTAATATATTTCGAAAAGACTTAGACTTTTTTTGGTTTTCGGTCAGTCCGCATGTAGGCCAGCTTTCCACATACAAAAAGTGGAAGGGGTATGAATATGACATTTACCAACTGATTGAACAAAAAAAGCCAAAGATAATCTCCACCTACACGATCAGCAAAAACCTCTCCGACCCGCGCATCGTTAGTTTCTATATCCAGTCAGAAGAGTACCCTGATCTCTATATACGGAGGGATTGAAAAATACATAGATATATGGTATTATATTTTCCATGAAAGATGCGGTTGATATCTCGGTCATTGTGCCATTTTTTAACGAGGAGCGTACGGTCGCAGAGTTGCATAGGCGACTGGTTTCGGTTATGGAGAGCCTGGGACGGACCTATGAGATTATTTTTGTTGATGATGCTTCCAAAGACAAGACATTTGAAGCGATGCGCGGGCTTCATCCTTTGCACGCATTTCGTCTGGAGCGGAACGTAGGGCAGACCAAGGCATTTGGTCTTGGGTTTGTTAAATCCCGTGGCGAGATTATTGTCACATTGGATGGGGATCTCGAGAATTTTCCGGAAGACATCCCTAAGTTACTTTTACGC
>CAYGFT010000002.1:0-41720 GCA_964349275.1 uncultured Candidatus Saccharibacteria bacterium
GTATATACTCTTCAATGGATGGGGTCGGGTATCACGAGGTAATTGTCACACGCGAACATGAGGAGAGTTTGGGTCTCATGTCGGTTGCTGAAGCAGAGCTCGTGATTCGTGCCTATAAAGAGCGATATATGTCGGTCAAGAGCGATCCTTGCCTTGCGTATGTATTGGTATTTCATAATCATGGGCATGAAGCGGGGGCGTCTGTGCCGCATCCACACTCACAGATTATTGCGCTCCCCATCGTGCCACCTGATGTGGTGCGGAGTTTTGAGGGCTCGGAGCGGTTTTTTAAGCGGGAAGAGGCGTGCGTGCATTGTCGAGTAGTTGCCGAAGAGCTTAAACTGGGCGAGCGTATCGTGTATGAGAATGAGCGATTTGTGGCTCTGGCGCCTTATGCCTCGCATAGTTCGTTTGAGTTACGGATATATCCCAAGCGGCACAGTCCGCGTTTTGAAACATTATCTGATAAAGATATGCGACATCTTGCCGATGCCCTTACCAGGATTTTGAAAAAATTGCACAAGGCGCTCAATGACCCCGCATATAATTTTTTTATTCATACCGCCCCACTTATCGGAGAAGCTGGTCAAAATTATCATTGGCACTTAGAGATATTACCCAAAACTTCTACACCAGCAGGTCTCGAGCTTGGGACGGGGGTAGATGTTGTGGTGATTTCGCCCGAGGATGTGCCGCGGATGCTCAAGTAGGATATATCAATACATATGAAAAGTTCGTTTGCAAAAACACTCATAGTTGCTAACTGGAAGCTCTATATCAAAACACAAGCGGAAGCCAGAGCTTTGTATAAGTCTTGTGTGATGATTGCTTCCCAGCTGAAACGTACGGAGATGGTGCTCGCTGTGCCTTTTGTTTTTGTGCCGCATATGGCCAAACGCAAAAATATGCATGTCGGTGCGCAGGATGTTTCTTGGGTTGTCGAAGGAGCTTATACCGGAGAGGTATCCGCACGCATGCTTGCTTCGGTGGGTGCTACACATGTCGTTGCAGGGCATTCAGAGCGTAGAGACTTAGCGGGAGATACGGATGAGCGAGTAGCGCAAAAAGTAAAAGCCGCACTTGGCGCTGGACTGTGGGTGATCCTTTGTGTCGGCGAGCGTGAGCGTGCGACCGATGGGTCATCTCTTGCGGTGGTCAAACGTGAGTTACTCGCGAGTCTCAAAGGTGTCAGTCGTACGCTTGCTGGCCGTCTCATCGTTGCCTATGAGCCGATCTGGGCTATTAGTGCGCATCATCCCAAATCGGTAGATACGCCGGAGAGTACTTTGGAGATGGCGATCTATATCCGTAAAATCTTGCACGATCTCTATGGAAAAGCTACGGCTTCCCGAATCCGTGTTTTGTATGGAGGATCGGTAACTCCAGAAAATATCCGTGGATTTTTGGAACGTGGTGGTGTGGACGGAGCTCTTGTGGGGCACGCGAGTGCAAGTGCCAGGAAATTTACACACATACTTCATGAGGCAGAGACGAGCTACTCGCAAGATGTATGAAACACGCACTGCCGCAATTATCTACTGAGCGTCTTGAGGGTAAGCGTGCGCTCATACGCGTAGATTTTAATGTACCACTTATCCGTGGGCGAATTGTAGATGATTTCCGTATTGTCATGACACTTCCGGCGTTGCTCGACTTGGAGCGGCGGGGTGCTACGATTACGATCCTAGGGCACCTTACCGAGAAAAAACGTCATCGAAGTTTTGCCCCTATGCGAAAAGCTCTGGAGCGGCTTTGCGGACGCAAAATTCTCCTGGCGCGGAGCGTGGAGGAGGCAATACTCCTTCAGCAAAGAGCTGATCGTAAAACTTGGATACTTTTGGAGAATTTGCGCGTATTCCCCGGGGAGGAAAAAAATAGCGCGCTATTCGCCCGCACACTTGCGACGCTTGGAGATGTGTATATCAATGAGGCATTTTCGCAATCGCACCGACCCTATGCCTCAATTGCACGTCTCCCCGGTTTTTTGCCGGCATATGCAGGGCCATTATTCTCTCGTGAAGTGGCCCATCTTTCAGAAGTACTTGATCCCGAACATCCTTTTTTGTGTATCGTAGGAGGCGTGAAGTTTAAAACCAAAGTGGCGGTACTGGATCGCTTTATGAAAAAAGCAGACGAGGTATTTGTGGGTGGGGGACTCGCCAATACCTTTCTGGATGCCGCTGGCTATGAGGTGGGTGTATCTCCGATCGAAAAAGATGCGGAGCAAAACATCCGCCGTAAGTTTCTCTCCCAGAAAAATTTGATACTGCCATTTGATGTGGTAGTCAAAGGGCACAAGCAAAAATCAGTAGAGGCGGTATCCGCGCACGATAGGATTTATGATGCGGGTCCCGAGACGGTACGTATTTTGAAAGGAAAAATTGCATCTGCGCGTATGGTACTTTGGAATGGTCCGCTTGGATTTATCGAGCAGGGATATGGGCAGGCGACCGAGGATTTGATTCGTGCGCTCGCCGGAGCAAAAGCAAAAACCGTCGTGGGAGGTGGGGACACGCTTGCGGTGATACATCGCTACAAACTGGAAAAAAAGTTTTATCATATCTCGACTGGCGGCGGGGCTATGCTTGAGTTTCTTGGGCGAGGAACACTTCCGGGGATTGAGGCATTGCTCGCCGAGCATAAACGGCGCTAAACTAAAAAGTAAATATTAGCGTGTCAGACAAAACGAAGCTTCACATGATAAGGAGGGAAGTATGTATACAGAGGATAGGTTGCGTCTCGTAGAGCTCCTCGGTCTTGTCGTGAAAGAGTCGTCTCCGCATGGAGAGATACCTGAGGCCGCAGAACCTCTTGCCAAAGCGCTGATTGGAGCGATTCTCTATAATGATCCTTTATTTTTTGGAAGTGCGGTGACGAGCTTACTGCGTCAGCTGATTGAAAAGGCGAAATCTCGTGATACCTGGGTGACCGAGGAAGAATGGCGAAGGGCTGAGGTATTAGTATTGCTTTTGGAGCGAAGTTTCAGAGATCGCGATGCGGCGATTGCGCAGGAAATTGCTTTAAGGAGACGCAACACTCCGGAGGTATTAGAACATACTTTTCGTGAAGCGGCGTAGGTCGGCGAGTGCCGACTTTTTCTTTTTTGGGGTGCTCATATATACTAATCACATGGCGGCAAAGCATTGGGTTATTCGAGCATTCCCCGAGGATGAGATGCAGGCGGTATTTTCTGGTGAGCCCGCTATTGTTCAGCGGTTACTCTGGCGGCAGGATATCCGTACCCGAGAGGCGGCGGATGTTTTTTTGTCCCCGGATTATGTGGCGCATGTTCATGATCCCTTTTTGCTCAAAGATATGGAGCGGGCGGTCTCGCGTATTACAGATGCGATACGGTCCAACGAAAAAATCATCATCTTCGGTGACTATGATGCGGACGGTATCTGCGGCTCGGTCGTATTCCATGATTTTTTTCGTGCGGTAGATTTTGCTAATTTCCAAAATTATATTCCGCACCGGTATGAGGAGGGATATGGGCTGAAAATGCGTCATATCGAGGAGTTTGCCTCTGGAGGAGCCAAGCTTTTGATTACGATTGATTGCGGGGTTACCAATTACAAAGAGATCGAACGCGCGAGTGTGTTGGGCATGGATGTCATTGTGATTGATCATCATATTGTACCGCCGCAATGGCCGCCGGCGTATGCCATTATCGACTACAAGCATCCAGATGATGCCTACCCCTCCAAATATTTATCGGGTGCGGGGCTTGCATTTAAAGTAGTGCAAGGCATCCTCGTGCGTGGTACTTGGCCGGTGACACTGGAGTGGTCCAAATGGCTTTTAGATGTAGTAGCCATCGCAGGTGTTGCGGATATGGTGCCGATTCTTGGTGAAAATCGCGTCTTGGTGCATTACGGCCTCAAGGTGCTCTCCCGGGCGCGCAGAGCTGGTCTTAAAGAGTTGTACCGTACCCAACGCATGGGAGTGAACCCAACGATTACCTCGGATACGATCGGGTTTACTATTGCGCCGCGGATCAATGCCGCATCCCGCATGGGGCACGCAACTACGGGATTTGAATTTCTCACTACCGAGTCGAGCGAGGAGGCGCGTTGGCTGGTGACGCGTCTTGAGGGAGAAAACGAAGATCGTAAAAAATTAGTCGAGGAGATTTGCATAGAGTTAAAAAAAGAAATTGCAAAACTTTCCGAGCTCCCGCCCGTGTTTTATTTTGGCAAAAAAGAATGGTTGCCGGGAGTTTTGGGAATCGCGGCTACGCGTTTGGTCGAAGAGTATGGGCGCTCGGCATTTCTCTATGGTGGTGCGCCGGATCACATAAAAGGATCTTGTCGCACGGCAAGTGGTATCAATGCGGTGGAGGTGATGCGAGCATGCGCGGATACGCTTTTGGATTTTGGCGGGCATCAGGCGGCGGGAGGATTCTCTTTGGAAGAAAAAAATGTCGGCGCGTTTGGTTGTAAGCTCCGTGAGGTGATAGCACGCGAGCTTGATAATCCCCAACCAGTTGAGATTGTTTTGGAGGCAGAGCTTCGTGCGGGGGATGTTACCTGGGAGGCGTTTAATACAGTGGAGCGTTTTCAGCCATTTGGACAGGAGAATAAAAAACCACTTTTTCTCTTGCGGGATGCCCAAGTAGTATCTGCTCAAGTATTTGGGAGTGGCGGTAAGCACTTGCGTCTGGGACTCGCGGATAATGCACGGACGGTCTCGGCACTCAAATTTAACGCGCCGCGTGAGTGGATGGATGTGGTCGCAGTGGGCGCGCATGTGGATGCGGTAGTATCGTTTGATCTTAATGAGTGGAATGGTAATCGCGAGCTTCGTCTGCGTCTTGAGGATATCCGGTTGAGTTAGCACGCGCATCTTTTTCTTGTGGAAGTTCTATGCTACGGATAGTGCATGCCCAAAGCGCGTGCTTTTTTGTATGTACTCTGTAGTTGTATCGCCGGCATAGCGGTACGTTCTTTTTGGCCGATTGCTATTCCCGTAGTGTACGTTTTGATCGCAAGCGCTATGGCATCTTTTTCGTATGGGTTACTGGACGCACAGGTACACCAAAAGGCAAAGTTGAATCGTGCGGTAGTGCTTGGCATGATGCTGATGAGTTTTGGGCTCGGCATATGGCGGTATGATGCGGTGGAGCTCACCCACCAAGATCCATTTATATTGGGGGATACAGGATCAAGGATTGTACTCGAGGGAATTGTAGCGGAAGAGCCGCAAGAAAATGCAAATTCACTGCGGCTTGTGATTGAGCTCAAGCAAATAGCGCACGATCAAGGAGTGCGTCCTTTATTGGGGCGGGTTGTCGTGTATGCGGACGAGTATCCTTCGTATGTATACGGAGACAACTTGCGTCTCTCTGGTGTCTTGGAACGGCCAGAGGCATTTGATGGGTTTGATTATCCTGCATATCTTAAGTCAAAAGGAGTATACGCGCTCATGCGTCGTCCACAAATAGAGCTGATTGGGCACGATCGAGGAGGCGTAGTATACCAATACTTATTGCGTATAAAACAGCGTGTGGAGCAGGGAGTAGAGGAGATAGTACCGGAGCCACACGCTTCATTACTCAAAGGTCTTCTCGTAGGAGCGCGTACCGGCATCCCGGAAGATCTTTCTTTAGATTTGCAACGTACGGGGACGACTCATATTGTAGCGCTCTCCGGATTCAACATTATGATTATCGCCGAAAACATTGCCGTGCTCATGAGGGTTTTACATGTTGGGGCTGTAGCGGGGTTTTGGATACCGGTCATATGCGTGATTGGATTTACGGTGATGACGGGAGCGTCTGCTTCCATCGTACGGGCAAGTATTATGGGTATTCTCGTACTTATAGCGCGTCGAGAGGGGCGGTCGTATCAGGCGGCTAACGCTATTGTGTGCGCGGGAGCACTGATGATGCTCTATGATCCGCGGATTCTGCGATTTGATGTAGGATTCCAGCTTTCATTTTTGGCGACATTCGGCATCGTGTATCTTGCGCCAATATTCAAGAGGCGTCTTCTGTGGTTCCCACAATATTTTGGTATACGCGAGAATCTAGCATCTACACTTGGCGCGCAAGCAAGTGTATTACCGACCCTCGTATACTACTTTGGAACATTGTCGTTTATTAGTCCGCTTGCGAATATACTAGTCTTATCATTCATTCCGATCATTATGGCATTTGGTTTTGTGGCAGTGCTTGCGGGGTTTGGCGCATCCCTACTCGGAATGCTTTTGGGAGGCGTAAGTTATGCTTTACTTTCCTATGAACTTTTTATCATACATGCCCTGGGGTCTCTGCCGTTTGCATCGGTAGACTTAGGGCATGTAGGATTTGTACTGTTGGTATCTTTGTATGGAGGAGCCTTTCTTAGGGGGCTGGTGAGTTACCGGCGGACGCAGAAGTATAGAGTGGCATCTGGAGACGATGGAGCCCTTGGAGCGCGCTAATTGCAGTAAATGGAGAGGCATAGGCAATCTTATAAAGTGTTGCCGCCGAGTCTTGGTCTTCGATGTGCTCAAATGCTTCACCGAGCCAGATAAGTACAAATGGCGAAGGTGCAGGATATTTTTGTAATACTTGAGTTGTAAGGGCGATGCCATCTTTTGTTTGACCGGCGAGTATTTTTTTTCTTGCCTCAGAGAGTGGTACAAACAGCGCTTGCATCTCCGCCGGGGAGCGGAGCAGGAGTGCGCGTTCATATATTTTTGTATCTCCAGCTAAGGTAGCGGCAAGTACCGCATACAGTACATATTCATTGTCTTTTGGTGTGCGGGCCGTAAGCATCATGAATGCCGATGCCGCTTCTTGGTATGCCTGCTTATCCAAGAGGGCATTCCCATATACAAATGCCGCCTCATCGTTGTCGGGGAGGTTGGGGTATATTTGTGCGATGGTGCGGATGGCTTTGTCCGGTTGTCGCGCGCGTAGATACGCCCATCCAAGAGTAATAATCTCCCGCTTTTCCATGCTATTATCTCGAGCAAGATCAAGAGCTATCTGGTATTCGCGCAGGGCTTCATCGCTTGAGCTTTGTTTTTCTAGAGCAACGGCGAGGTTGTGGTGGTTCCGCACGTCATGTGGGTGGACACGCAGAGCGGCGCGCCAAAGGTGCTCTTCGTTTTGCCAGTCTTTGATGCGCGTATGTGATTGGTAGGCGAGGAATAGGAGTATAAGAAAAGTAGTACCTATGAAACCAAGTTGTACGGTGCGCACCTTTTGCGTAAAATATTTATCAAAAATCGAATACCCCGCCGCCGTAACTATAAGTGCCAGACCAGGGAGTGCAATATATAAAAAGCGCTCGTTGATAATTTCGCGCAATGGGTTAAACACATTGTTTACTGGGATAAGGGCGATAAAAAACCAACTGATGCCGAGTAATTGTAGGGGAGCGTACTCTGCAGTATGCTCCGTACGCCACAGACGCCACATGTACCAGAGTATCGCTACGATGGCTGTTCCTGAGATTAAAACCCCGCTATCACTAATTGCGTACGATGTGCCAAAAGAGTCGTAGTTGACCGTAAGATGGTATGGGAGGAGACTAATTTTAATATAGTGGGCGGCACCGCGGATCATGGTAAGTATTGCGCTTCCATAAGATCCTCCCCAAGGAGTTTCTGTTTGGCTGAATGATCCAAGATACAGTATACGAAGCACGAGATATACGCTACTGCTCACCGAGAGAGAGATGATTGCGCGCCGTGCTATAGGTGTGGACCGTTGTTGCCGGGAGATGACGGCCGCAAGAAGCGGAATAATGATGGCCTGTTCTTTTGTGCATATCGCGAGAAACGATGCGATAGTGGCACCAGAAATATAGAGCCATGGTTGTTTGCCTGCTAGAGATTTTGTAAATAGTATGAGTGCGATGAGAGTAAGGCTGGTTGCCCAAAGGGTGGTTTGCTGGGTAATCCAAAGAATTGCTTCGGTTCCGGCAGGATGTAGAGCAAATATCAGTGCCGCGATACATGCCATAGATTCTTTGCGAACGAGTAGGGAGACGAAGAAAAAAAACAGTACGGTATTTAGTATATGCACTCCCATGCTTACTATGTGCCAGCGTCCGGGGTGCATGCCGAGCAGTGACAGCTCTTGTGCGGATATCCATATGCCAAATGGTCGGTATATGCCGCCCGCATCTTTTACTTGAGATGCCCAGGCGGTTTCGGGATGAGTGATGTATTGTAGAATATTTGGCTCCCGGAGTGCAGTATTTGTTTCTATGGAGAGATAGTCGTCGTAGACAAATTCATATCGATGTGTTGGCCAAAAAAGCAGACCCACCATACTCACTAGGAAAATTATTATGAATGTATACCGTAGAGCCGGAGATTTTTTCATGCTGGTATCATACCATGCGTTTTGGTGTGTGTTGGAGTTTCCCTATGGCTTGCCAGAAGATGCCATTACGCGCTAGGAATGGTATATGTCTCGAGTCCAAAAAGCTATTTTGGCGATTCTTGTGGCTTCAGCCAGTGCCATTTGGTATGTCGTTTTGTCGGCGCCGCCGGAGGTACTGACTATATATTTTTTTGATGTTGGCCAAGGGGATAGCGCACTCGTTACATCACCGGACGGCACGCAGATTTTGATTGATGGCGGACCGGATGATACGGTACTTCGTAGATTGGGGGAGGTAATGCCTTTTTATGACCGCTCTCTGGATGCGATTATTTTGACTCACCCACATGCAGATCATGTAAATGGTCTTGTGAATGTTCTGGAGCGGTATGAGGTTGGTATGGTGGTTGACTCGGGTGCCGTATATGCAACGAGTGCCTACAAGGAGTGGGAGCGCCGTATCAGGGACAAACATATACCGCATGTCATTGCAGTATCCGGCCAGCGCATGATTGCGGGGGGAGATTTACGGATAGATATGATTGCGCCGCTTGAATCATTCGAAGGCGTTTCGCGCAAAAATGTGCATGATGCTATGGTGGTTGCAGAGTTGGCATATGGTGAAACGTCGGTGCTATTTACGGGAGATATGGAAGACGATCTAGAGCGAAAACTTTTGTATTTCGGAGTATTGCCGAATACAGATATTCTAAAAGTAGGACATCATGGATCAAAGACCTCCACTTCGGAAGTATTACTCAAAGCAGTATCTCCAGAGATGACAATTATCTCAAGCGGCGAGAAAAATACATATGGCCACCCGCATGCGGATGTGCTCGCTCGCTTGAGGCAATTTAGCATACCCGTGCATAGAACGGACGAGGAGGGGACGATCGTGCTTACTACTGATGGGTCCGGTATGTATGAGGTAACCTCAAAAACGGTAAAGGAATAGTATTCACAAAGGGTTTTCTCTGTGGTAGTGTGGGTGCATATGACAAGCACTATTGAGAAAACATTGGTTATTATCAAGCCAGATGGCGTCAAACGCGGTCTTATAGGACGAATTCTCCAGCGCTTTGAGGATGCAGGATTAAAAATAGTTGGCATGAAGATGCGTTGGGTAGATGCCGGTCATGCTCAAAAACACTATACGGAAGATCTAGCGATTCGGCGTGGAGAGCATGTACGCAAACAAATGGTGGAGTTTATCACGAGCGGCCCGGTAGTGGCGTTTGTGATTCAGGGGGTTAATGCCATAGAAAACGTACGAAAAATGATCGGAGCTACCGAGCCAAAAGCGGCGTCTCCCGGGACGATTCGAGGAGATTTTTCGCATATGAGCTTCTCTCATGCGGATGCGGAAGGTAAAGGTATTGAAAATTTAGTGCACGCATCCTCGGATGCTACTGATGCCGAGCACGAGGTCTGGCTTTGGTTCAATGTGGATGAGATTTCCGACTACAAAACGGTACACGAGACACATACATTCTAGTATTAGGCGTAGTCCCCAGAGAAGTGCTACAATACAAGCGGCTTTGCCCGGGTTATACTTTTAGGACACCACATATTTTGGGAGCCTTATATAGCAGGTCGCTGTGGCGATATGCCGCGGGCACCCACGTAGAGAAGGGCTAAAAGTTCGCCCGGGTAGGGCCAAGCTAATCTATAACATGCAATTACCTAGCAAAAAAGCGATTATCGCTTTTTTCATTCTTATTGTGGCGGTTCATGTCGCCGGGTTGAGCTACCAGTGGTATCATAAACTGTGGTGGATTGATATTGTCATGCATGCATCAGGTGGTTTCTGGGTCGCTATGGTAGCTGCGTATGGGTATCAGTTGGTAGCGCCTCAGTCACATTTCTCAATGCCACGGTGGCTCTATTTTTCTTCCCTCCTGGGTATCGCCATGATTATAGGCGTGGTGTGGGAGTGGGGAGAATTTGTCTCAGATGCATTATTTTTTCCAAACAGGTTTGTATTCCGTATGCAGTTGGGTCTTACAGACACTATGGGAGATCTCCTAGCAGATCTTGTTGGCGCGGCTGCGTATCTGGGGGGTCGCATATATACTAGACATAAAGCGTAATATGGTTAAACTTACTTTTTTTGGGGGCGCGCAAGAGGTTACGGGGGCATGTTATCTTTTGGAAACAGACACAGTACGTATCTTGATAGATTGCGGGATGTTTCAGTGCCCGCGGTTTTGTGAAATGCGTAATGTCGATAAGTTTCCTTTTGACCCCGTCTCGATCGATGCTTTGTTTGTAACGCACGGACATATGGACCATATTGGTCGTGTACCCAAACTGGTGCGAGACGGATTTAAAGGGACTATTTATTCCACACCACCCACCAAAGATTTTTCCAATATTATGCTCCGTGACTCGCTGGGCATTATGGAAAAAGAAGCGCACCACCATGAAGAAAAACTTTTTTATTCGGAGGAAGATATAGAAAAAGCCGTCTCAATGTGGCAGGGAGTTCCTTATAGGCAAAAGATTACTATAGGCAATCTTTCTCTGGTGCTTCGGGATGCAGGGCATATTCTTGGATCTGCCATCGTAGATATTACGGCAGACAATAACGGCGTTCCGGTGCGTCTCGCATTTACCGGTGATCTTGGTAATTCACCTACGCCAATTCTTTCACCGAAAGAGCAAGTGACAGGAATTGAGTACCTGACTATCGAGTCGGCGTATGGAGATAGAATTCATGAGGACAAAGCCGATCGCAAAATTAAACTAGAGCGGGTCATTGAGGACACGATTAAGGCGGGGGGTACACTTATGATCCCGGCGTTTAGCTTGGAGCGTACGCAGGAGCTTTTGTTTGAACTCAATGATCTCGTGGAGCATGGGCGTATCCCGCGCGTACCGGTATTTATCGACTCACCCCTTGCCATTAATGCAACTACGGTATACCGCAATTACAGTGAGTATTTCAATAAAGATGCTCAAGCGCTCATTCAGTCAGGAGACGACCTTTTTAAATTTCCCGGGCTCAAACTTACCAAGTCGACTGATGATTCCAAGGCAATCAATGATGTTCCAGCACCCAAAATTATCATGGCGGGAGCGGGCATGATGCAAGGGGGGAGGATACTCCATCATGCGCGCCGGTATTTGCCGGATTCTAAAAATGCTATTTTGTTTGTTGGGTATCAGGCATCTGGGTCGCTGGGGCGCAGGATCCTCGAGGGGGCGTCTGAGGCGGTTATTCATGGAGAGCGAATACCTATTCATGCCAAAGCCTATGATATTGGCTCATACTCGGCACATGCGGATTCAGATATGTTGTTTGATTATGTAGCGGGAGCTCGTGAAGGACTCAAAAAAGTATTTGTAGTGCAAGGTGAGCCAAAAGCGGCGTTGTATCTGGTACAGCGCATCAAAGACAATCTTGGTCTTGAAGCGATCGCGCCGCACTTGGGTGATAGTTTTATTTTGGCGGAGTAGTATACTGGATAGTATGCCTGAAGATACGAAAACCAGATCACCGCATTATCATCTCAAATACAAAATTTGCGTATCGGGTGCCGCAGAGACCGGGCACTGCTCGACAGATGCCCTCGATAAGGCAAAAGAGTTGGGGCGGGAGATTGTTCGGCACAATTGTGTGTTGGTCACGGGTGCCACTACCGGCTTTCCGTTTTGGGCCGCCATTGGGGCTAAAGAAGAACATGGCATTTCTATCGGACTCTCTCCAGCATCCTCGGAGCGAGAGCATGTGGAGCGATTTAAGCTCCCGGTAGACTATATGGATATGATTATTTATACCGGATTTGATTACTCAGGCAGAAACCTGCTCCTTACCCGGTCTGCAGATGCGGTAGTGATTGGGTGCGGACGTATTGGCACGCTCAATGAGTTTACGATTGCATTTGAAGATGGGAAACCCATTGGGGTACTCTCTGGTACGGGGGGGACTGCGGATGTTATTGAAGATATCGTCAAAGCCTCCAACCGCAAGGCACGTATTGTATACGATGAAGACCCAAAACGTCTTTTGGAAAAATTGATAGTTTTGATTGAAGAAGAAAAAATACAAAAAGAATAATTTTTATGTTACAGCTCGACCCCATAACTATACGCATATGTTCGCAACTCTTGCTTGCGGTGATACTAGGGATGCTTGTGGGAGTGGAGCGCGAACACCGGCGCAAAGCGGCGGGACTGCGAACCTATACGCTCGTGTGCCTTGGGGCCGCGCTATTTACCATACTTTCGGTGGATGGATTTTCACGGTTTGCATTTCGGGATAGCTTTGACCCGGCACGTATTGCCGCACAAGTGGTGGTGGGTATCGGGTTTATCGCGGGGGGGCTTATCATCTTACATGACAATAGGATCCAGGGCTTGACCACTGCGGCAGGACTTTGGACGGTTTCCGCGATTGGTATGGCGGTTGGCCTTGAGTTTTATACGGTTGCTATTTTTACTACACTGCTCACACTTAGCATCATGTGGATATTACGAAGAGTGGAGGCGGGTATCCCACGCGAAGATATTGCGGAGGTGATTCAAATCGAAAAATAGTCCATGGGAGCACATACCAAAGTCTACTCCAGTCTGGGGTTACTGGTAGGGACGGTTGTCGGTGCGGGAATGTTCGCGCTACCGTATGCGGTAGTGCGTGCGGGGTGGTGGTGGAGCATGCTGCATCTGGTGTTTACGTTTGGTGTACTGACCGCACTACATCTTTTGTATAGTGATGTGATCTTCGCGACGCCCAAAAAACATCGCTTGCCGGGGTACGCACGTCTTTATCTTGGAAGTGTCTTTGGGCGGGTTTCGCTCGGCTCGGCGGTCATTGGCTTTTATGGAGCAATGCTTGCCTACGGTATTCTTGGGGGGATATTTCTTGAGCGCATCTTGGGGGGCGTGGTCTCTGCGGGGTCTTTGAGCGCACTCTTTTTTATGTGTGCCGGGGCGGTGGTGGCGGTCAACCTCATGCGCGTTGGCCAGATTGATTTTATCTTGAGTGTAGCATTGGTTCTGTTTGTAGGGGTTTTATTCTTACTTGCGTTTCCACATGCAGATATTGCGCGTATAGGGCCTGGGGATCCGGGTGCATGGTTTTTCCCATACGGCATCTTCCTCTTCGCATTTGCGGGAGCTTCAGCAATTCCAGACGCGGCGGACGTATTTCGTCACAACAATAAAAAATTATTTCGTAAGATTGTAATTGGCGGGACGGTCATCCCACTTGCCATTTATCTTTTGTTTATCTATACGGTTGCCGGTGTTTCTGGCACGACAACTTCGCCGGATGCTATCTCGGGTCTTTTGCCATATCTTGGGTCAGGAGCGGTGTTCTTGGGCGCACTCATTGGATTATGTGCCGTGTTTCGATCCTACATTTCTATGGGAGCGGATCTGCGTAATATTTACCGGTATGATTATGGCTGTGATGCTTTTGTAAGTTGGCTCTTGGTCGTGGTGGTGCCGCCGATGCTCTATTATCTTGGTATGAATGATTTTTTGGGTGCGATTGGCCTTGCGGGTGGCGTAGCGATTGGCATAGACGGTATTACGATAGTCCTCTTGACGCTGGTATTGCGTCGCAAGAGCTCAAACAGGCAAAATGGCTTAGGGGCAAGTTGGCTTCTTTGGATTATTCTTGCCGCATTGCTTGCTGGTGTTATGCGGGAGTTGTGGTTTAGTATTTTTAGCGTATAGACATGAAACATGTTTCGGTAAATCGGGTCATTCGGATTCTCCTTCTTTTTATATTTACCGCCAATGTGGGGGAGGCCTTCTTTGTGCCGGTGTTTGCGATATTTGTCACCGATATTGTCTCGGGAGCTACATTCTCCACAATCGGTCTTGCGGTCGCATTTTCCGCAATTGCGAAATCCATATGCCAAGTGCCGCTGGCACGATATCTAGATAAACGGCGCGGCGAGCATGATGATTTTTGGGCGATGATTGCCGGATCTTTACTTGCTACGCTTGCATCATTTTCACTACTCATAATCTCTTTGCCGTGGCATCTGTACCTAGTGAACGTTGTCGTGGGTATATCGAGCGCGGCACTGATGGCCGCCTACTATTCGGTATTCGCACATCATGCAGACAAAGGGTCCGAGGGACTTGAGTGGAGTCTATTTAGTGTGGTGGGGCTTACGGTCTCGACAGCCTTGGGTGCCGCTATCGGAGGCTATATCGCAGATTTTTTTGGTATACGGATTTTAATTGTTGCGGTGGGTATGATGAATGTTGCCGCAACAGTCATCCTCGTGTCTCTCTATCCGTTTTTGCTCCTGCGCACCAAACCAATACTTGAAGAACAAAAAAGACCATAACGGCCTTGGAGTTCTGTGTGTAGTTTATGGCGGGACGAGGAACGGAAATTCCTTGAGGAATAAGAGGGTTGGATTGCGGGCGGGAAAACCCATCAAATCCGGAAAGTCCGTTCATTCGTCCCATAAGGAGGTCTTCCCTCCAGACTAGCGTTTTTATGCCAAATGTCAATCAAAAAGAAATCCCTGCTTATTTGGCAGGGACTGCTTTTTTGACGATCATTTCGAATGCTTTGGGATGCTTTGCGGCGAGCTCGGCGAGGATTTTACGATCAATCTCGATGCTTGCTTTTTTGAGTGCCCCCATGAGTTTGCTATAGGAGATGCCGTGCAAACGGGCGGCGGCGTTGATCTTGATTTCCCAGAGCTTGCGGGCGGTGCGCTTTTTCTTGTGATTGTCCTGGAAGCGGTTGACGCCAGCATGCAGGAGTCCTTCACGGGCGGCGCGCTCTTTTGATTTGCGTCCCCAACGAAACCCCTTGGTTTGCTTGAGTACCTTGCGGCGGCGTTTTACAGATATAGTTCCTCGTTTTACGCGTGTCATGTTCGGTAAATAAAATTAGCGGCTATGCGTGTATGGAAACAGGGTAGCGGCGCAAAGTGTCTTTGCTTTGGATAAACTTACTTAAACCTTTTCTGCCGAGCTGTTTGGTACGTCGGGCTTTGGCATTGAAATGGTTTTGCCCTGAAGAGCGTCGGAGTGCTTTGCCGTTTTTGGTAACTTTGATTCGTTTGGAAACTGATTTGTTGGTTTTTGCCATGATGGTTATTCTTTCTCTATCGTCATATTGAGACCACGCGGACCCTTGAGGGCCGGAGCAGTAACTTTGTATGGGGTGGTAATGAGTTTTAAAAATGTATCGAGACGTCCTTGGATAAAGTTCCTGTCCATGTACTTGGCTCTGCCTCGGAGGATAAACTCGACACGGACCTTGTTGGATTCTGCGAGAAACTCCTCGGCGGTTCGGGCTTTGAGCTCCATGTCATGTATGGAGGTATTGATCCCGATACGTACACCTTTGACCTCAATTTCTTTTTGTTTCTTTGCCGATTGCCGTGCCTCTTTTTCTTTTTGGTATTGGTACTTACCATAGTCCATGATGCGGACTACGGGTGGTACGGCTTTGGCGGCAACCTCAATGAGATCAAGACCTTGCTCCAAAGAAAGCTCAAGCGCCTTGGAAGTATCCATAACGCCAAGGTTCGAATCATCCGCGCCTATGACGCGGACTTGAGGAACCCGTATTTGGTTATTGATTCTTGGGTGGTCTATGGTTGATTTGTTAATCGCGGTGGAGACGGGGAGAGTTGAACTCCCGTCCGAGAGGCTAGGCCATAAAAATGTTTTACAGGCTTATTTCACTAAAAGCGAAAGGGGTTTGCCCGATAGTGTCGCAATCTTCATCGGACGTCGAGATTGCCAAGCTCGAAGATATAACACCGGGGTTCTGCCGTACGAGCGTGAGCAGATCCGATGCCCTGGACGAATCCAGAGAATAGCTAGTGACCACTAGGCAAGCGCAAGCGCCGGCTCAGCGGAAAAAGCTTTTGTAAATAAGTTCGCACTTATTTGTTTGCAGATTGGTAAAGGAGTCCTGCGCTCCTGCCTGATTTTTAAGGTTTTACCTCCGTCGAAGCCTGTCGTCCCCGCATCTTTCCTGCGACAATTTCCATGCAGGGCACATCGGAATATCAAATCGTTGCTGATGTACTGCCTATGGAGTATAGGGTCGTAAAAAAGAGGCGGGGCAGGATTATTCCTGCGAGTATTTAAGCGTACGATTGATACGCCTCCCTTCCTCGCGTTTCTGTATCTTTTGGCGTTTGTCTATGGTCTTTTTCCCACGTCCAAGGCCAAATTTGAGCTTAATGAGATTGCGCTTAGTATACACCTCAAGAGGCACTAAAGTCAACCCCTGTTCGGTCGATTTGCCTGTCAGATACTTAATTTCTTGCTTGTGGAGTAGGAGCTCCCGGGTGCGATCAGGGTCGTAATCCTCGGGGGTATTGGCGGTCTGAAAGGGGGGGATATGTGTGCCGACGAGTAGCGCTCGGCCGTCGCGAATGATGATGTAGGAGCCTTGAATACGAGCCATGCCTTTTCGTATTGCTTTTACCTCATAGCCTTTCAGCGCCAAACCAGCCTCGAAGGTCTCCAGGATCTCATAGTCAAAATGCGCTTTGCGGTTTTCGGTAAGGGATGGCATAAGGAGATTGTAACATACCTTTTATATGTGGTAGATTTGATGCGGATATAAAACAAAAGGAGGCATAGGTATGCCGCAAGCAATTCTTTTAAAACCAACCGAGCGTCGCTGGGTTAATCGGTTTTTCCTCGTGATGGAGCTTTTACACAAAGTTGCATTTCAAGAAAAAAATGTTTTTAAGCGCATCTTTCTAGCAAAAGGAGGCACGAACGTCGTAGCTCAATACGTTACGCCGGAGGATGCAAGCCGCTTCTATCCGGGGCACGTTCCAAGCGGGGAGGATATGTTTCTTTTATTGCCACGGCGTTTCTTGTCTGCACTCAATATTCTTGGTGATATGGCGGTTGTGTTGGGTATAAACAAACATCGTCCCTTGCCGAAATATCTCATGGTTATAGCTATAGCTATTCATGAGTGCCGGCACAAGGCACATGCGCGAGGGGCGCCGGTCCTTAAAAGTGCTGCGGTGAGAGCGTGCATGATGGAAATGATTTTCCCTTCTGACGCTAGCATATTTGCATCTTTCTTGGCGGACTGGCTTGCTATAAATGGGATAGCTCGCGGCACTCCCGCTACATGGGATGAATGGGATGCAGTTCTTATAGAGGGAGCAGTTGTGTTTTTATGGGACAGGTATTTGCGCAGATTTCGGACTACATTTGATCCCGAGCGTGTCCTTTTAGAGTGTTATGCTCCGCGGATAATTAAATTAGGGATGATGTGAGTGAGAAAGGAGTAGTGAAATGGCTACTCTTTTATTTTTTTATTAGGCCTCCGCCCTATGACCAGGAACCTTTATTTTTTGGCATTTTACAGGTACATTGTACATATGCTTATGAAGGAGTACATCAGAAAACTTGTTGCAGATAGTCTTACAAGTCTCTACCCGGAGGTGAGTCTTTCGGATTTCTCTATAGAGTATCCGGAGGATTTTTCGCATGGGGATTATGCTACGAACGCCGCTTTGGTGCATGCGCGGGCGCTTGGCAAGAATCCGCGAGAAATTGCCGAGGCTTTGGTGCAGAAGATGCAGTTCGCAAAAGGTGAGAAGATTGATCGGGTGGAGATTGCGGGTCCCGGGTTTATCAATTTTTATGTATTACGTTCAGTACTTGCGGATGGTGTGGCTGAAGTCTTGGAGCGCGCCGATAGATATGGAGCAAATGATGCGCTCAAAGGAAAACGCGTTGTCGTAGAATATACCGATCCCAATCCCTTTAAAGAATTTCATATCGGGCACTTTATGACCAATGCCATCGGTGAGTCTCTGTCGCGCATTGTGGCATTCTGCGGCGCGGATACCAAACGGGTCAACTACCAGGGAGACGTGGGACTTCATGTGGCAAAAGCGGTCTGGGGGATGCTGGTCGCGCGTGATGCCGGAGAGCTTGTGCAGGTCCGTGCACAGAGTACCGCGAAGAAAGCCATGTTTTTGGGGCGCGCCTATGCATATGGCGCCGGCATGTATGAGGATGATGAGACGGTCAAAAAAGAGATTCAGGAGATCAACAAAAAAATATTTGCAAAGTCCGATCTAGAGATCATGGCTTTGTATGCTGAGGGGAGAGCGTGGAGTCTTGAGTATTTCGAGACGATATATGCGCGCTTGGGTACCAAATTTGACTATTACTTTTTTGAATCCGAAGTCGCGGCTCTTGGCAAAGAGCTCGTAGAATCCGGTATTGAGAAAAATATTTTTGAGCGATCAGACGGGGCGGTGGTATTTCATGGAGAAAAATATCCAGGCTTGCACACAAGAGTATTTATAAACTCCGACGGGCTTCCAACCTATGAGGCCAAAGAACTTGGTCTTGCGGTGACCAAGTATGAGCAGTGTCCGCATGATATAGCGCTTGTAGTGACTGCGAGCGAAGTCGCGGATTATTTTAAGGTGGTGCTCAAAGCTTTGGGGGAGTTGCGTCCCGATCTTGCAGAAAAGATTCAGCATGTACCGCATGGTGTGTTGCGTCTGAAGTCCGGCAAGATGTCTTCGCGTACCGGCAATGTAATACGGGCAGAGGATCTTATCGAGGAGGTGAGAAAGAAGCTTATGAAACTTCCGGTGCATAGCGATGTCACAGCAGAGGTTGTTGCAGGGATACGACACGACGATAGCTTTGCTTCCACAGAGAATGTTGCCATAGGTGCTATAAAATATTCAATTCTGCGCCAATCTGCAGGCAAAGACATTATCTTTGATTTTGAGACCTCGCTTTCATTTGAGGGGGACTCGGGACCCTATCTGCAGTACACGCATGCGCGCACGTGCTCGATTTTGCGAAAAGCCGGAGAGGCGGGTATTAAAGATATTTTGGAAGCGCCGTCGGATACGACCAAGAACCTTGAGCGGATACTTTTGCGCTTTCCCGATGCGGTGCGCGCGGCAGGGGACGAACGGGACGCGCACTATATCGCTACGTATCTCTATGCGCTTGCGCAGGAGTTTAACGCTTTTTATGCGCATGAGCGGATCGTGGATTCCGGAGATGACGCTCCCTATCGTGTAGCGCTCACAAGAGCCATATCCATAGTACTCAAAAACGGCCTCGATCTTTTAGGTATGAGAGCACCGGATCGGATGTAAAAAAAGAACGCCAGTAAATGGCGTCTCACTCGAAGTTAAGTCTTAGTTCCCGATATTTGCGAAATAATAAAGAGCGGTGTTTTGTAGGTGATAGTTTTCCACAAGAGCTATGCTGATAAAATCGGTTAGCTTTGTTGTTGCATAGGTTTTATCAGCCTTAATATGTGAGGAATGGACTTCTATGATCTCTGCTATGGGTGCAGAGAGGGCAATGCCGAGCATATCCCGTCGGACCATTTCATCAGGCCATGCGACCTTTACGAGAGTTTCGTGTAAAAGCTCTTGGTTTACCTCAAGGATCTGCATTATTTTTTGCGTAAGGTCGTGAGCCAACTCATCTTCATCGCCGGTATAGAGACCGACATTCTTGAGGTATTCCATAAGACTCAGTACGGTCCCTGATAAGGCCGCGCGTAAAGCATCAAGCAACTCCTCAAACGTATAATGTGGTTGTTCCATCGTGTACCCCCTTGTGGAAATTTAAGCACACCGTAGCACATATATTCAATTTTTACAATAGTTTGAATTTAAGCCAGTTTTTCATTATGATAGGTGCATCATATGGCAGAAAAAGAACAACCTGCGAAGCAAAAGACCATAGCCGGGCGTGAGGAGGAGACGCTCGCTTTTTGGCGTGAGCGCCAAATTTTTGAAAAATCTTTGGAGGCTACCAAGGGTCGGGACCCGTTTGTATTTTATGATGGACCGCCGTTTGCGACTGGGCTCCCGCACTACGGGCACCTACTTGCTTCTATTATCAAGGACGCCGTACCCCGCTATCAGACGATGCGCGGGAGATACGTCGAGCGCAAGTGGGGGTGGGACTGTCATGGTTTGCCTCTTGAGAATGTGGTGGAGCAAAAACTTGGCCTGAAAAGCAAAAAAGAAATAGTAGAGTATGGGATAGACAAGTTCAATGAAGTTGCCAAGACCGAGGTGCTTCGCTATGCGGATGACTGGAAGCAGATCATTCCGCGGATCGGGCGCTGGGTGGACATGGAACATGATTACAAGACCATGGACCCTACATATACCGAGACTGTTTGGTGGATATTTAAAAATCTCTACGACAAGGGATTGATCAGTGAAGGATACAAATCCATGCACCTCTGCCCTCGATGTGAGACGACTCTTGCGAACTTTGAGGTCTCGCTTGGATATAAAGATATTACTGATGTCTCAGTGACGGTGAAGTTTAAACTTGAATCGGGACAGAAGATTGGGGATGTTGTGACGGATGACAATACATATATTCTTGCCTGGACTACAACCCCGTGGACCTTGCCGGGGAATGTGGCTCTTGCGGTGGGGGAGGAGATTGAGTATGTCTTGGCCAAAATATTTATTTCGCAAGGTGATGTTGCAGAAATAAAAAATGGTGGAGAATACCCCGAAATAAAAAACTTAGAAAATTTTGTCATCTTGGCGAAAGACAAAGCGGAAGACGTTTTAAAAGAGTATGAGGATTACGAAATACTAAAGAATTTTAAAGGCTCTGACCTTGTCGGCAAAAAATACAAACCAGTTTTTGATTACTTTGCCAAAGATGAGACTCTCAAAAACCGCGAAAACGGCTGGCAGATCTACGCCGCGGATTTTGTAAAGACAGAGGAGGGGACGGGCGTAGTGCATATCGCGCCGGCATTTGGCGATGACGACATGCAACTTGGCAAAAAGTTTAGTTTCCCTTTTGTCCAGCACGTGACCCGAGACGGCAAGTTTGTGCCGGAGGTCAGGGATTTTGCGGGACGAGCGGTAAAGCCGAAAGATACGGCACTGCAGAGAAAAATTGACGAGGAGATTTTGACGTATCTCAAGGGGCATGACGCATATTTTTCGGAAACGCCGCTCACACACTCCTATCCGCACTGTTGGCGGTGTGACACGCCGCTTTTAAACTACGCGGCTTCTTCGTGGTTTGTAAACGTGGCGCGTATTCGCGATGATCTGCACACGTACAACAAAGAAATTACTTGGGTGCCCGAGCACATAAAAGAGGGGAGATTTGGGCATGGCCTGGAGACCGCGCCCGACTGGGCGATATCGCGCTCGCGATTTTGGGGGGCGCCGATTCCGGTCTGGAAATGTGCGGATTGTAAAACGGTAGAGGTTGCCGGGTCTCTGAAAGATTTGGAGGCAAAGCGGTATACAAAGCCAACGACTCTGATACTCGCGCGCCACGGTGAGCGTGACGATATGCCGGCTGATATCATGAATAACCCCGCGCGCCACGGAGAGATAACTCTGAATACACATAAAGACGCCAATGTGCATGTTACAGAAAACGGCAAAAAAATGATCGAGGAGCATGCGCAAAATCTCAAGGCAACTGGCGGCGTGGATGCCATCTACTCTTCCGAGTATATTCGCGCCAAAGAGACGGCGGATATTTTTAGTAAAGTGCTCGGTATAGCGGTCTCCTATGATAGCCGTCTCAACGAGCTCAATCATGGTCCGATGTTTGAGGGTAAAAAAGTTTCTGAATACTATGGATATTTCTCAACGCCGCTCGAGCGATTTACCAAGGTGCCCGAGGGCGGAGAGTCGCTCGCGCAAGCCCGGGCGCGCATAGTCTCTGCCGCACGCGATATTGCCGCTCGCCACGAAGGTGAGCGGGTGCTCATCGTGAGCCATGGGGATCCTTTGTGGATGCTCGAAGGGGCACTTACCTTTACTGCTCCCGAGGCTATGCTCTTGTCCCGTTCTGCTACATATATACAGCAGGGGGAGATGCGCGAGATGATATTTCCAAACTATCCCTTCAACAACGACGGCGAGGTGGATTTTCACCGGCCGTATAGTGATGCGGTGTCTTTGCAGTGTGCGTGTGGCGGAGAGACGCGACGCATTCCGGAGGTATTTGACTGTTGGTTTGAGTCGGGATCCATGCCCTACGGACAGATGCACTACATGGGGGAGCCGCTTCTGCATTTTGATCCCCGGAGCGGCCGAGGATTTCCGGCGGATTTTATCGCCGAGGGACTTGATCAGACTAGAGGCTGGTTTTATTCGTTGCATGTTTTAGCCGGAGCGTTGTTTCAAAAGCCGGCCGCGACACATATTTTGGTAAATGGTCTGATACTTGCCGAGAACGGACAAAAAATGTCTAAGCGCCTTAAAAATTATCCCGATCCGATGACGGTAGTGGAGAAATACGGAGCCGATGCATTGCGTCTCTATCTTCTCGGCTCGCCAGCGGTAGCGGCAGACGATCTGAATTTCTCCGAGCGCGGGGTGGACGAGATACTCAAAAAAATGATTCAGCGCCTTGCCAATGTCGCTACGTTTTATGAAATGTATCGCGATGAGGCGGTACCGGCGTTTGAGCTTTCGCACGCCACGCATGTGCTCGACAAGTTTTTGGTCTACGAGCTCGCGCAACTTTCGCAAAACGTCTCGCGTGCTATGGATACCTGTCGCCTTGACCGCGGAGTGCGCGCCCTCAATGATTTCGTAGACATGTTTTCCACGGTGTATCTCCAATATTCGCGGGATAGGTTCAAAGAAGGAGAGGAGGGGAGAGTGGAGGCGCTTAGTACACTTCGCTATGCGATTTTGGAGACTGCAAAAATTATTGCGCCATTTGCACCGTTCTTGGCGGAGCGTCTCTACCAGGGCGTACGTCAGGAGTCAGACAAAGAGTCGGTGCACCTGGAGCCGTGGCCGGAGTTTGGGCGCGAAATTGATGGCTGGAGTGATGTGCGTGAGGAGATGGCCAAGGTTGCTAAGTCGGTGGAGGTGATACTAGCAGAGCGGAGTTCTGCGGGTATCAGTGTGCGTCAACCCCTTTCACTCTCTGTCATACATGCGGATATCATCCCGCAAGGAGCGGAGTATCGTGATATCGTAAGCAAAAGAACAAATGTCGAAGTGTTGAAAGAGGCAACGAACCTTCCTGAAGGGAAGTATGCCGAGCTTGATACGACTATTACACCAGAGCTTAAAGAGAAAGGCATGCTTCGCGAATTTGTACGCGGGGTGCAGGATGCACGCAAAAAGAGTGGGTTTGTCCCGCAACAAAAAATAACGGTTTTAAAGATCTATGGTTCGTCGGAAGTTCTTGCATTATTTTTTGAAAAATTTGGGGCAGAAATTAAAAAGGCAGTGGGCGCGAGCGATGTGGATGTGGTATTGGTTGGACAAGGGGAGTATACGATTTCTCTTGGTGAGGAGGATGTTTCTATTTCACTCGGATCCTAATGTCTTACCATATACATGAGACGGAGGCGATTGTCCTTGCATCACGCAATGTTGGCGAAGCGGATAAGATTATCCGATTCTACACCAAAGACTTTGGGACTATTGCGGTGATTGCCAAAGGGGTGCGTCTCGAAAAATCAAAACTGCGTGGGAGCCTGGATATGTGCATGCATACACGCATCGCGTTTGTGGTGGGTAAAGACATGTATCGTCTCACGGATGCATATGCGCTCGATGTCTACCCACTCATCGGCAAGGAGGGTCCACGGTTTGACGCGCTCTCAGCGATAGCGCGTTTTGTGATAGGGATCGCTTCAGGAGAGGAGCCAGATGTGGATCTCTGGGCGCTCTTGAGTGCTACGCTCGGTCGGGTTGGCTCGGGAGTCTTTGGTCCAGAGCATGTGTTGCCAATATTGTATGCGTTTCAGGCAAAAGCTTTAGCACATCTCGGATATATGCCCGAGGGTCAGCCAGAAGTAGTGAGTGAACTTTTGCGGTCGGGAGATATTGTCCCTGCGGTATCGCTTGCGGAGCTCCGTAAAAGTGAGGTGCGGGAATTTTTTGAACAAATCTATTTTTATGCGCTCAAAGAAATGCGCACACCGGAGGATTTCGCGAGTAGGCAATGGGCGGTATAATACATCATACCTATGGGCAGAGTAGATGAATTAAAAAATCGGTTGTTTCGCCAAGAGGAACATTTTGAGGAACGTGCGGGAGATCCCCAGCTGGATCCTGCAGAAGTCCAAAAAAGTCCGCATACCTGGGCTGATGCACCACAAGATGAGATCAAGGCATTTTGGCTACGCAAACAACAGCGTCGGCGGCGTGCGGTGATTTGGGGTATATCGATTACGCTCGTGTTGGTGCTTGTCGGAGCGGGTGCGACATTTTATTTTTTGCAGAATGTCGGACGGGTGAACACCAAAAATGTTGATTTGCAGATTATTGCGCCGGAGCGGATTACGGCAGGAGACCGCATAGCCTATGAGGTGCATTTTAAAAACAACAATCAAACGGTGCTCGAGTCTGTAGAGCTCACATTTAATTATCCAGAAGGAGCCTTGCCGATTTTCGGCAGTCCTCCAAAGGGGAAGTTTCGAGACCGCCGTGATATCGGCCGCTTGAATATTGGCGAGGAGCGTACGGAGCGTTTTGAGGCATATTTGTTGGGCAAAGAGGGGACCAAGCTTACCGCTCAGGCATCACTTGAGTATCGGCCATCCAACTCCAGCGCGCGGTTTGGTAACGACGCGGACCTCTCGACTATTGTGGATCGTTCACCAATCGGCGTATCTATCGAGTTTCCCGATGAGATCAATGTTGGTCAGGAGGTAGTGCTGGAGGCACGCTACGTTTCTACTGCAGAGACGGTATTTAAAAATATTTCGCTCAACCTCGAATACCCCGAGGGGTTTGAATTTGTGGCATCTGATCCTGCACCCGCAAAAAATAATGCTATCTGGAATCTGGGTGACCTCTCGCCCGGGCAGTCAGGGGCTATTACGGTCAGAGGCATCCTTAATGGTACGGCTGATGAGCGCAAAAATATCAATGCCAAAATCGGCATATTCAATAGCGAGGTCAATACCTGGACTATTTATGGTGATACGCAAAAAATAGTACTCTTGCGTGCGCCACTGCTTTCTATCGACGCATTTGTAAACAACTCCAAAGATTATGTAGCGGCTCCCGGGGATACGGTTACCATGACATTCGCTTGGAAAAATAACCTGAAAGTCACGGTGACAGATGTGATCATCGAAGCCGAGCTCTCCGGCAGAATATTTGATTATGGGTCGGTGAAGGTACAGCAGGGAGTTATGGATGGCGCCACACGCAAAGTCGTCTGGAATGGATTTTCCGAGCCGGCGCTTAAGTTTATACAACCAGGCAAATCGGGGAGAGTATCCTTTACAGTTAAACTCTTAAGTGATCTCCCCATCGCGGATGCCAATGACCGCAATTTTACGGCTTCAGCCTCGGGGCGTATCGCGACCAATAATATTCCGCAAGGGTACGAGGGTATTGATATTACGGGCAAAAGTTCGGTAACATTCAAGACGACCACCCAGCTGGGTATCGCCGCACGTGGCTACTACTATACAAGTCTTTTGCCCAACTCCGGGCCATTGCCGCCGCAAGTGGGCGAAGAGACGACGTATATGATTACGCTTTCCTTGAGCAATCTTTCCAATGACGTGGAGAATGTGGTAGTGACTACGGGTCTTCCCTCATATGTAAAATGGAAAGAGACGGTAAACCCTCCGGATGCCGCGATTCGATACAATACCAACACCGGCGAGATCTCCTGGGACGTAGGTTTACTGGAGGCAGGAACTGGCAGAGTCCATCCAGCACGTGAAGTTTCTTTTCAGGTAGGCATTATTCCGGGTCCAAACTTGGCAAACACCACCCCTGATTTAACCGGACGTATTCTCGTGAGTGGGCGTGATACGTTCACCGGGCAGAGTCTACAGAGTGCGGCAAACAAAATTACTACTGCGGTGCGCACAGATCCGCGCGTACTTCCCAACCAATATAGCGTAACCCCATAACTTTTATGAATGAAGTGACGATGGAAAAAATTAGCAGTCTCTGTAAAAGACGGGGATTTATCTTCCCCGGTTCGGAGATTTATGGTGGGCTCGCGAACTCCTGGGATTATGGTCCTCTGGGTGTGGAGCTCAAAAACAATATCAAGCAACTTTGGTGGAAGCGGTTTGTCCACGAGAGAGACGATGTGGTGGGGATTGATGCGGCACTTATTATGAATCCCAAAGTGTGGGAGGCGAGCGGGCATCTCAAAGAGTTTTCTGATCCCTTGGTGGAGTGCAAGGAGTGTCATAGTCGGTTTCGTGCGGACCATCTTTTGGATGAATGGAAAAAAGAGCCAACTATCGATATGAAAGATGTGCCTGAGGGTTCGGTCATCGATATGCCACACGCCTCTTCCACGCTCTCTATGATCAAGGATTTTTTGGATGAAAAAGTAAAATGTCCGCACTGTGGTAAAAAAAATTGGGCAAAGCCCCAACAGTTCAATCTCATGCTCAAAACATACCTAGGTCCTGCCGAAGAGCAGGCCAATACGGTATTTTTCCGTCCCGAGACGGCACAAGCTATGTTTGTAGATTTTAAAAACGTGGCCGATTCTTCACGTAAGCGCCTGCCATTTGGTATCGCACAAATCGGCAAGGCGTTTCGTAATGAAATAACGCCAGGGAATTTTATATTCCGTATGCGTGAGTTCGAGCAGATGGAGATTGAGTATTTTGTGCGCGAGGAGGACTGGCAAACCTATTTTGACCATTGGCTCGCCGAGATGCGCGCTTGGCTCAAAGAGTTGGGAGTGAGTGAGGCGCGTATACACGAGGCTGAAATCCCGGACGGTGAGCGTGCGCATTATTCCAAACGTACGGTGGATTTTGAATACGAGTATCCTTTTGGTCAAAAAGAACTTTATGGTCTTGCCTATCGGGGCAACTTTGATCTGAAAAATCATTTTCCGGATGGTGGACCATATCGTGATCCGGAGACTCGTGAAGAGTTTTGGCCGCACGTGATAGAGCCGACCTGGGGAGTGGATCGCTCGGTGTTGGTGACGCTTCTGGAAGCCTACCAAGAGGATACAGAAAAAAAACGTGTGTACCTCAAGCTCCCGCCAAAACTTGCTCCATATAAAATAGCGGTGTTCCCGCTTTTAGCCAACAAACCCGATCTTGTGGCAAAAGCGCGTGAGATATATGATGCGCTCCGCAAAAAGTTTGCGGTCTCTTGGGATGATCGCGGCAACGTCGGTAAGCGTTATTATGCGCAGGATGAGATCGGCACCCCGTGGTGTGTCACCGTAGATTTTCAGACGCTTGAGGATGCTACGGTGACGGTGCGGGATCGTGACACGGGGGAGCAGGTGCGTGTGGCTATCGCGGATCTTGACTCTTTCATCGGTGAGAGGTTAGTCTAGTCCCAGTAGTATCTTTTTTAGGGAGGTATGTGTGTTTCATCTTCCTTCGATGCCACCAAATCGTCTCAGTCCGCGTGGGTGGATGTTGTTGGGTTTCTGTATCCTCGTACTCCTCTCGCAGTCCTGGCAGGCGTTTTCTTATGCAGGCAGACCCGGCGGCACGGATTGGTTTGCGAGCTTACTAGGCATTTTCTGTCTGGTGCTCGCGATAGGGGTAGCGGGTTTAGGGTATCTCTATCTGCCAAGGAGTAGCAGGCAAAAGAAATGAAATTTTGGAAGGAGGCACATCCTCCTTTTTTGTTTGAACTTTTCTGGATGCATGTGTTACCATCCCAATATGCAACACTCAAAAACGACTCTTCCCAATGGTATGCGGGTAATTACGGTTCCTATGCATGATACCAAAAGCCTCACACTGCTCGTGCTTTTTGGTACAGGTTCAAAGTATGAGACTAGATCGACGAGTGGTATCTCGCATTTTTTGGAGCACCTCTTTTTTAAAGGCACAAAGCGCCGTCCACGTCCTGGGCAAGTGCACCAGGAGCTTGATGATGTAGGAGCAGAGCATAACGCGTTCACTTCCAAAGAGCTTACCGGCTACTGGGTCAAGGTAGACTCACGGCGATTTGATCTTGCACTTGATATTGTTTCGGATATTCTCCTTGATCCGTTGTTTGATGCGAAAGAAATAGAAAAAGAGCGGGGAGTGATTTTGCAGGAGATGAGCATGTATATGGACAGTCCCATGCGTCGGGTACATGAGGTGTTTGAGTCGCTACTTTATGGGGATCAGCCTGCCGGTTGGGAGACAATAGGCACCAAGGAGATTATCTCCAGTCTCAAACGGACAGATTTTGCCAAGTATCGTGAGTCGCAATACGTCGGCTCCAACGCGGTGGTAATTGTCGCGGGCAACTTTGTAGAGGATACGGCGAGCAAGCGCATCCACCAGGTATTTTCTAAAATCAAAAAAGGTAGTCCCAAACCAAAACTCAAAGTACGGGAGGCACAAAAAAATTCCCAGGTCTCGATTGAGTACAAAGATACCGATCAGAGTCACGTGGTAATTGGGGTACGCGGATATACCATGTTTGATGAAGATCGCTATGCGGCCTCGCTTTTGGCAACTATTCTGGGTGGCAAGACAAGTTCACGGTTGTTTCGCGAGATTCGTGAGAAGCGGGGTCTTGCCTATGCACTCATGGCCGATGCAGAACACTACACCGATTCTGGGTATCTAAGTGTGTATGTTGGCACGCCCCATGATAAGTTAAAAGAGGTGGTGCGGCGCGTAGTAGAGGCGTTTGGCAAGATTCGTGACGAGGGTGTCTCGGAGCGTGAGCTGGCTCGTGCCAAGGATTTTTATCGGGGGCACTTGGCTATTGGTCTTGAATCTTCAGACGAAGTGGCATCATTTTTTGGGACCCAAGAGCTGTTCAAAAAAACGCTCATGGCGCCTGAAGCGGTCATGGAGCGCATCCAGGCCGTAACTACCAAAGATCTCCAGCGCGCTACGGATTTTATGTTTCGGCTGGAGAAGCTGAATGTCGCGATTATTGGACCACACAAAGACCCACAGCTATTTCAAGCGTTACTCAAATTATAGATTGTATGCCCAAAGATAAAACCATTATCATCTCTACCGGTACGATATTGCGTACTATTCTTTTGCTTCTGGGGGTAGTATTTTTATATTACGTGCGCGATGTGGTAGCTATTCTTTTGATAGCGGTGGTTATCGCCTCTGCGATAGAGCCGGGGATAAAGTGGTTTTGTAAGTGGGGGCTCCCGCGAGTGATTGCTGTCCTTGTTATCTATCTTACAACCATCGCGCTTTTGGGTTTTTTGTTTTATCTCGTGATTCCTCCCACCATCAATCAATTGCAGGATTTTGTTTCCGGGTTCCCCGCATATCTTGAGAGTACCTTGTTGCAGCTCAAAGAGACGTTTACCTTCCTGCCATTTGATGCATTCTCTCCATCTATTTCCACGCTCGCGTCGCGGCTTGACGTTCTAGTGAGTGAGAAGTTACTTGAGTTTTTCTCCCCTGGGTCGTTTTTGTTTGACGGGCCTATGGCTATTGTATTTGCGGTCATCATCGCGTTTTATCTGTCCGTGCAAGAGGACGGCGTGGGAGATTTTCTTCGGATCGTTACTCCCTATCGGCACGAATCGTATCTTATAGATCTTTGGGGTCGGTCCCAGTACAAGATTGGACGGTGGTTTCAAGGGCAGATTTTGCTGGGGGTTTTGGTGGGAGTGCTTGTGTATCTCGGTCTTACACTTTTGGGAGTGAAATACGCGCTCGTGCTTGGCATTGTTTCGGCCACGTTTGAGATTATTCCTTATTTTGGTCCGGTAATGGCAGCTATCCCGGGGATTGCGATCTCGGTAGTGCAAAGTCCGGTCTTGGGTCTCTGGGTAGTGCTCTTGTATGTAATGGTCCAGCAACTCGAAAATCACCTCATTTATCCGGTGGTGGTGCGTAAGACCGTTGGCGTGCCGCCGCTTTTGGTTATCATCTCTCTCTTGATTGGGGCAAAAATTGGCGGGTTTTTCGGGGTTGTGCTTGCTGTGCCCTTGGCGGTAGTATTAGTGGAGTTTCTCAATGACGTCGCAGAGAAGAAAAAGACCTTTCAAGTAGAATAATTATCTTATGGCAGACAAATTTTATATCACCACATCTATACCATATGTAAACTCCGTGCCTCATGTGGGGCACGCTTTGGAGTTTGTGCAAGCCGATGCCATCGCACGCTACCGGCGGATTTTGGGGGAGGACGTGCGGTTTCTCACCGGTACCGACGAGCATGGTGCCAAAATCGCTCGCGCTGCCCAAGCGGCAGGGAAGAGTCCCCAGGAGTTTGTGGATGCAAATGCCGCGCGCTTCAAGGAGCTTTTGGCGGCCTTGTCTATTTCCCATGACGATTTTATTCAGACGTCGGATCAAAAGCGCCATTGGCCAGGAGCTCAAGCTTTGTGGCAAAAACTTGATGCGGCGGGGGATATTTCCAAGGCTTCTTACAAAGGTCTGTACTGTGTCGGCCATGAGGCATTTGTTACCGACAAAGACTTGGTAAATGGGATTTGTGAGGATCATGGCAAGCCACCGGAGGTTGTAGAAGAGGAAAATTATTTTTTCAAACTCTCGCGCTATACTGCCGACATTAAAAAAATTATTGAGTCGGGCGAGTTGCAGATTATTCCGGACGCGCGCAAAAACGAGATGCTGACGTTCTTGGATGCTGGACTTGAGGACGTAAGCTTCTCGCGCCCCGCTAAAGATATTCCGTGGGGAGTGCCGGTGCCGGGGGATGAGTCGCAAAACATGTATGTTTGGTGTGACGCGCTTTCCAACTACATCAGTGCGCTTGGATACGGTAGTGCTCATGAGGCGTTATTCAAAACCTACTGGCCGGCGGATATGCATCTTATTGGCAAAGACATTCTTCGTTTCCATTCATTGATCTGGATCGGCATGCTCCTTTCTGCTAAACTCCCGATCCCGAAGCGCATTCTCGTGCATGGATTTATTATTTCCGGTGGCAAAAAAATGTCTAAGTCTTTAGGAAACGTCATCGACCCATTTGAGATGATAGAAAGATATGGCGCGGATGCGCTTCGCTATTTCTTTTTACGCGAGATATCTACATTTGAAGATGGTGATTTGACCGCGGAGCGCTTTCAGATGGCGTACAATGCCAATCTCGCCAATGGTCTTGGCAATCTTGTCTCACGCACGGCAAAAATGATCGAGTCGTATTTCGATGGCCGCATTCAGAAGCCTGCCGAGGAGGTGCTTCTCTCAGTGCCGCTTCAGGCTTCTCTTGCCCTGTTTGATGGCGCACAGCAAAATCTCTCCGTAAAAAGTACCAGCTTGCGTTATTTTGTGCAGGAGGTAGTAGAGCCGCAGTATACACAAGCCATGGACAATTTCCGTCTCAATGAAGCGCTTGGAGTTCTGTGGCATCTCATCTCGGTGATGGACGCCTACATTCAAGAGTATGAACCGTTCAAGCTTGTGCACGTGGATAAGACCAAGACACAAGCTATTCTGTGGCAGTTGGCGCAAGCCAGTGCACGTCTCGGACTCTTGTTGAGTCCTTTTATGCCCGATACTGCGGCAAAAGTGCTTGCGACATTTGGCGCAGGTAAGGTTGCTTCTTTGGAGGATGCGACAGAGTTTGAGGTAAAAAAAGGCGAGGGATTGTTTCCGCGCATAAGCTGATATCTGTATGCACCCAAAACTCATAGACATCCATACGCACGTCAATTTCAATGCTTTTAAAGAAGATGGGCCCGCAATTATTGACCGCACGCTCAAAGGCGATGTTTGGATGATTCTTGTGGGATCACAGATTGATACCTCGCGGCGTGCGGTCTCGTATGCGGAACAATATCCCGAAGGCGTGTATGCCGCCGTGGGTCTCCACCCGATTCATTTATTTGAGGATCACTTTGATGTGGCAGAGGCCGAACAAAAAGCAGGAGTCCCGAGCTATACTACACGTCCGGAGGTATTTGACCACGATGCATACAAAGAAATTGCGATGCACCCAAAGACGGTAGCGATAGGGGAGTGTGGACTTGATTATTTTCGTGGGAGAGACACAGACGAGGTCAAAAAAGCCCAGCAAGATACATTTCGCAAGCAAGTGGCGCTCGCTCGTGAGGTCAAAAAACCGCTCATGATTCATTGTCGCAATGCCTATGAGGATGTGATTACAATACTCAAAGAGGAAAAGGCTGACGAGATCGGTGGCGATATTCATTTTTTTGCTGGATCTTGGGATATCGCGAAACAGTTTCTAGACCTGGGTTTTTATCTCTCATTTACGGGAGTTATTACATTTGCCCGGGATTATGATGCGGTGCTCCGAAACGTGCCACTGGATCGCGTCATGGTGGAGACGGATGCGCCCTATGTGACGCCGGTGCCGTATCGAGGTAAGCGTAACGAGCCTCTGTATGTGGAATATGTAGCCAAAAAAATCGCGGAAATAAAAGGTATCGTGCCTGAAAAAGTTTTTGCGCAAACCGTGCAAAATACACGCAAACTATTTCGCATCTAACTATAGAGCTGATTTTTAGGTGCAGGTCCTAAATAGCTCAAGGGCGAAGTGTATGGAGGGGAAGGGGGAATTGGCACGGTATCAACTAAATGTAGCATATTTCTGCTATCGCTTTTATATGCTACATTTATGGGTATGCATAAGAGAAAAAAGGGAGAATTGGGTTTTAAAATCTTGTATGCAATATCTGTAGGAGTGATGATCCCTACAGCGCTAGTCGTTCCTAATGTACCCAAAGCGTTCATGCCACTTTTACGTGAACTGGCAAAGAAATTTAATACGCGGCCACAGTCCTTCCGCCGTTCGCTCACAACTTTAAAACAAAAGCGCTTACTTTCGATACAGGAAAAAGGAGAGGAGGTAACCTACGTGCTTTCTGAGGGCGGTAAGCTACGAGTGGTGAGGGGCAGGTTGGATGAGCTGGTGATTAAACAGCCAAGAAAGTGGGATGGGAAATGGCGCATTGTTCTTTTTGATATTCCAGAAAAACATAAGGCTGCACGAGAGGCATTGCGTGGTAAGCTCAATAGTTTGGGGTTTTACCAAATTCAGAAAAGTTGCTTCGTATATCCTCATGAGTGCCGTGCCGAAATAGATTTTGTCACAGAGTGTTTTATGATATCTCAACATGTCATGTATGTTGTCGCTGAATCGCTAGAGGGAGAGGGTATATTGAAAAAACATTTTCAATTGTAATTATTGTAGTTGGAGTACTATAGCGTAGCACAAAAATGCTATCGCTGGTATGTGCTACGTTGTGTGAATGGCTTGCTGGAGTATAGATGTTGCTTGCTTGATTTTTGGGAGTATAAAAAATCTGCCGGAAGATCAAGTCTTTCGGCAGTTGGTGGAGAATACGAGGTCGTGTTTTAAGATCTAGTTACAGGATTAAAGTTCCGCGGAAAAAGTAAAACCACCGTACGAATCTCTCGACCATTCGGCCATGTTGATATGGCGAGAATTTTTTCGGGGTTTGAAAATGAAGTTCCAGGGATACATTCGTAACGAACAGTGGGTTCCTTGTCCGCGGGCCTCTGGATTAACAGAGAGAAATGTTTTAAGAATCTTTTCATAAAGATCTCCTCCCATAATTAAAAGAGCAATATTTTTATTTATTGTCAAGTCCACAAAATGACCGATTCGCGCTATTCTTGTAATATATGAATCGCTATCATCCAGCAAAAATCGAAGCCAAGTGGCAAAAGGCTTGGGAGAAGAAAAAACTTTACAACGCAAAGCCATCATCGCGCAAGAAAAAATATTACGCGCTGATAGAGTTTCCCTACCCATCTGGTGACGGGCTTCATGTGGGGCATGTCCGAAGCTACACCGCGATGGATATCGTCGCTCGCAAACGCCGTGCCGAGGGCTATGAGGTGCTCTACCCCATTGGCTGGGATGCGTTTGGTCTGCCCACCGAAAACTACGCGATCAAACATAAGATCCATCCCAAGATTGTTACCAAAAAAAATACGGATAATTTTCGCCGACAGCTCAAGTCTCTCGGTTTTTCCTTTGACTGGTCGCGCGAAATCAACACTTCGGATCCGAGCTATTATAAATGGACGCAATGGATATTTTTGCGACTTTTTGATGCCGGCCTTGCCTATAAGACCAAAACATTCATTAACTGGTGTCTAAATTGCAAGATTGGTCTTGCTAATGAAGAGGTGGTGGGAGGTAAGTGCGAGCGGTGCGGTGGCACAGTAGAGAAACGTGAGAAAGAACAGTGGATGCTTCGTATCACCGCGTATGCGGACAAACTCCTCAAGGGTTTGGAAACGGTCAACTATATCCCGGAGGCGAGAGTCCAACAGGAGCATTGGATCGGGAGATCAGATGGCGCGCTTTTGAAGTTCCCAGTATTGCATGCACAAACGCCGATAGAAGTTTTTACTACGCGCCCGGATACACTCTATGGCGCCACCTATCTGGTACTTGCACCCGAGCATCCGCTGGTTGATAATTTTCGCCCGCGTATCAGCAACTTTCATGAGATAGAGATATACAGAGAGGCGAGTAAGAAAAAAACCGAAGAAGAGCGCTTGCGTCTGGAGCGTGAAAAAACGGGCGTGGAGCTCCATGGGCTCAAAGCCATTAATCCTGCGACACACGAGGAGATGCCGGTTTGGATTTCCGACTATGTGCTTGCGGGATACGGAACAGGCGCCATTATGGCGGTCCCAGCGCACGATGAGCGGGATTATGAGTTCGCGCGCAAATTTAATCTTGCAATTCGCGAGGTAATACGCCCCCTATCAGGAGCCCCTATAGAGGAGGGCAAAGTATTTGTCGGTGAAGGTATGGTATCTGCGTCCGGGCGGTTCGATGGTACGCCATCGGCAAAGGCCAAATGGGAGATTACCAAATCTGTAGCAGGAAAACGTGTCACCCAATACAAACTGCGCGATTGGGTATTCTCCCGTCAGCGGTATTGGGGAGAGCCGATACCATTGGTTTTTTGTTCTACGTGCCAAAAAGATGCGGCAAACCCCAAATCTCAAATCACCACTACCAAAAAGATGCGACAGTTTTCCAAAGGCGAGAGACTCAATCCGGGCTGGGTAGCAGTTTCAGCAAAAAAACTTCCGGTAGAGCTTCCCAACGTCAAAGAATACATGCCGACCGATACCGGGGAGTCGCCGCTTGCCAATATTGCTTCTTGGGTACGTGCCAAGTGTCCGCGGTGCGGGAGCGCGGGGGTGCGTGAGACGGATGTCATGCCTAACTGGGCGGGATCCAGCTGGTATTTTTTGCGCTATATAGATCCGAAAAACAAAAAAACATTTGCCGATATAAAACAGCTCAAGCGTTGGATGCCGGTCGATTGGTACAATGGCGGTATGGAGCATACGGTCCTACATCTTTTGTATTCTCGTTTTTGGAATCAATTTTTATATGATCAAAAGCTGGTACCAGTGCGCGAACCGTATCAGAAACGCACTTCTCATGGTTTGATTATGGGTGAGGGGGGGATGAAGATGTCTAAGTCCAAAGGGAACGTGGTGAACCCCGACAGTGTGGTTGCAGATTTTGGAGCAGACGCCTTGCGACTCTATGAGATGTTCATTGGGCCATTTAATCAGCCGGTTGCTTGGGATGTGCATGGCATATTAGGTGTTACGCGATTTTTGGAGCGTGTTTGGATGTTGGGTGATCCCAAGCGCATTGCCAAAAAACATGCGGACAAAGAACTGGAGGCGCTTTTGCACAAAACCATCAAGAAGGTTTCTCAAGATATTGAGTCTATGGCATTCAATACCGCGGTGAGTGCTTGCATGGTATTCGTCAATGAATGTGCAAAGCGTGAAATGCTGGATCGCGCTTTGTGGCAGACGTTTTTGCGCATGCTCTCACCGTTTGCGCCGCACATTACCGAGGAGCTCTGGCAGATACTTGGCAACAGAAAAAGCATCCATGAGGAGCTGTGGCCCGTCTATAATCCTAAGCTTATTCGGGATGAAGAGTTTGTGCTTGTTGTCCAGATAAACGGCAAGGTCAGAGATTCATTTCTTGTGCCAAGTGGTATTACTCAAAAAGAGGCAGAACGCTTAGTATTTTCTCGCGAAAAAATAAAGGCACTCCTGGGCGCCACAGAGCCCAAGAAAATTATCTTTGTCCCAGGACGCTTACTAAATATCGTATTCTAGCGTTATATAGAAATCATGAAAGCAATTATCGTGGCCGCTGGTGAGGGTACGCGTATGCGACCGCTTACCAATGACAAGCCCAAACAATTGGTAGAGCTTCAGGGGAAGCCGCTCCTGGATCATATTCTGAATTCTTTGCCAGAAGAGATTTCTGCGCTTATTATCGTTGTGGGATACAAGGGAGATCAAATTCGTACGTGGTACGGCGCCACCTATACAGGTAAGCCCATTACGTATGTGGAACAGACGGAACGCAAAGGCACGTGGCATGCGCTTTCGTTGTGTGAGCCGTATATTGAAAAGGGTGAGAAATTCTTTTATCTATATGCAGATGACCTGCATGGGAGGGAGGGATTGCGAGAATGCATTGCGGCGTCTGATAAGGGGTGTACGATGTCGGTGACCGAGGTGGAGGATCCGCGCCGATTTGGTGTGGTGGAAATTGATGAGACAGGGAAAATCACGCACGCGGAAGAAAAACCGGATACACCGCGTTCCCACCTAGTCTCGACGGGCGCTTTTGTTCTCACTCCCGAAGTATTCAAGTATCGCCCCGCGCTTTACAAAGGGGAGGAGTACCTATTTCAAAGTGTTGCCGCGATGATACAAGATGGTCATGCATTTTATGCGATACCCTCTACATTTTGGTTTCCTATCGGATATCCGGAAGACGTCGCTCGAGCCGAAGCAGAGGTTCGTCCGGAGCATCTCCTCTAGGATCCCTCTTACCAATATGCTTGGTCTTTGGTATCGTAAATCGTATGCCAAAACCAGGCCTCAAAATACTCGAGCTCAATGAAAAAACAGAAACTCTGGTGCTGTTGGAGGCGACTGATGTCTTAAAGCGTGGTGGCGTGGTTGTAGTGCCGACTGATACACTTTATGGTCTTGCGGCAGATGCCACCAATGAACGGGCGGTACAAAAAGTTTTTTCCATAAAAGGTCGCGATGCAGGCAAGCCTTTGCCGGTTTTGGTCTCGGATTTTGCTATGATGAATAAGGTAGCGCTTCTTTCCGAGAAAAACCGTGACCGGATTGCTAAGTTTGATACGGTGACTGCGGTGTTGCCGGCTCGGGGGTGGATGCCGCTCAACCTTCGTGCTGGACAGCTTACGATTGGGGTGCGTATACCCCAACACTCATTTCTCCTGCGTCTTATTAAAATGTTCGGGGGGCCTATTACCGGTACGAGTGCTAATAAGTCTGGGGGATCATCACATACGCACATCCAGTATGTGGTAGAGGATTTTCAAAAAGGACGCGCGAGACCAGATTTGATCATTGACGCGGGTAATCTTGGAGAACATAGCGCATCTATGATTGTAGATTTTACCAAAGAGCCGGCACAAGTTATCCGTACGGGGCCCATGAGCAAAGAAGCGCTCCTCGCGTTTTTGAGTGAAGAGCAATCGCAAAATACTTGTTAATGAAATTGCATGATAGACGATAAACGCCTTTTTGATCTTATACAAAAAGAAGATAAGCGCCAGAGGCAGGTAATCAATTTAATTGCTTCGGAAAATTACGTTTCCCGGGCAGTACTCAAGGCTCTCGGATCCACACTCGTCAATAAATACGCCGAGGGGTATCCGGGCAAGCGCTACTATGGTGGTAATACTATTGTCGATGAGATAGAAAATCTTGCCAAACTTCGTGCGCTCAATTTATTTAAACTCGATCCGCGCAAATGGCAGGTCAATGTCCAGCCGTATTCTGGATCACCTGCCAACCTGGCTGTCTATCTGGCGCTAGTCCCACCGGGGGAGAAGATTATGGGTATGGAGCTTTCTATGGGCGGGCATCTCACCCATGGGCATCGGGTCAGTGCCACGGGCAAATTCTGGGAACAGGTCGCTTATGGGGTAGACAAAAAAACGGAGCGGATTGATTATGATGCTCTGAAAGTATTGGCTAAAAAAGAAAAGCCAAAACTTATTGTTGCCGGATTTACCGCATATCCGCGCCGTGTTGATTTTAAAAAATTTCGCCAAATTGCGGATGCCTGTGGGGCGATATTACTAGTGGATATGTCGCATATTGCGGGCTTGGTGGCAGGAGGCGTTCACTCCTCGCCATTCCCGTATGCTGATGTAGTAATGACCACCACCCACAAGACCTTGCGCGGACCGCGTGCGGCAATGATATTCTCTCATTCGATGTTTAGTTCGCTTATTGATAAGGCGGTATTCCCAGGGCTCCAAGGTGGGCCGCATATCAATCAAATCGCTGCGGTCGCAACAGCGCTCTACGAGGCTTCCCAGCCCGCGTTTAAAATATACGCCAAACAGACAGTGGCAAACGCCCAAGCTCTTGCGCTCGAGCTTAAAAAACTTGGCTGGCGGATAGTCTCGGGTGGTACTGATACACACCTTTTGCTGGTGGATACCTGGGCGCGAGGTGTCTCGGGTGCTGTTGCAAGCGATATGTTAGAGCGCGAGGGGATTGTCGTTAACAAAAATACTATCCCCTATGATACGCGTACCCCCATGGATCCCTCGGGGATGCGTATTGGTACTGCCTCGGTGACCACGAGAGGTATGAAAGAGAAAGATATGCTACGTATTGCTCGTAAAATCAATACTGTTTTGACACAGAGAAAAATTTAGATATAGTTAAGAAAATCTTTTAGGAAGGAGCTTGTATGGCAAGCAAAGAAGAAGTTTTGGTCGAATGGAGAAAAATCCGTTCCTATATGGTCCCCACGGTGGGAGTCCAATTCCTTTTATCCGAGGAAAAGGCTCGTCAGTTGTTCGAAATGTTGACAGAAGAGGGCATCCCTCTAACGTTTTCTACAAAGGGTTTTATGGTCCCATCTGCTTTTGTCTCCCTGTGTGAGGGGGTCCCCGGAGTACGGGTTTTTAGGAAAGGTGATAAGAAGGAGGAGCCGCGAGGACGACGGTATCTGCCAACAGCAGAAGAGGCCAGCCGCATTCTTGGGGAGCGTGCTAAGCAGTTTGGGTAGCTATTTGATAATGATTCTTGGTTGGTCGTGGTGACAGGGAAGCCAAAGCTTCCCTCTTTTATTTGGATGTGGCGGGGAGCATGTATTACAAAGCATATCCGCGAGATTTTGACAAAGAATACATAAGAGGCTAGTTTTAAATCAGATACGGGTATCTCGAAAGGAGGGGCTGGTATGACAGCGAGTCGTACATTACTAACTCTATACTGTCTTTTACTGGGTCTTTTGCCATTTTGCCTTCACTCATCTTACGGCGTGTGGAGCAAAGACATGCTTCCAGGCTTGGTGCTTGGCATGGTGCGTGGAGAGCACCTTGATACTGTTACCATAGGTACCGTCATACTGGTTAGCTCTTTGATTTTCTGCATAGCGTACTTTGGACCGTTGGGTATCCAGGCTATGTTCCCGGACATTCGCTATTTCTGGATTTTCAATGGTCTCATACTGGGGACTATGCTTATGGCGAATTTCCTTGGAGGATTTGTCCTTGCCATGCTGGAGAAGTGATGCGTGGTTGCCTAAAGTAAAAAACTTAAAAAAGGAGGTGAGGAATGTCTCAAGAGCTAGTTTTGTCATCAGGGGCCGAGGAGATTTTTTGCCAATCTGCGCGTGCAGTAGCTCTTACTGTACCATCGGTATTGCTGACATTCTCTGATGAGGATGAGTATCTCTTGGCACTAGAACTACTGAAAAGCAGGCGGATTCCACATCAATGTTACGGCCGTCCACGGATTCTCGTGCCGGAGGCGATCGCGTCAGTTTTTGTGAATGCAAAAGCAGAGAAGATAGAGCTAGTGTCAGATTCTATCCCGCTCCGCGCGTACCAGCAAGATGTTTGGCATGGAGTTGTCAATGATTTGGTTGTGATGGGTACTGTGCGGGTTGTAACAAACATAAGAGGAATAAATATGGATGGGATGCTCCCCTAATCGAGCGCATGGAGAAAAAGAGAAAGTATACAAGGAAGCCGAGACTTCCTTTTTTTATTTGGGGAGGGTAGTATGTGGGGTATGATTGCAGATGGTAAAAAAATACGCGATGCTATTGCCGACGAGATTCGTGCCCAGATTGCGGAGCGTGCACATCCCTTGCGGCTTGCGATTGTGCTGGTGGGCGAGGATCCGCGGTCGCTTGCTTTTGTGCGGCAAAAAGAAAAATTTGCAGCACGTGTTGGCATCGAGACGAGGCTGTATACATTTCCTGCTGATATTTCAACTACCAAGTTGCGGAGCGAGGTTTCCAAGATCGTGCACATCACAGAGAACGATGGTGTGATTGTGCAGTTGCCTCTGCCGGCACATATTCCACCCCAAAATATACTCAATGCGGTAACGCCTGAAAAAGATGTAGATATGCTTTCGGCGCGCTCGGTAGGCAATTTTGCAACAGGGGTGGGGAAAATCGTGCCCCCTGTTGTGGGAGCAGTTGCCGCTATATTGCATACTTATATCCCCGAGCTCTCACTGAAAGGTAAGCGCGCGGTGATTGTGGGGAGAGGGCGACTCGTAGGATCACCTGTTGGTCAATGGCTGATGCATGCGGGTGCTTCAGTGTTTTTTGTGGATGAGCATACGGCGGATATTGGTATCTATACAAAGCAAGCTGATATTGTCATATTGGGCGCTGGTGTACCTGGGCTTTTGACGGGAGAGATGGTATCCGAAGGAGTAGTGGTGATTGATGCGGGAACTACTGAGTCCCAAGGGAGATTGGTGGGGGATGTGGACGCAGTATCTGTCGAACCGAAAGCCGCTCTTGTAACTCCAGTCCCGGGCGGCGTGGGACCGGTCACCGTCGCTCAAGTATTTGAGAATCTTGTTATGTTACAGAAAAAATAAAACGCGGGTATTAGTCCGCGCTCGGCTTTGATTTTTTTCTGATATCCCAAAGGCTTGAATTTATCCATGTCACATTCCCTGGAGAAAGGGATGTCTCTTGCAGGGCCACTAAAATTCTACAAGAATCTTGGTATTGCACCGCCTCAAAGATTTTTTTATCAGCCCCGAGGGAGTATGTTTTTAAACAGAATATGCTTCCCCAGGGCGTCTCGAAGTTTGTCACTGCACAAGCATCTAGATTTTTTATAATTTCCCAAGACCCCGGAGAAAGGTACACCTTATAGGGTGTCATCCAGAGTGGGTCTATAGGACGGGGCATGCATACAACCCTCCTTTCCTAGTAAATAAAAAGAATCCTCCCCATAGCTTACGGTATGGAAAGACAAAGTCAAGCAGGGTGTTTGTATTGTGCCAAGCTCGCACTTATTTTCAAAACAAAGTGAGGTAATGATGTCGCACGCTTCGCGCGTTTCGGCTTCCAAAAAATCGCTAAGTTCCATTCTGGTGCCGCGGGAGAGACTCGAACTCTCACAACCTTTCGGTTATTGGATTTTGAGTCCAACGCGTCTACCAATTCCGCCACCGCGGCAGGCACCATATTATATGCACTAGCAT
>CAYGFT010000003.1:0-3372 GCA_964349275.1 uncultured Candidatus Saccharibacteria bacterium
CAAGAGGGGTTTGATGTGGTCGCGGGTTGGCGTAAAAAACGCTGGCAGGGGCAGTATTTGACGCGCAAGCTTCCCTCTATGCTTGCTAATCGTTTGATCTCTTGGATCTCTGGATACAAAATTCACGATCATGGATGTTTTTTGCGGGTCTACCGGCGCAAATTTGTCAGCGGATTTGATTTTGGGGGTGCGGCACAGCGTATGATTGTCTCTTATGCGCGGCTCCAGGGAGCACGTATCGCGGAAGTGGAGGTTATGTATGCGCCACGCAAATACGGAGTCTCAAAGTTTGGTCTGGCGCGGACGTTTGAAGTTTTAATTGATCTTTTGATGCTCCATTTTTTACATCGCTTCGAATCGCGCCCGCGGCACTTTTTTGGACGGGTGGGATTTGTGAGTTTTTTCTTCTCGGGTCTTGCATTTCTCTATATGGTATATCTGAAAATAGCAGAGGGCGTGTCCTTTATTATTACGCCGCTTCCGCTCGTGGTGGCGCTTTTTGCCCTTGTGGGTGTAATTTTTATATTGATGGGTATTCTGGCGGAGCTCATTATACGAAAGACTGGCAAAGATGACTTTTTAGAGATCGAATTGCGGGAAGAGTTGTCCGTAGAGTAATTATCTATGAAGCGAGCTTATACATATGCCCTGATTGCCATCTGCGCGGTTGCATCTAGTTTCACTATGAATGCGATAAACGGTTTTCCAGCTGGAACATCCGTCGAGCAAGAGCTCTTACCAGATGGGGGTGCATATGCTGACCGGCATGTGGAGCGTGGATTGTTGCTTTTGCGGGAGGGGACATTAGGGGATGAGCGTGAACCGTTTCTCGGTGGATTTGCCAGAGGTCCGATTGAGGCGGGGTTTATTGCGCTTGCATTTTTATTGTTTGGTGAGCGCATGTGGTCGCTTTGGGCTTTGCAGATGTTGTTTTTTGTCTTTGCCTGCTGGTTTTTGTATGGAGTGAGCATTCGGTATCTGGGCGAGCGGTGGGGACTTGCGCCCGCGCTCATGCTTGCGCTTTTTTGGGGATCATCGCTCTATGTGTTTAATATCAACAATGAGATCTGGAGTCTTTTTTTTATCACAGGCGCAGGCTATGCGCTCGTGCGGTGGTATGAAAGTGGGTCAGTGCGGTGGCTGGGTGTGGCTGGATGTGCGCTCTCGCTTCTTGTGCTTGCCAAGCCGATTTTTGAATATATGCTACCGGTTGCGGTGGTACTAATTTTTCTCCATGCGACATATTCTGGTGGTCGGTGGCGGCAGGCAGTTATTCCTACCTTGGTGTTTACAGGTATGTTGGTATTGCTAGTGGGAGGATGGCATGTGCGCAACGTCTTGGTGCTCGGTACGTATAAGATTTCTGCTGGAGGTCATGCGTTGTTGATCCGTGCCAAAACGGCAGAGTATCCTCCACGGGTGGCAGCTGGATTTTTCGTATCATCCGTTTTCGGAGACTATGTCGCAGACAAGATATTCCCGGGCTTTGCGGATCTCAATGAGCCGAGAGAGACCATTCGTGAGATTTTTAATCGGCGTCGGCCGGAGCTACGCATTGCCGGTATGACAGAATTCGAGACGGACGAACTATTTTTCAAAGAGGCTTCGGGCATTATACGAGCCCATCCTATCGGTTATTTTGCTGTCGCGCCCGCCTGGTTTTTTCGTCTCAATAGTCCACCGCGGTATAATGGCGGTATGATGGAGCGCTTATTTGTCGATACATACCAGGAGATTCCCGCAAGTATCAAGATTATGGGGCTTTTGAGCGTGCATCTTGTGTGGCTCGCCTTTGTGGGCGCGGTGTTTTGGAAGGGATTTTACTGGCTTACCGGCATGCGGCGTCGAGCTTCCTTCGAGGCGTGGGTAGTTTTGTTTATCGGCTATACCAATGCGGCATATGCATTATTGGCTCATGCGGAGGTGCGGTATCTGCTTGTCGTGATGCCATTTTATTTTTTATTGTTTACCATATTTCTCAAGGATCGCGTTGAATGGGTTATTGCGAAAAAACAAATAATAGCATTATGAAAGTTGAATACGAACAAGTGTATCACGCGCTCGAAGACGATCATTGGTGGTTCCGCGGTCGGCGCGACTTGATGCTTCAGTTGCTTGTGCATACGCCCCAAGATGCTCGTATCGTTGAGATCGGCTGTTCGGGTGGACCGCTTCTGGCGGAGCTCTCTGCACATAGCTTCAAAAATCTCTGGGGAGTGGATATTAGCGAGGAGGCCATACGTGTGTGTAGAGCCCGGGGCATTGAAAACGCAATAGTTGCCGATGGTGCTACAACAGCTCTTGAATCAGGATTTTTTGATGTCGTAATTTCTTCGGATGTTCTTGAGCATATCGCGGACGATCGAGCGGCCCTTGGCGAATGGTATCGGCTCCTCCGGCCGGGCGGTATGCTTGTATTATTTGTCCCTGCCCATATGTTCCTCTGGAGCCCGCATGATGTCGCCAACAGGCACCAGCGCCGTTATACACGTATTGAGCTCGAGCAGAAAGTAAGAGATGCGGGATTTGTGATAGAGCGGGTATCATATTGGAATATGCTTCTCTTCTTTCCTATCGCTCTTGTACGGTTTATGCTCCGGATGCTTCCAGCCACTTCGCCTCAAAACTCTGGGCAATTGCATGGGACAAATAGAGTTATAAATGCATTACTCACGCGGCTTCTACTTTTGGAAAACGCCTATCTCGGGAGCGGTCACAATTTTCCATTTGGTGTGAGCTTGATGGTGGTAGCGCGAAAATAGGTTATGCACAGTTTTTTATTCCCCACCATCAAAAAGTAGTATACTTGAGAGCATTAGCAAATAACTTCATATTATGCAGGGGATTACCTCTAATTTGTCTTTTTGGCGTGAGCAACGGACGGCTGTCATAGTGTTCCTGGTGACGGTTTTTTTGTCCCTTACGCTTTCTGTGGTACTCGCTACTACGGTGGGTACGAGCATAGATAGTACAGGGACTATCGGTGTCGCCACTACCACTCCTTCTCAGGAGCTTGGCATTGTGGGGGACATATTCCTCACCGGTGGGATTGGCATTAACGATGCTACGACCTCCGTTGGTGGTTTAGTAGCCGATCATGGTGATTTTACGGGAGCTCTTCAGGTGGGTACTGGTTCTGCCTTTGTGAAGCTTCTTCATGGTACATGCGCAGTCAACCCTCCGCCGCTTAAAGCGCAGACGGCGACCACTACTGCGTGCACTGCGACAGGTGTTACCACTTCTTCTAAAGTTGTTCTGACCCCACCATTTTTGGAGTGGCAAAATGACGGTAATGTGCAGGGGAGCCTCGATTTTATAGCCGCATCTTCTACTGCCGCCGATACTATTCGTATACAAGTGGGGAATTCTAGC
>CAYGFT010000003.1:3382-39902 GCA_964349275.1 uncultured Candidatus Saccharibacteria bacterium
CATCTACGGCCGTTGATGGTGCTTCAGCTACCTGGTCGTGGTTCTCATGGCAGTAGGCATAACGCTTTATTTACCTAAATTTATGCGCTATGCCTAGAAAAATTATAGGATTTTTGTTGCCAGCTCTGCTTCTTTTCGGTTTGACGCTTGAGGCATACGCGGCAACTGTTTCAGAGAATGTCACCATCCAGACTACGAGTGGCAATGCCTCAGTGACATTGCTTGCAGGATCCTCGTTTGACTCGATGTCGGTGCAGAGTGGGGGATTTGAGTTTACCCTATCTGGCTCACAGCGGGTTACGTTGCGCTCCTCGAGTCGTGCAGTTATGCTCAATACGAGTGCCGTCAAGTTTTCTTGTGAAGGGACGTATTCCGAGCTTATTCTTCCCGCCTCTGCTGGCTCGACTATTGGTGTCGGCATAGAGGGGTTCGGATGTTCTGGTAATAGCGGTGGTGGCGGCGGGTCTCCTGGTCCTGCTCCTGCAAGTTCTAGCTCTTCTGGTGCTACTTCTAATTCTACTGCTAGCGCCTCGACATCTACGACCACCACGACTACAACAACTACCACAACCGCTACTTCTACGCCGAGCACTGCACCTATGCCTTCTGTTAGTAGCGTGGCGCCTGCGCCTCAACCGGTATCAGTGCCCTCTCCTTTTACGGGTCTTGCGAATATCAATAGAACCTTGAAATCTGGTTTGGATGGGTCTGACGTGGAGCTGGTCCAGTCGGCACTTGCGACCATGCCTGATATCTATCCCGAGGGCAAGGTTACCGGATACTTCGGCCCTGCTACGCTAAAGGCTGTCCAACGCTTCCAAATGAAGTATGGAGTTGTTAGCTCTGAATCAGAGACGGGATATGGTCTTGTCGGTCCCAAGACTCGTGCTAAGCTCACGGAGGTATTTGGTGGCATGAGCTCTATGTCGAGCACCCAGCCCACGACTCCCACGGCGCTTCCTGGTTCGGGTAAATTTACCAAGGAGCTACAAATGGGGGATTCGGGTGATGCGGTCATAGCATTGCAGGCGTTTCTTGCTACAGACTCGCAGATCTATCCCGAAGCCAAAGTAACTGGGTATTTTGGTCCAGCTACCAAAGCCGCAGTCAGACGCTTCCAGGCCAAGCATGGCCTTAGCCAGGTAGGTCGCGTAGGTCCTGCTACTATGGCCAAATTAAATGAGCTTGCGGGTGGTACATCAGTCGGCTCACAGACTACTGCATCGCAATCTACGCCATCTTCAGGTGGCAGTAGTGATGCAACAGCACTTCAGGCTCAGATGCTAAGTCTCCAGCAAATGGTGGATGCACTCAACAGCCAACTCAAGGCAAAGAACGGACAATAAAGGCACTTTTCTCATTGCCTGTAAAAAAACTCCTCGTAAGGGGAGTTTTTTTACAAGGATTTTTGAGATGGTAAGGCGCAATGAACAGACAAAAGAATGTGGTGTATGTCTTTGGTGACGCCCCTAATCTTTGGCAGGTGGAATGAATAATACACATCCATCCTTTTTTTCATTAAGTGTGTATAGTAGCATGAAACTATATCAACAACATAAGTAGCCTCTCAAATGGGAACATATTTGTTTCGCGGTATTACTAGACGCCACTTTTGGTTGGAAGGGGCGTTTGTTTTGTTTGCATTTTATCTCGCAACACTTTCGGCTCCGCCTTATGCGCGTGCCGCTTTGCCGGTAAGCGGCGGTGATCCGTATCATGAGGATGAGATAATCTCGCGTACGGAACGTATCCAAGTAGGGCACGAAAAATCAACGGGTGCGTTTTCTTACTCCTATCCGCTTTCCATCCCGCCGGGGAGAAACGGTTTGCGTCCGGGCGCGGAGCTTTCATATTCAAGCAATGACACTTCCGAAGGAAGTTTCTTTGGATATGGCTGGTCTGTGCCCATACCCTATGTAGAGCGCATCAATCGCGATGGGGTGGAGAAGCTCTACACCCGCTCGTATTTTTATTCGTCTTTAGACGGCGAGCTTGCCTCATCCACCGCCAATTATTTTGCTCCGAGAGTAGAAAACGGCGACTTTCGGCAATATTATTTTGCTACATCATCCAGCGGCTGGACGGTAACCGACAAATCCGGCACTGTCTATACATTTGGCAGTACTGCCGCCGCGCGCCAAGACAATCCCAACGCCACCGGAAAAGTATACAAGTGGATGCTGGAAAAAGTAGAGGATACCAATCACAATTTTATCTCGTACTCGTATTACAAAGACAAGGGGCAGATTTACCCCGATACTATTACTTACACGGGCAATGGAGCTTCATCTGGTATGTTTTCAGTGGTATTTTCCCGCGAGGCGCGTACTGACATAGCTACCTCTACTGCGTCTGGTTTTGCCGTGGTTACCCGCTATCGGATCAATCAAATCCAGGCCCAGATCGGCGGCTCCTGGGTGCATAAATACGATCTAGCTTATACGACTGGAGACAACGGTACCCGTTCGCTTTTAGATACCATCACGGAAACAGGCAAAGACGAGGCCGGATCCACCATCGCTCTTCCCGCCACAGATTTTAATTACCAGGCGGCGACGACAACATGGTCTGATGATATGAACTCTAGCTATAATCTTCCGTATGATCTTGCTGATTCAAATGGAGTGGACAAGGGTGTTCGTTTCGATGATGTCAATGGTGACGGTCTTACGGATATACTTCGTGCGGATGTTGGCTCAACCAGAGAAGTGCGTATCAATAAGGGAGATGGTACCGGCTGGGTGCTGGATACCAATTACAGCATCCCGCGGGATTTTACCAACGGTAGCGGCCTGGATTCAGGGTTGCGAACAGCTGATGTAAATGGTGATGGATTCGTTGATCTGATACATGGATACAACATGACCAAGGAGGTCTATATCAACAACGGCGACAATACCGGCTGGACCCTCGATTCAAATTTTGTTCTCCCGCTTGTTTTTACTGCTACTGGTGGTAAGGATACCGGGCTCCGGATTGCAGATGCAAATGGCGATGGGCTCCCTGATCTCATCCAAGGGATTAATGCCACAAAAAGAGTTTTTATCAACAAAGGAAACGGCACTGGATGGTATGAAGATTCAAGTTATACCTTCCCGCTTATTTTTGTGGATGACACCGGCGGCCCGACCGTGGATCAAGGAGTACGTCTGGCGGACGTAAATAGCGATGGGCTTGTGGATGTGTTGCGTGGGATATCGGCAACGCGTGAGGTCTACATAAACAATGGGGATGGCACATGGTCCAAGGATACGCACTATAGTTTCACTTTTGATTTTATCAGTGGCGGCAATGATGAGGGTGTGCGTCTAGCCGATGTAAACGGTGATGGATTTGTGGATATTGCAAGAGGGAGATGGGACAAAAAGGAGGTTTTTATCAACAATGGCAACGGCACGGGATGGACGCAAGATACCCGCTACATATTGCCAACCGGGTTTACTGGTCAAAACGGTTTGGATGAGGGGAAGCGCCTGGCGGACATCAATGGGGATGGACTGGCTGATATCATGCATGGAGTGGTGGGAGGAGGCAGAGAGGTATTCCTGCGCAATGGCAGTACAAGATCGGACGTGTTGGTGCGCGCTATAAGAAGCGAGGGCGGGCGCACGCTTGTTACCTACAAATCTGCCCAGCAATACACCAGCTCCGGCAAGCTTTTAAATCCGCATCTTCCCTATATCGTATACACCGCTCAAAAAATCGAGGAGTACGACGGGATTTCCGCTACCACCTCGACTATGACCTACGAATACCGGGGCGGGGATTCTTACTATAGCTATCCGTTTGAGCGCAGGTTTGCCGGGTTTGGCACGACCACTGCGACCGATGCCGCGGGCAACATAACCAAAACATTTTTCCATCAAGGTAATGATTCCGACTCCGCGCACGGCGAGTATAGCGATCACGCCTCCAAGATCGGCAAACCGTATCGAATTGAAAAATACGATGCCTCTGGCAACCTCTATGCAAAAACCGTAAACAAATGGGACGAGTACTCTCTCGGTGCTCACCGTAACTTTGTCAAACTTCTCAAAGCCACGGATTTTTCCTATGATGGCGACTCCGATCACGCGGACAAGGCCGAAGAGTACACCTACAGCGATTCAACCGGCAACATCACCCAAAAAATAGAATGGGGGAGAGTCACCGGATCGGACGACGGATCGTTTAGCGATAGCGGATCCGACAAGTTCACCACCGCTATTTCGTATGCCGCAAGTTCCACTCCCTATATCATCGGCCGCCCTTCGGTTGAGACCGTAACAGATCAAAGCGCCGCCAAAGTAAAAGAGACCAAGTATTATTATGACGGTCTTGCCAATGGCTCCGTGGACAAAGGCAACGAGACCAAGCGCGAGCTTTGGAAAACCGCGGGTACCTATATCGATATTGAGCATGCCTACAACGCCTACGGTCTTATGACCCAGGAAAAAGATCCTAGAGACAAGGCGACCAACTTTACCTATGATCCGTTCAATCTCTATGTCGCTACCTCGACCAATCCATTGAGCCATGTGACGGGCTATGTCTACGACTATTCAAACGGCAAGCCAAAGCGCACCATCACGCCCAACAACCTTACGTTTGAAACAGTGTACGACGCGCTGGATCGCATTAAAGATCAAAAACAGCCGGATCTCACCACGCCTTCCACGAGTATTATCAAAACCACCTACACGTATACCGACAGTGCTCCACGCTCGGTCCAAAAGCGTGAGAACCTCGACGGTTCTACTTCATTTGATACCTACACTTATTACGACGGTCTAGGGCGCGTAGTACAGGAGCGCAAAGAAGCTGAAGATACGAGTACCTATGCAGTACGTGACTTGTCGTACAACAACCGCGGTCTTCTCGAAAAAGAATCTTTGCCATACTTCAGTACGGGATCTTCAAAAACTACAGCCACGACCTCAAGTGCCATGCTGACCACGTACACGCAGGATCCGCTCGGGCGTGTCACCTCGATCGTCAATATCATCGGTACTACCAATCACTCGTACGATGACTGGCGTGCCACCACCACCGATCCTCTAGGGCACGCCAAAGGCTCGTCGCGCGACGCTTACGGCAATCTGGCGCGGGTAGACGAGCACAATAGTTCTGCCCACTACACCACGACGTATGCATATGACTATTTGCGCGATCTTACAAAGATTACTGACGCCGCAGGCAATGTCCGCAATCTCACCTACGATGGTCTCGCACGGCGTCTGACTGCAGAGGATCTGCACGCCTCTGGGGACGCGACCTATGGTTCCTGGAGCTACACCTATGATGATGCGGGCAATGTCGCGACTTCTACCAATCCCGAAGGTAAAGTAGTCGGGTATGTCTACGATAGTATCAATCGCATTATCCGCGAGGACTTCACCGGCATGTCCGGCACTGAAGTCGCATATGCATACGACTCCTGCACCTATGGCAAGGGGTTGCTCTGCGCCGCTACTACTACTGATGCTGGTTTGTCGTACGCCTATAACCCACTTGGTGCTCGGAGCAAAGAAATCAACAACGTCAACGCTACGCATTACGTGACCCAGTTCGAATATGACCGGCAGGGGAATCAAACCAAAATTACTTATCCGGATAGTGCCGAAGCGACCTATGCCTACAACACCGCGGGGCTTTTGGAGTCGGTATCCCGCAGAGAGTCTGGCGCAGGGTCATATACATCCGTGCTTACCGACCTTGATTATTCGCCTGCCGGGCAGATCACCTACCAGCGATTTGCCAACGGCGCAGAAACGGTACGTGAGTACGACAAGGTAAAGCTCTACCGCCTGAAACATCTCCATACAGCCTTCTCCGGTGCGGGGGGAGCGGGAGTCGAAGAAGATGCCGGATTTCTCATCGAAGTACCAGAGGAAACCTTGGACCTCGATCCGGCAAGCTCATTGCCAGAAACTCAGCCGGAAGTTACTGCGGAGTCTGCCCTCTCTGCTATTGCAACACCTTTGGAAGATGCGACTACGCCTCAATCTGAAGCTCCCACGGATGCTAACGCGACCACTACACCAGAAGTAATGACACCAATACTTGATGAGGTTAGCGAAGCGTCAGCCGACAATGCTACCTCAACTCCTGCAGATTTTCAGAGTCCGGCAGAAGATAGTGCCGCGACCTCCACCGCCGCTCATTCTGAATCCGCTCCCTCGGAAGAGTCCTCTGTGATTGCGGATGCTCCGATGGGTGAAATAGCCCCCCTTGAGGAGCAGTCATCTGTAGATGTGGACGCAGAGGCGCTTGCTCTTGCAAAAAATCAACAACAACAAAGATCTTCTACAGGTGATAGACAAAAGCTTGTTATCACTGGCAAAAATGCCAACTTACTTTCAGCGTTAGGCATTTCAACAGCTCGCGAAAATAAAAAATACGAGCGCGTACATCTTTCACGGGAGCTACAAAAAGAGCTTGAGACACGAAGCTGGAATAGTATTACGATCCCGCTTGAGGCAACCATCACCAAAGATGAGACGGCGTCGTCCTCTGATGTTATTGCTGAAATCATCCCGACCAAACAGGAGTCAGAATTTCATGTGAAATGGATGCATTATTTGTCAGATACTGGCTGGCAGGAGATAGACACGCGGTTTGAAAAAACCAAGGATGGATTTACCATGGACAAAGCGCCATTTACGGTTATCGCTCCGCCTCGTTCTACCGGAACCGCGATTTTCCACAACAACAACAAATGGGACGTTACGGCACAAAAAGAGATTGAGGAGTCTCCGCTTGATCTCAATATTACGGCGGTAGATGTGGCAGATGTCCCCGGGCACATTGAGCAGGGAGATCTCCTCACGGCTCGTGGTGTCGTAGAAAACGCGAGCTACGTAGTATACAAAAATGCCTATCAGGATGGTGACCTGATCTATTACGTGCACCATGGAAGAGCTCCACGCCTTGAAAAGCTGGTGCGCATTACCCGGGAGCCCACCAAGCTTGATTATGAGTTTAGGATCGAGTCCTCACGGAGTGTGAGCGTGGCCACGCACGAAGGAACCGTGTCTTTTGATGCGGGAGGATCGCGCGGTATGGCATTTAGTGAGTTTCGTGCGTGGGATAGTGGTACACAGAGGCGCACCATCCTTACTGATGTAGTCACCAAGGGTCCAAATGAATATTCGCTTATCAAGCATCTTCCTGCATCACTCTTCCACGCTTCTACCACCTACCCGGTATATACGGATACCGAGTCTACCTTTTACCCAAATCCTGATGCGGAGAGTACGAGTGTTGATGGTTGGGCGCGCAGGCACGCTGTAGACGAATCATTTTCTACTATTCGTTCAGCTTCAGGCACATACCATGTGGATGATGTGTTTAATGCTACACAGGAGCTTTCCTCCAGTGGCACGAGCAACCAATGGTATCAGATCGTGCGCATCATGACCCTCTTTGACACCTCAAGTATTCCGGATGCCAATTCTGTTGATTCTGCCACATACTCCGTGTGGGCGAATTCCAAGGTTGACAATGCTACGCTTGATGCGAGCGTGAGCGCGGCGCGACCTGTTCCCGCTTCCAATACAGATATTGTCGACTCCGACTATGATATTGGCAATTGGACAATGACTCGGCAATCTGCTACCGATATTGATCTAGGCAGTATTAGCACGGGAGCATATAACAGTTTTGCGCTTAATTCCACGGGAGTGGGAAATATCAGCAAGACCGGGGTTACGAAGCTCGGCGTGGCTTTCACAGATGATTTAGACAACACCGCGCCAGCATGGGCAAGCTGGGTATATTCCCGTGTCGAATGGTACATGGCTGAACAATCTGGTACTTCCAACGATCCGAAGCTGGTGGTAACGCATACGGTTGTCAACCAAGCTCCCACTGCTCCCTCCTCTCTCCAGATCGAAGGCCAAAGCGATCCTATAAGCATCACCGATGGCAAACCGGAATTTTCTGCAATCTACAATGACCCGGATTCCGGCGATCTTGCACCATATTATCGCATTCAGGTCTCCACCTCCTCTCTCGGCTATTGGTCTGACTCTTTCTGGGATTCCGGCACATCCACCATGGCTACTACTACGGCAGGCAATCGTAGCCCCGAGCTTTCTTACGGCGGCTCCGCACTAGCCTCAAGCACCACCTACTACTGGCGCATTCTCTTCTCCGACGACAGCCGCAGAACCGGAGCTTGGAGCCTTGCCACCAGCACCTTCTCCCTTGCTCCCGCTCAAACACTCACTGCCGGTGGCATCCAAAATGTGTACTTTACCTACGACGAGGTGGGGAACATTTCCCAGATGCAGGACCTTTCAGATACCGCTACCTATAAGACGCTCCTCCTTACCTACGACGATCTCTACCGCTTAACCTCCGCAACCACAACGGTAGCTACCACCACCCAGGAAGGATTCAGGGAAACCTACACCTACAGCAGTATCGGCAACCTCACCTCCAAATCCGACCTTGGCTCCTACACCTACGCTGGAGACACCGGCTCCCTTTACGCTAACCCCCATGCCGCCACTGCCATCAACGGAGTCACCCAAACATACACTAAATCCGGCAATCTCATGGGTAATGGCACATGGAACTACCGGTGGGACTACCGAGGACAGCTCACTCGTGCCACATCTTCCGCATCAGCATTATCTTCCTTTGGATATGACTACACTGGCTCCCGGGTATATCTCAAAGAAGGCTCCCAAGCCACCACCACCTTCCCCAACAAACTCTACTCCACCCAAGGAGCTACCACCACCAAGCACATCTACGCAGGAAACCAGCTGATTGCAACGGTGGAGAATACCAGCGGATCGGGAGGTTCCTCTGGAGACACAGGGTTAAAGAGTCCCTCTGCCACCGGGGAAGATCACAACCAATGGAGTACTCCTTCCAGTGCGTATGCTTCCAATAATGACTACGCCTTTGAAGATACTCTGAATCACAAGCAAGACTACTACAACTTCACCTTTGGTATCCCATCAGGTGCTACCATTAACGGTATTGAGGTAAAACTTGAAGCTAAAGATCAAGAAATCGCAACGGGCGTAATCGGGGTAGAACTTTCCCACAACGGCGGTACTACCTACACCTCCTCCGGCAAAGACACGGGCACTCTTACCGGATCAGATGCTGTCTATACCCTCGGCGGTTCAAGCGACACCTGGGGACGCTCTTGGTCAGACACTGAATTCTCCAATACGAACTTCCGACTTCGGGTAAACGCAGACACCCTCTATCTCTGGCTTGATCACGTACAAGCCAAGGTCTACTATACGACTGGAGGCAGTGGAGCTACCACCACCATCGCATACGTTCATACCGATCATCTCGGAGGCACAAGCGCCATCACTAATGACCACAAGGAGATCATCCAAACCACGGATTACTACCCATTTGGGGCACAAAGATTCAATACCCAGAAGACGGATTTTAATGAACGGAGGAAATACACAGGCTACGAGCTCGACAACTCAACGGGACTCAACTATGCAGGGGCACGGTATCAGAATCCAGGGGAGGGACGGTTTACGAGTCAAGACCCCCTGTTTGTGGATTCACCCGAACGTTTTATCGCTGACCCGCAACAGATGAATGTCTATGCGTATGCAAGAAACAACCCCTTACGGTATACTGATCCCAATGGGGAGGAGTTAGTATTGGCAACGACAGTGGGAATATTGACCGCAATCGTAGCTACGCTCTCACTGCTATCTACGATTATAACTAGTCCTCAATACCAACAACTTGCCTCCCAAGCATCTCATGCTACAGAGCAAGTGATCCAGTCGAGTGTGAGTACAGTTCAATCAGGGATGCATTCAATTGGGGGCTCATTCGTTGGGGTATATTCTGGACCAGCAGATTCAAATATTTATATCGGATCAGGCACAGCGGCTTCTACGCCTTATGCGTTTCCAGGGTCAATTACTCAAACTGCTCCATATCAAAGCTCGCCTTTTAACTTAGCAGAAACGAAACCAGGCGGTTTAAGCGGTAAAGAAGCAAAGGATAAAGCTGGTGAATTAGGATATACACAAAAAGTAAAACCGGGGAATGCTGGTATTGATACAAAAGGCAAGCCACTATTCAGGAATCCAAAAACTGGGGAGTATATCTCTCCTGATAGGACTGGTCATAAAGGTGGAGAATGGAAGCAGTGGGATCGTTTTGGCGGAAATCGGAGAACTTTAGACGGAAATCTTAATCCGATAGGAAATTGATTATGTATACTTATCGGATAACTAAATATAATCCAAAGTTTCGCGATGAAACTGGCGCATATACAAAAGAAGAGTGGACGGAATTTTCTGACATTGGCAAAAAGTTTAACGGTGAAATTTTCACTATTGATGAGTATGAACATGTAGAAAGTGCTTATATCAACACGCTTTTTGCTTTTTTGGAGGAAAATAATATTACAAAGCTTAAGATTGGCAAAATCCAGAATTTCCGTAATATAGAATTCGGCGGCAAGGTTCTTAAGGCGAATCAAATTTATAATTTGCAGGATCTGAGAGAAATTTTCCGCCTGATATTGCGCGATGAATTTTGGGCAAAGTTCAAGAATAAAGATAGAAGTTTTGTTGATTTTGGCGGGGACTACTATACTTATATAGGAGTTCCTAGACAGAGTCAGAACGCTATAGAGTTTGCGGAAAAGAATCGCCTTTACGTTGAAGAATATCCCGAGCCGATATTGGATTAAAATTTGTCTTACAAGTTTTCTCATACAATCCAATACTACCGCCACACCAATAAATATCCAGCCGATCCTTCCAGACCTGTATGCAACTTCCAAAGATGTTCAAAACTTTAGAACGTGTACAAAATCTTGAAAAACCAGCCGAAACCGCGCTGGATTCCCTGTGGCACGCGTATCTCCATGCAACCGCACAGGACATCATCCACACCTACTCCTCCCTCGGCAACCTCACCTCCAAATCCGACCTTGGCTCCTACACCTACGCTGGAGACACCGGCTCCCTTTACGCTAACCCCCATGCCGCCACTGCCATCAACGGAGTCACCCAAACATACACTAAATCCGGCAATCTCATGGGTAATGGCACATGGAACTACCGGTGGGACTACCGAGGACAGCTCACTCGTGCCACATCTTCCGCATCAGCATTATCTTCCTTTGGATATGACTACACTGGCTCCCGGGTATATCTCAAAGAAGGCTCCCAAGCCACCACCACCTTCCCCAACAAACTCTACTCCACCCAAGGAGCTACCACCACCAAGCACATCTACGCAGGAAACCAGCTGATTGCAACGGTGGAGAATACCAGCGGATCGGGAGGTTCCTCTGGAGACACAGGGTTAAAGAGTCCCTCTGCCACCGGGGAAGATCACAACCAATGGAGTACTCCTTCCAGTGCGTATGCTTCCAATAATGACTACGCCTTTGAAGATACTCTGAATCACAAGCAAGACTACTACAACTTCACCTTTGGTATCCCATCAGGTGCTACCATTAACGGTATTGAGGTAAAACTTGAAGCTAAAGATCAAGAAATCGCAACGGGCGTAATCGGGGTAGAACTTTCCCACAACGGCGGTACTACCTACACCTCCTCCGGCAAAGACACGGGCACTCTTACCGGATCAGATGCTGTCTATACCCTCGGCGGTTCAAGCGACACCTGGGGACGCTCTTGGTCAGACACTGAATTCTCCAATACGAACTTCCGACTTCGGGTAAACGCAGACACCCTCTATCTCTGGCTTGATCACGTACAAGCCAAGGTCTACTATACGACTGGAGGCAGTGGAGCTACCACCACCATCGCATACGTTCATACCGATCATCTCGGAGGCACAAGCGCCATCACTAATGACCACAAGGAGATCATCCAAACATCAGACTACTACCCATTTGGAGCTACTAGATTCAATACCCAGAAGACGGATTTTAATGAACGGAGGAAATTCACGGGGTATGAGCTCGACAACTCAACGGGACTTAACTATGCTGGGGCGAGGTATCAGAATCCGGGGGAGGGACGGTTTACGAGTCAGGATCCAGCAAGCCGAGACAATCCAACACAGTTTATCGCCGATCCACAGCAATTTAATTCATATTCGTATGCGCGGAATAATCCTTTAAGATTTATCGATCCAATGGGTTTATGGATTAATAATGAAAATGGAAGTTTTATTGCGGAAAAGGGCGACACGTTATCAGGATTACAACAAGAGACGGGCAGAAATTGGAAAGACACGGGTTTTAGCAGAGATCCAAGAACATTGCAGATAGGCGAAAGAGTGAGCTATGCGCGTACTAATAGTAGCGATGGATCAACTGTCAATTCAACAGCAGGTGCGACTGCACACTACTATACCGGAGGCGGAGCGAGCGTTAACTTAGGGTCTAATATTCAATCAGCATTAAAAAATAGTCCAGAACAAAAAATGCATCAGGAAAATATCATATCCGGCAAAACCCTTTTGGACAGTGGAAATTATAGAGTGAATTTGCAGGATAGCTATTTCTTTGTCGGTCAAACACCAGTCGACTATAACACCACTCGCGGCACGAAGTTTGGTGTCACAACTTTTACCGGCTTTGTTCGAGATGGTTTTTGGGATCCATTTAAAAAGACTGGTGGGGATGGCATTGGACCAAAATATGAAGTACTAGGAGGAGAGCCTTATTCCTTTATTCCGTATACATGGGTAATAAGTTATCCAAAGCAAAAATGATGAAATATCAACTCTCTATAATCTTTCTGGTATTATTACTTTTCCTTTTTGCATTAGTTTTTTATGTCTTCCGGACTGATTATATAATCTCAACTATGGTGGCAGTAGTATGGGTGAGCGTATTGTTATTACGCTCTGCCTTTCCGAGGCTATTCACTAAGCGGTATGTGCTCTATGTTGTGAACTTCCTGGTATTATTTGCTCTCCTAAATACCGGAACACTCTTGTACGATAAGTACTTAGATTACAAACTTGCGCAGTTTGATATTAATCATGACTCGGTGTTTTCACTGCAAGAGCAGACGCCAGAACAGCAATACTATATGACGTCGTCGATAAATGATGTGGGGCGTAATTTTATACCTATTACTGGGCTACTCATCTCTCTTGGTAGTACGATTCTACTGTTCTTCGTTGATAAGCTATTACGCTTGCGGGGGCAAAGTATATGACACTTTTTGACTACGATCGCCATGCCAGACGTGTTCTGGAATCACAACTGCTTAAAACGATGATGGAGAAGGAATGAAATCCACCACCACCATCGCATACGTTCATACCGATCATCTCGGAGGGACGAGGTACACAAAGGTTGAAACAAAGTAAATAAAAACGACTCATGGAATTTGAAGAGGAAAATTTCATAAGTCGGCAACGGGAACTTTGTCAGAAGTATGGGGTGGTGCCTCTTGTGTCTAAACATAATCAATTGGTTGTTGTTTCTGATGGAGTCTTTGAAGGGGCTTCAGTGGAAGGTGTACGTTATCCTTCTCCTAAACACATGAGCGGATGGTGGTTGGCCACAGGAAAATATACTGGGGACCCTGATACTCTTCGAACAGAACATGTTTTTCACCTTTTTGAGAAACGTCCAGACTTAGTAAAGTTTCTTGCGTTACCTTACGGTTTTCGTTTCAGAACAAATGGAGCAGAGGAAGTTTGGTTTGATGAAGGGATCACAAGGGAAACTGCTGACTAACCCCCCGACACCCAAAAGACCATGGACTATGTCTATGACGATCTCTATCGTCTCGCCTCTGCTTCCAGCACCCTTGCCACTACCCAAGAGGGCTACCAGCAAACCTACACCTACATTTTATTTGACCAGCGTTAATTTTCTGTGGTACGCTTTGTGTTGTAGTTTTACCTTATTTTGTGAACGCTTTCCTCTTCCCCATATACTTTATTTTTTTCATTTCAGGCGCGGCTGGGCTTATCTACGAGATCGTCTGGACGCGCCTGCTGGTCGTTATTTTTGGTGGCACGACCAATTCGGTTGTTGCGGTAGTTGCGGCGTTTTTGGGCGGGCTTGCGATCGGTAGTTTTTTATTTGGTAGATATGCGGACAAGGTGGAGATGCCCACCGTACTTTTGCGGTTGTACGCCTTTCTTGAATTTGGTGTGGCTCTGACAGCTTTGTTGTCCCCCCTGCTTTTGAACGCAATCGTCCCGATCTATGCTCACATAAGTGACGGATCCGAGGTTACCTTTTCGCTACTCGTAGTGAAATTTCTTTTGACCATGTTGGTAATCCTCGTTCCTACTATACTGATGGGGGCCACTCTTCCTGTTTTGGTAAGCTTTGTAACGCGCCACACGTTCAAATTTGAAGAGCAGGTGAGTATGCTGTATGCGGTGAATACCGCGGGCGGAGTTGTGGGCGTGGTGGTCTCGGGACTCTTATTGATTGAAATGTTCGGTCTCTACGGCACTTTGTATTTCGGTGTCATCCTCAACGTGTCCGCAGCACTCGGGGCTCTATTTTTACGTGCTCGGTCTCCTGTTTTTTCTGTGGGCGGAGGTATTTTGGTGCCACCAGCTTCTCCCGATAGTGCGGTAAACCAAATCGCGTACCCCTACAAAATGTTGGTGCTTGGTTCGTTAGGTATCTCTGGGTTTATCGCCATAGCCTATCAGGTATTGTGGGTACGCATGCTCACGCCACTTACGGGAACATTCACATATGCGGTTGCTGTCATCTTTGCTCTGTATATCGCCGGGATTGCGCTTGGAAGTTTGCTGTATCTTATTCTAGTGAAGCGTTGGGGGCAACGTGTGCTCTACTTTGCGGTGAGTGAAGCTGGAATCGGCATATGCGCCATGATCTCCGTATTTGTGATGCATTCATTTCCTTCGCTTTCGCGCCATCTCCTAACGCTTCTTGTCATCGCGCCTGCAACTGTATGTATGGGGGTGGCATTTCCTGCAGCAGTTTCTATTTTAAAAGGCGGCGGAAAGGAAGCGGGGTTTGCGGTGGGGCGTGCTTATTTTTATAACACCATAGGTGCCATAGTGGGCGGTTTTTGCGCCAGCTTCGTGTTGATACCATTTATTGGTAGCAGTCAAAGCGTCTTACTGCTTTCTTTGGGCAATATGGGTCTGGCGGCCATATTGTTTTGGAACGACAGAGAGATTATGTATTTCGGGTTTTACCGCAGAGTCTTTACTGCAGGTCTCGGTGTGTTGTCAGTGTTTTTGTCTTACCAATTGCTGTACAACGGAGACTCTCTCTATGAACACGTTACCCAGTCGCGGATAAACCACTTGAGGTACGCAGGGGCGGAATTTGATTTTCGAGAGGACAATATCACGTCTGTCTTTGCATTTCGTGATAGACAGAGCGGTCAGTCGGGTCTATTTGTAAACGGCATTGAGACGGCCGGGAAGGTGATGGAGACAAAGCTCATGGCGCATGTGCCGTATGCTATTCATCCCAATCCGACGGACATGCTCATTATTGGATTTGGTGTGGGGACGACTTTTCGGTCGAGTTTACAGGATGGTATGTATACCGATGTGGTTGAGCTATCACCAACAGTACCGCGTATGTTTCATTTTTTCTACGAGGATGCTGTGGATGTTCTGCGAAACCCGAACGGTAGAGTGATCATTAACGATGGCAGAAACTATACGGCTCTGACGGATAAAAAATATGATATTGTTGTTATCGACCCTCCACCGCCTTTTAATGCTACCGGGACCACAGTACTCTATTCCAAAGAGTTTTACCAGGATATCTCCCGCATACTTCGTCCGGGGGCTATTGTAAGCCAGTGGTTGTTTGGCGGGACGCGGTTGGATGATATAGGCATGGCGGCGCGAAGTTTTACCGACACATTCCCGCATGTACGGGTGTTTGTGAATCCCGGTAATGTGGAAGGAGTATTTTTGATAGGGTCTTTTGATCCGATTGTGGTGGACGAGAAACGTGTCCGCGATGTCTTTATTTACCCGCACGTGGTAGCGGATCTTGCGGAGGCGCGAGCAACGATCTCCGGAGATGATGTCTTACGGCACATTGTCACAGATAATTCATTTTTGTCAGCGGTGGGAGAGTTCCGTCCTGTAACGGATTCTCATCCGCGCACGGAATATTTTCTACTCCGTTCCTGGCTGAGTGATTTTCCAAACATGTCCGCCGTTTGGCCTTCTATCTACCATGCAATGGTTGCTCGACCTTGATGGGATATGATGAGGATGGGCTACAGTAGAAGTAGTGACTTCCAAGATTTTGTAAATATGGGAATAGTATGCAAAAGGTATATAATATAGAGCAAATTCTGGTGTGGCTGGTACGCCTCGGCGTTTGGGTTCTCTTGTTTACGCCTCTTATCTTTACGGGGGGTTTGTTTTTTCCGTATACGACAGGGAAAAATTTCTTTTTTCGAATCGTTGTTGAAATCATATTTGGCGCTTGGCTGGGGCTGGCTGTTTTAAAACCTTCGTACCGCCCAAGAAAGGGGCCAATACTTTATACGTTTTCAGTGTTTGTCGGCGTACTTACACTGGCGACGATTTTTGGCGCAGACCCTTACCGTAGCCTTTGGTCAAACTTTGAGCGCATGGAGGGGTTGGTAACACATTTGCATCTTTTTGCGCTTTTTCTCGTCGCTTCATCGGTGTTTACGCGCAAACAAGAATGGGCGCGGCTTTTTACAATTTCATTGGGTGTAAGCCTTATTGTCTCATTCATAGGTCTTCTCGAGAGTATGGGCGCAGTTACTCTGGGTGGGTCTGTTGCCGGATCTGTGGGTGTAGGGCGCATCTTTTCTACACTAGGAAATTCTACATTTCTTGCCGCGTATCTTTTGGTTCATCTCTTTATCGCAGGATATCTTTTCACGCAAGTGCAATCTCAAATGCTACGAGTGGCGTATGCTGGCATCTTTTTGTTTGAACTGTATATTTTGATTGAAAGCGGTACGCGCGGTGCTCTGTTGGGATTTGTAGCGGGTACTGTCGTAACAGCAGGCCTTGTAGTATTTTTTTCCCAGAGCACATATGTACGACGCATCGGTTTGGCGGGGGTCGGCATCATCTTATTTCTGGCTCTCGGGGCTTTTGCGATCCGCGATACGCAATTTATCCAGTCCCGCCCGCTTCTTTCGCGTCTTACGGATTTTGACTTCACTCCGTCATCACCCGTACTTACCACCTCGTCAACCTTACGAGCCCGGATTATGGTTTGGGGTATGGCGTGGGATAGTTTCAGAGCGCGGCCCCTATCTGGATGGGGACCTGGTAATTTCATCATACCGTATACGATCTATCATAACCCACACTACTTCGGTAATGAGGAATGGTCCGATCGCGTACATAATATGTTTCTCGAGTGGCTGGTGGCGGGAGGTGTACTTGCCTTTTCTGCGTATATCGCGTTTTTCGCTACTCTTGGGGTCACACTCTGGCGTCTGAAGAAAAGTGGAGTATTAAACATTGGAGCAACGGCGGTATTGGCAGGTCTTGGTGTTGCGTATCTTGTGCAGGATTTTTTCGCTTTTGACACGATTGCCGTGTACATACTTGCGACGCTTTTGGTAGCATTTTTACATGTCGTCCCTTTTGCTGGGGCGGGCGAAAAACAGACGTATCCCGCAGGGCAATATAAAGAATGGCGCTTATATCTGGCTCCCACATGTGTTGCGGTGGGATTACTATTGGCATACATCCTCAATGCGCGGCCCATGGCGCTCGCGTCTGGCATCAATGATGTTTTTTATTTAGTCGCGCGCGATCCTGCCGGTGATTTCGTACAGAGATATGATGCTGTGCGTGCGCAGGGCGGTTTTGGTCTTACCGAGTTACGAGAGCAGTTTGCACTGTATGCTGTCGGTCTGTTGGAGAGCGACCAAACGGAGGTTTCTGCGGAAGACAAAATACGCTTGATTTCGAAGAGCATTGAAGAGATGGAGATTGAAGTGCATGCGCATCCTCAATCGGTGCGTTCTCTCGTTGCGCTTGGAAAGCTCCGGCAAGTCCAGTTTCTACATACAAAGGACGAGAACCATAAAAGTGCCGCTCTCGGAGCTTATGCCAAAGCACTAGAAATGGCACCGCGTTTTCCACAAAGTTCGATAGGACTTGCGGAGACATATCTCTCTGCGGGCGAGCCTGGTAAGGCCGTTGAAGCCATTGATAGTATATATAGGCACATTGTCGTTCCCAACCCACTTTTTGGTCCGGCATTACTTACGCATGTTACCGCTGCGGATTTTGAAGGCTCTGTTGGTCTTATCCACAAATACCTGGCGTATGCCGACGTGTTACCAATATATGAGGGAGGGGTATACATGTCGCCGGAGGACGCCGAAGAGGCGGCACGTCGAGCATTGGGGAGAGGTGATCCAGAAGCGCGAGAGCAATTTTTGATAACATTGCGCGAGGCAATGGGTCCATCGAACAACAATGCCGTTGTATTCTTTGCATTAGCCCAAACACAAGCCGAGCTCGGGAAGAAAGAAGAAGCGCGTGCTAGTGCCGCTCGCGCCATAAATGCTGACCACAGAATACGGCATGAGGTCAGAGAGTTTCTTGAGACGATCGAGTGAGGCTACCGATAAGTCCGAAGTATTACGCAAAAATTGCATTATTGCCATGTTGGCGGTTTTCTTTTGCGGTTGACTATCTCTGTTTTTGCGGTACATTGCTTGTTGTGAAGCAATACAATACTCTACAAAAGGGTTCTGTCCGCCTTCTTTTGGAGAATGGTTTTGGGCGGCAGATGCCAACCACTCTTTATCAGCTTGAATCGTTGGAATCTGCCGATGTTTATCTCCCGCCTCGGGAGATCATCACAAAAAATGTTTTCAGGAGTATCGTCATGTCGAGTGCGAATGACCGATTTTTGATGTAGTAGAGATCATACTGCATTTTTTCCGGCGCGTCTTCTACGGATGCGTCATTTTTCATGGAGACTTGTGTCCAGCCGGTAATGCCAGGCGGGACCAAGAGCCGCATCTCGTAGAATGGAATCTGCTCTTTGAGTCGTGTGACATACTCGGGGCGCTCGGGGCGGGGCCCCACAAAAGACATCTCGCCTTTGAGGACATTCCAGACTTGGGGGAGCTCATCGAGGTAGCAGGCGCGTAGAAGCTGGCCAAAGGGATATTGGCGCTGGTCGTTTTCCGTGGATTTAGTCTCGCTCATCAGCTCTGCACCCAGGCGCTGACTGCGAAACTTGGCAAAGTAAAATGCCTTGCCCGCTCTCCCTACGCGTTGCTGGCGAAAAAATAGGAGACCATCACCAGAACGTGCCCGGTATTTTTTGTAGGCGGCGATTTCACGTGGCGTAGAGAGGAGAATGCCGAGTGCTACAAACGGCAGGATGAGGATAATACCACAGGTAAATCCAATAGCGATCACGATATCAGAGACGCGCTTGAGGATCTCGTAGAGGCGTTTTTTGCCGCCGGCGAGATTTTCCAAAAACCAAACCTCGGAGATGAGCGAGGTAGGGATTTTGCCGGTGAGATTTTCGTAAAATGTGGGGAAGTCAGCGAATGTCACTCCCGTCGGGAGGAGGTTGTAAAGCATGCGTACAAATTCTTTGCGTGAGCGGATGTCTTGGGATGCTACCACGAGCGCAATTTTCTTCTCTTCGATGAGGGGTCGGAGGTCGCTGGTGGGTTTTACTATTTCAATGGCGGTCTGGGGGATTGTGGCATCATCGGTCGGCATGAGCGCTTGGGCAGTATATCCGAGTTGTGGGTTTTGGTTGAGAAACTCTGCAAACAGAGTAACCTCGGGTGATACGCCGAGAAACAGAACGTTTGTTTTTGAAGCGTTTCGGAGCACGCTACTAAAGAGCATCCGCCATCCCATAATAAGCGCGAACGAGAGGAATGACTGGATGAGAAGGTTCGTCTTGGGAGTGATGCCAAATGCCGATACGAGATAAAAGAGGAGTACAGCGACGATGATAGCGGCTGTCATGCTTTTAATCAGGCGCTCGCGTATCAGGGTGTTGGTAGCCCAGGCTTCCTGCTCGTAGAGTCCTGCGATAAAAAAGATGAGTATCCAGAAACCAAATATAATGCTAAACGGGGCAAGATGTATATCCCAGATCCAGGGGAAGTCTTTGGGTGGGTATTTAAACAGTATGGTCGCAAGGAGTCCTGCGTAAAGGGCGACGAGATCCCCTGCAAGAAGCGCCAGACTATAGATACGGCGTTTTTTCATATGCACATATCATAACGCTTGGCACGCAAAAAGTTCAATCGGGCAGGGTTCCTCTATTCTCCAGTGTCTTTTCTAAGCTATACTCTGAGTATGCAAAGATTCTTGGCTCGAGAGTGGCAAATTACGGCACTGGTGGTGTTTGCAGTCGCCAATCTTTTTGGTATTTGGGCGGCACAGCCCCTTGTGATAAGTGGGGACTCTGTGGCATATTTTGAAACCGCCAAGTTTTTGGGAGGACTGGAGGGTGGGGTACTGCATCCCGCGCGTATACTCAAGCCTTTCGGGCCATTGCTTGCGTATCTTATTGGGCAGGGAACGGGGTGGGGCGTGGAGTGGGGACTACTTCTGGAGAATGCCTTGTGGTATCTCCTGATGGTGCCTGCTATCTACGCGCTTTTGCGGCGTATGTCCAGGGGTAATAGCAATCAAGCTCTTTGGGGGAGCATCATTTTTCTCTGTGCGTATCCGATGCTTGCCTATGGTGTCTCCTATATGACGGATATTTCGGGGTGGTTTTTTACGGTCTGGGGATATTATTTTGTAGTCAGATTTGTAGACGAACGTATGCTTCGTGATGCATTTTTTGCGGGGCTTACAATGGCGGTAGGATTTTTGTGTAAAGAGTATGTCGCGGCGGTTGCCTTGTTCTTCTTTTTGGCGGCATGCTTTGCCCCCGGTTTTTGGTGGGAGGATCGTCTGCGCTCGCTCGCATTTTTTGCTCTGCCAGTTTTCGTAATCGCCGGTGGTTGGCAGATTTTTTGTTGGACAGTGTATCATGTCTCGTACCTCGGCTGGTACGCGGCGGGTGGGGTGAGTCACTACGAGCTCAAAGTAGTGCCCTTTATGATCAAAAGTTTTTTGGGAGTATTTCTGGTGGGTTGGGTGCTTGCACTTGTCGGTCTCTGGACGCTTTGGCGAGAGGGATCGAGCCGCGAGCTTTTTCTTCTAAAATTGCTCGCGCTTCCCTCGATGTCGTTTCTCCTATGGCATGTTGCCTCCTCGCGCATTTATTTTATAGCGGCGATACCTGCCGCATTTCTCGCTGGCGTGTATTTGGAGCGTCTCTACAAAACAAACCGTATAGTCTTTTGGTCGGTGCTTTTGTGCGTGATTGTGGTCAATTATGGCTGGTATCTTTGGGGGGGTGCCATTCGACCAGCTCTTTGGCCCGGGATTGAACTATAGCTACGGGGGAGGGGGGCGTGATATAGTACAGAAATGCAAAAGTCACCTGCAGAATCAGCGTTAGTCTGGGCCGCACGTATTGGAGTGCTTCTCGTGGTGTTTCTGACACCATTTTTTGTTTCTAGCTCCATGTTTTTTCCATACATTACCGGCAAAAATTTCTTTTTTCGAATTATAGTTGAGTTGACGTTCGGTGTTTGGGTGGGGCTCGCAGTGGCGAGTGCGCGCTACCGACCACGGAGTGGTCTTATTCTTTGGGCGTTTGCGGGCTTTGTCGCGGCTCTATCCATCTCTACGATGGTAGGTGCTAATCCTTATCATAGTTTTTGGTCAAACTTTGAGCGTATGGAGGGTTTGATCACGATCCTGCATCTGCTCGCGCTCTTTTTGGTGGCGTCCTCGGTGTTTCGGAGCGAGCGTGAGTGGAGTATTGTATTCTACACTACGCTCGCCGCCAGTTTTATTATCTCGATATACGGAACGCTGGAGCGTTTTGGCGCTATCTCTCCCGGTGGTTCAGTCGCAGGTACTGCAGGCGCGGCGCGTATATTTGCGACTCTCGGTAATCCCATTTATCTTGCGGCGTATCTCTTGGTGCACTTGTTTCTCCTGGGGTTTTTGTTTTCGCGTACCAATCAGATATGGCTCAAGATGCTGTATGCCGCACTGCTTCTCTTTGAGTTTTTTGTTTTTACCGCGGCTGGTACTAGAGGCGCTTTTGTTGGGCTTATCGCTGGGGTAGGGGTGCTGTTATTCCTTGTGGTCTTGTTGTCCAAAAATCGCAATATCCGGCTTTTGGGGGCGGGTGTCATCGTAGTTGGCGCTCTGGGACTTTTCGGGTTATTTCAGCTGCATGGCTCGGATTTTGTGACCTCACAGCCACTTTTGCGCCGTCTTACGGATATTAATATCACCTCGTCCACGGTGCAGTCTCGTTTTCTTATCTGGGGTATCGCGGCGCAGGCATTCAAGGAGCGGCCGTTTTTTGGCTGGGGTCCGGATAACTTTATAATCCCGTACGCCAAATATTACAATCCCAATCTCTATGGCAATGAACCATGGTTTGATCGTGCGCACAATATGCTTCTTGAGTGGTTGGTTGCGGGGGGTGCTGTAGGATTTATCTTTTACCTTTCTATTTTTATTGCGGCAGGCATTGTCCTGTGGCGCATGTTTCGCAACAACACGTTTACTTCTCTGGGGCTGGGGGCTCTCCTTGGGCTTTTTATCGCCTATCTCGTGCAAAACGTGTTTGTCTTTGATAATATCGTGACCTATATACTCACGACGCTGGTACTTGCCTTTCTTCATACTATTGGGTCGTCCACTTCAGTGGATCTTGTCCCTTCAAAATATAAGCCGCTGGAGCCACGTCGACTTACAGTGGTACCAATAGCCCTGGTCTGTTCTATTCTTGTTGCAGTCGGACTCAACGCACGGCCGATGAGTGTCGCCTCAGGTATCATTGAGAGTCTCAACTCTACCGGTCAGGGTAGCGTGTCTGATTTTCTTACGCGCTATGATGTGGTGCTCAAGCAGGGGACGTTTGGGCGGACCGAGGCTCGCGAGCGTTTGGTGGATCTCATTATTCAGTCTGTGCCCGCGCAAGATCAGCAGACGTTTGATCAATATTACCCGCTCCTGGCACGTGGTATTAGTGAACTGGAGGAGGAGCTCGAAGGTACTCCTGATTCCTTGCGGCATCTGATAACTTTGGGAAAGCTTTATCAGCTTCGATTTGCGACGACGCGGGATGAGGTGGCACGCGATAAATCACTCGCTACGTATCGGCATGCTATTGAGGTCGCACCGCATTATCCCTCCACCTATATAGGTCTTGCAGAAACATATCTTGCGGCAGGTGATTATGCAAAAGCCGCAGAAAGTGTCGATGGGATTCTTAAAGAAATCAATAAGCCTAATCCTCTGTTTTTTACCGCGATCATGGTGAGCGCGATCGCTGGCAATTATGATATGGCGATGCGCCAAATTGATGATTTTGCGGTGGTTACCAAGAAGGTTGATAACGCAGATCTTGTGTTGGATCGCGAGACGATGGAGGATGTTGCTCGCCGGTCACTGATGAGTAAGAATCCGGAGGGGAGAGAGCGTTTCTTGCTCAAGGTACGCGGGCATCTTCGAGAGGATTTGAGAGAAAATCCCATCATATATATGGCACTTGCGGAAACAGAAGTACAGCTCGGTAAAAAATCAGAGGCTATTCTGTATGCGCAAAAGGCGGTTGCTGTTGCCCCCGAGTATAAGACGCAGGTGGATCAGTTCCTCAAGGAGGTCGGCATACAATAGCTTATGTGCATGTCGGTAGTAGCGTAATACACGCTGGGTATGAGTACACGTTTTGTAAAAATTACACGCTGGCTCTTGGGAGTCACTCTTTTTCTTATTCCACTTGTCTATTGGTATGGGGTGTTTTTCCCGCATGTGTTTATGAAGGTTGTTGTTTTTCGCATATTAGTTGAGTGCGCAGTTGTTTCTTGGGTCGGATTGCTCTATCTTCGACCGGAATACCGTTTGCGGTCTAGCTGGGTGCTCTGGTCGGTGCTTGCCTGGATGTCTCTCCTGCTCTTGAGTATGGCTTTTGGAGTGAATGCATATAAAAGCTGGTGGTCTGATTTTGAGCGTATGACGGGGGTATTTACCCAGCTACATCTTCTGCTTTTTGCGGCGATGCTTGCAAGTGTCATGCGCCAAAAGATCGATTGGATCTGGTGCTTTCGGGTATCAGCCGCGTCCGCTTCGTTGGTAGCTCTCGCTGGTTTGATTGAAGCAACGCAAACGGATGGGCGTATTATAGCTACTATTGGCAATGCCTCATTTTTAGCGACCTATATGCTTGGGGCTCTTTGTATCATTGCGTGGCTTTTTGTCGATAGCTGGAGTCAAAAACGGCGATCATATGGTGCGCTTTTGGTGTATGGGATATTGGGAATTTTGATTGCGGTGGTTTTAGTGCTTACTGGTTCGCGTGGTGCGGTGCTTGGTCTTCTAGGTGGCGTAGTATTTTTCTGTGCTTGGGTATGGTGGTTTGCTCGTGGTCTCGGCGCAGAAGACAAGGTCCGGTATACGCTATTGCGCCGCATAGCACTTGGTGTATTAGTGGGCACAATCGCATGTGGCAGTTTGGTATTATTGACCCCGGATTTTGTGCGTCGTGTAGCGCCCCCCGCACTCCAGCGTATAGTGAGTATTGATATCGGACAGCGTACAGCGACTGGCCGTCTGCTCGCCTGGCAAGTTGCTTGGCGTGGCTTTCAGGAGCGACCGATGCTTGGTTGGGGGCCGGAGAACTTCAATGTGCTTTTCGACAAGTACTATGATTGGCATCTCTACGAGCAGGAGCCATGGTTTGATCGTGCGCACAATGTAGTATTTGATATTGGAAGCACCTCGGGTACCCTAGGGCTTTTGGCATATCTGGGAATATTTTTTACCGCATGGTGGATGCTTATACGAACTATCCGCCAGCGTCCCGAAGAGTTTTTGACGTCATCGGTTGTCGCCATGTTTTTTGCGGCATACTTGGTACAAAATATGTTTACGTTTGATGTGCTCACCTCGCTCCTTATTCTGTATCTTTTTCTTGCGTATGTGGCTACAGAGGAGTTACTTCCTCTAAGTCAAAAAGTACAGGCGCCTACGCGAAAACGCTACCCCGTATGGCTTGGTGTTATGAGCGGAGCGGTACTGATAGCGACGCTCTACGGAGCCAATGTGCATCCGTTTCTTGCAAACGCCAAAGGACATCTTGGCTGGGAGGAGTTGCGCAATCTAGGAAGTGACCAAAAGGCTATGAGTTATTTTGATCAGGCGATCGCATATGGAACGCATGGTAATACTAATTTGCGGCGTTTCTCGGCGGATTATGTGTTTGAGTTTATCAAACAGGGCGGTAAGCGCCCCGATGAATCTATGCATACTCTGTTTCTCTACGCGATGCGCCGTGTGGACGAGAATATTGTCGCTGATCCCCAGAATGTAAAATGGCCGATGTACGCGGGACAACTCGCGAATCTCTATGCGGTTCGTTACGGTGATCCATCATATGCCCAAAAAGCCGAGGTGTATTATCTCAATGCCAAACGTATGTCTCCGCAACGTTTGCAGATTTATTTGGAAATTGCTCAGGCTAGAAAAGTGCAAGGAAACATCGCGGGTCTCTGGGAGGCGCTTCGGGAGGGTCTTGCCTTTGCGCCAGATATGCTGATGTTACATATCAATGCTATGGCACATGCGATTGATCTGGGGGATACGGCGCGAGAGAGGACAGAGGTTGCTTGGTTGGTAGAGCATGACGTTGCCCATGATCTTATCCGGGACGCATATTTTAAAAAACAGCGCTACAAAGATGCGGCCGAGTTTCAGGATCATTACGTTGGGCAAGCAATAGGTAATGCGGGGTATGACCGTGTTGAGGTGGCAACGCGCTACGCCCAGCTTGCAATGTTACGTTTTTATGCAGGAGAAATAGAACGAGCGCGTGCCGCGGCAGGAGAGGTGCTCAAGTACGACAATAGTCCGGGGCGCCAAGGCGAAGTGCAGGAATTTCTAAAACTGCTCAATACAAAGAGATAGATCTGTCCCGAGCGCAGTAAAATCCTCAATGCACAGAGGGTTTTTTGTTTGAAAAAAACAATGAAGTGCGCGTTGGCGTTAGATGCATATACGAGCTAACACAACATGATCTATGCGTGCCAAAGACAAGAACGCTCAATCAGTATCAGGAAAAATTCCTATAGGAATTATTGGCGCAGGGATGGTGGGGGGTAATCTCAAGCGCTATTTTGAAGAAGTGCGAGGGTATGCGCGCAGTAAAGATCTTTTTGTCTATGATGCAAATCCCGATAAGCGGCTGACCGACGACATTAATCAAGCGGCAATTATCTTTGTCGCAGTGCCAACTCCGCGCGCTCGATCAGGAGCGTGTGATACCTCAGCATTGGATACAGCGATTGGCATGCTCCGGGGAGAAAAAATAGTCGTTTTAAAATCTACGATTCCCCCGGGTACTACGGAGCGGTATCAACAAAAATATCCGCAGCATCATTTTTTGTTTAATCCCGAGTTTCTGACCGAATCGAGATCCTGGGAAGATATGCTACGCCCGGATCGCCAGATTGTCGCCCATACGGCTTCCCGACCAGGGCATGCAAGCGCGGTGCTTGGGGTATTGCCGGAGGCGTTTTTTTCTTCTCCGGGCACCTTGGGGACATATACGTTTGTCCGGGTAAATGCCACGGAGGCGGAGCTTGGCAAATATGCAGGCAATGTATTTGGAGCATTGAAAGTCGCTTATGCCAATATTCTCTTTGATATTGCTACGGCACTCGAGAATAGTCTTCAGCGTTCGGGTACCCCCACGCCGGTTTTGTATGATCACGTGCGCCAGATTCTTGCGCATGATCGGCGTATTGGAGATTCCTGGTTGGATGTCGATCATGGCTCCTATCGAGGATTTGGGGGATATTGCTTTCCGAAAGACACGAGCGCTCTTATTGCAGCCGCGCGATCGCTTTTTTTAAAGATGCCGCGGGATGCTACAGAACGTGCGGTATTTACTAAAGCCATTCAGTTTTTAGAATCACTATGGGAGTACAACGAGGCTCTCCTCGAATCGCAGGGGCTTACCATAGATGCGGTGAGCAGGCATGATGCGGATTTAATTCGTCGCAAAAAAACGCCCCATGCTCAAAAAAATACTCGTATAAGTAAAAAAAGATCATGAAGATATTGGTTACGGGGGGGGCGCTGGATTCATTGGGTCGCATTTGGTCGATGCTTTGGTACATGATGGGCACGAGGTGCGGGTGCTTGATAATCTCTCTACCGGGAAGAAAGAGCATCTCAACCCCCGCGCAAAATTTTATCAATGCGATATCGTTGATTTAGAAAGCATTCGACCGGCGTTCGCTGATGTCGCTTGCGTGTTTCATACTGCGGCACTTGCCCGTATTCAGCCGTCGATTGAAAATCCGCTTCCGGCGCATGATGCGAATGCCACCGGTACGCTGAATGTGCTACTTGCCGCCCGTGATGTGGGGGTACGGCGGGTGGTATATTCTGCTTCGTCGTCGGTCTACGGTACGCAATTATCATTACCGTATCGTGAGGATATGTTGCCGAATCCACAAAATCCATACGCGATTCAAAAATTCATGGGAGAGCTCTATTGCAGAAATTTTTCTGAGCTTTATGGGCTAGAAACCGTCTCACTCCGATACTTCAATGTTTATGGTCCGCGTCAAGTTGCTACGGGGGCATACGCAACCGTCATAGGTATATTTTTACACCAACGTCTCGCAGAGCAACCGATGACGGTAGTGGCGGATGGCGCCGAGAAAAGACGTGACTATACGTATGTTGCCGACATTGTGGCGGGGAACATGCTCGCAATGAAGAGCGACAGCGTGGGTAAAGGTGAGGTGATCAATTTGGGATGCGGTAAAAATTACTCAGTGGTAGAGGTTGCCGAGCTCATCGGCGGTCCATATACGTATATTCCAAAGCGTTTGGGCGAGGCGCTTGAGACGCTTGCGGATAATACAAAAGCAGCCACACTGCTTGGTTGGGTGCCACGTACTCCCTTTACTGAAGGGGTTGCTAAATTGAAAAAAGAAGCAGGTCTCGCATAGATAGGTGTTGTCCTAAGCAGCCACATATGGCGGATTGGTTAGTTGATAATCTCCCAGAAACTCATTCGGCGTTTTTCCACCCAATCCACAGTGTTCCAGGTCACTGTAGTACATATTCCACAGTCTGATACGGTATCGTAGATCTTCTTCGGAAGTAAACGCGACTTGGTCATAGAGCTTCTCCTGATCTTCCCGATGACTCCGTTCCACCGTGCCATTCTGTGCAGGCTTACCCGGGTCAATCAGATAATGTTTGATTCCCCACTCTCGACACCGCGCATCTAACGCATGAAGCGACTTCACCAAGAGGTCGCTTCTTTTGTTTGTTCCGGTGTAATAGTTGGTAAACGTCGCATGATTGTCTGTTTTTATGGAAAGAACGATAAACGGTGCTCTCCGCATACCCTCTTCGAGAAACAGGACGCTATGGTGATTAACCTGTTCATCGTAGATTTCGAGATGCCTCCAGCGGGAAGCACGATCAACGGCAGTGTATTGAAAATATTGTTGCCCTGCAGCCGTTCCAGGCACATACTTCACATCAATCTCAACACATTCACCAGCTTTCATAATCGCTTTGATGTATTTGTATTTAATGCGCTTGACTCGGTATTTTCGTACGAGTCCCTCTCGCCTCAAAATCCCTCCGATTGTTCTTGGTGGAATAATTAAACCTTCTTTTTTCATCTGCCAATGTAATTTTAAGGCGCATTTCTTGGTTTGTTTCCGAAGTTCGATGATATGTTCTTTGATACGGATAGGCGTTTCATTCTGTTGAGTCTTTCGAGCTGTTGATTCTGGCTCTAGCCCCGCTTCACCATGTTGTTTGTACGTTGCCAACCACCGTTCCAAGCTTCGTTTATCGTATGGACATACCTTTACAACATCGACCAGCTTTATCTCTTTCTTCATGAGAGGGAGGATCCATCGTAACCGTTCTTCTTTAATTGTTTTTGCCATATGTGCTTGCACATTACCGGGTCATATTGACTTTTCTTACCTTGTATGTTTCTATGAAGTAGTTCTTTGCAAAATTAAAATCTATGGGGGTGTATTGTGGCTGAAACGCCGGAAGAAAAAGTAACTGGATTTCTGAATACTTTTCTTGATTTCCTGTATGCAGCGGTGTTTGCTTTTTTGGTGCAGCAAGCCTATGAGAAAGTCATTCTTGCTACAAGTGATCCACAGCTTTCAAAAACTTTGGACGTTCCTTTTCTTACGAGAGAAGAAAAGATAACGAGGCTTTTTCTTGTGGCAGGTGTGCTCTACTTTCTTATGACAGATTATATACAAGCTCGGTTATTGATATCCAGGAATCCATTCAGACGCTTTCGAAGATTCTTCATTAGTTTCTTCATTGCCGTTTGCTACTTTGGAGCAGCGATTGAAGTAATGCGTGCTGATATATTTTTTCTGTACTACATTGTGCTAATTCTCTGTTTCGGGAGTCTGTGGGCTCATACAGCCCTTAATGAGTATCCGGAAAGTGGGGACAAACGCGAAATGCTGGTTATTCGATTAGTGCAACCTATAATGGCATTTATTGGATTTGCTGGTTATAAATACTGGTCTTATCGGATAGGTGACATTATTTCAATCCAAGGAGCTCTATTTCTTCTTGCGTTGGGATGGGTATATGAATTCATTTATGTGGTGTTAGGTCCTACACAACTTGGTATCGAAGGTGGCTCCGGCATCCTCTTTGTGAGCTGGGAGAGGGTAGCTCGAATTCGTAACTTTTTTAAAAAAATACGGGGGCTATAGGAGGTCATTGTATGAATGATATCGACTGGGTGGTGGTGCCACTTAGTGTGTGGTGTTTGTATGTTGTCTTTCTTGCTTTGAAAGAAAAATGGAAACACCGCTAAGTAAAATTCTGCCGAACATCTTAGTAAGCCCTCACGTTTAGACGTTTGGGCTTTTCTTTTTGTCTGAAAACTAAAAGAATAAAAAAGGCTAGCGCAGTGCCAACTCTGGAGTGGATCGAGTAAACTATGTATTCAAGTTATGTGCGAGACGTGCCATACGAAGGTAATAGGATGCTCCCCATGCGAGATTGAACGATCCTAGAAAGTGTTTTGACTCTACCTTCGGCAAGCCCCAGCCATAAGGTTGGGGAAGGATAGGATCCCCTATCCTCTGCTATGCTGGAAGAATGGAGTACCGAAAACAGGGACACTGTGTATACGGCATAGAATATCATATAGTGATGACGACCAAATACCGTCGTAAAATATTCAACGAAGGAGTAGGTTCGTATTGCATCATAAAACTACAGGAGATCTCGAAATACTATCCCGACATACGCATTATAATGCGAAAACTGATAAGGATCACATACACTTTCTTGTTTCCGTCCCGCCCCGCTTTTCCGTAAGCAAAGTCATCAATCTGGTGAAAAGCAATACGGGCCGTACCATGCGAGAAAAATTTCCCTTTCTCAAAAACGTCTATTGGGGAGACGACGGTATTTGGTCGGCGGGCTACTTTGTCTCTACTGTTGGTTTAAACGAAGACATGATAAAGCATTATATCGAAATGCAAGGAGTAGAGGATGGGGGACAAGCAAAGCTTGTATTCCCATGAAGGCTTTGATCAAGCCACACCCGTAAGGGTGTGGTACACTTGACTTTTAGACTATAGTCTGATACCATGTGAGCATGTGAGTGCAGGTTTCTTGTAAACAGGCCAAATCTATATCAGTACAACGTCCGCCTTTGGCGGATTTTGTATTTTAGGGAGGGTCTAGAAAACAGAGGCTGGCGTGCTACAATAAGGATGAGCCGGTTGGCAGTACTCACAAATGATATAGATGGGAGTTTACTCCTCCGGCTCACCAAAGGATCTGCCCGCTTTCTTGTCAGGCGGATTTTTTGTTATACTCGAACACATGATTGATATCAAAAAAAACGTACCGCTCGCGCCATATACCTATTTTAAAATCGGTGGACCCGCCACATTTTTTACCGAGGTAAAATCCAACGAAGAGCTTCGCGAGGCTTTGGAGTGGGCACACTCTTTGACTCTGCCATTTTTTGTCTTGGGTGCTGGATCAAATGTGCTCATTTCTGACAAAGGATTTTCCGGCCTTGTGGTGAAAATGGATTTGCAGGGTATCACGGGTGAAGATGAACACTTGGTTGTGAGCGCTGGGGTGGCGATGGCACGCGCAGTCTCGGAATCCATCAAACGTGGTCTCGGCGGATTTGAGTGGGCGATTGGTGTCCCCGGAACTATGGGTGGGTCGGTGCGGGGGAATGCCGGCTGTTATGGAGGAGAGATGAAAGATGTGATCCAATCAGTCGAGGTGGTGGAAGTGGGTGGCGCGGGGGTACGTACATTTACCCTGGATAATGCGACATGCGGTTTTGGGTATCGCTCCAGTGTATTTAAATATCGCCCTGATTGGATTATCACCTCAGTGACACTCACGCTTAAAAAAGAAGATCCGGCTCGTAGTCAGGAGCTGGTCCGGGGATATGCGCAAAAACGTGCTGATGCACAAGCTATTGGAGCACAGTGTGCCGGTTGTATTTTTAAAAATCCCGGAGGTGATCGTGGCGCGGGGGCATTGATTGACGCAGTGGGCCTCAAAGGTAAGACAATGGGGCACGCTATGATTTCTGACAAGCATGCTAATTTTATCATCAACACAGGTGGCGCTACCACAGAAGATGTAGTGATGCTCATAGCGCTTATTAAGGAGCGTGTGCACACGGCATTTGGTGTACGGCTTGAAGAAGAGATTCAGTATGTCGGATTTGATCATGTATGAGCGTGCTACAAAAAAAGAGTAATGACAAAAAATACGCGCTACCACTTGCGTATTTTTTTTCGCAGAGATATCCACAGTTTTGTTGCTTGAAATATTTTTTTACGTGAGAATTGTGAGATAATTATTTTAGAAACACGCGAGACATGATTTGGTTCATGTACGCGCAGAACAAAATTGTTTCTTCATGACAAATATAGGTCGGTATTTGTCGAGCGAACCGAATAATTTTTACTACAATGGCAGCAAAGAAAAAGACAAAGGCGAAGAAGGCAAAGAAGAGACTCTAGTCTTTCTTTGATTCTCTCGAAATGCCCCGCGTGATGCGGGGTGTTTCTTTTTTGGGGTCATCGAATACTGTCTTTGTAGGTGGGGATGTTTGGGGCGTTTTACGGTATAATAAGAGTAACCTATTATTAGCTAACGGCGTTATGAAATCATATGAAATTAAACGTAAAAGCAACGCAGTTTAGTCTTACGCCGAGTGTTGAGGAGTATATCAATGACAAGCTGATCCGTACGGTAGAGCGTCTCACTAAGCGCATGGATCCCGAGAGTATCCGGCTCAATATTGAGGTGGCAAAAACTACAAAACATCACCAAAAGGGTGAGGTCTGGCGCGCAGATGCGACCTTGCGTCTTGGGGGTAAAAGTATGCGTAGTGAGGCGTCGGGTCAAAGTATTCAGGAGGCAATTGATTTACTTGAAGAATCACTTGGCATGGAGATAAAGGGATTCAAGGGGAAGGAAGAGGCAGTAGAAAAACGTCAGGCGCGCAAACTCAAACGTGCCACAAAGTTTTCCAAGGCCGCGCGTCCTCGGCAAAAGTCTGCCCGTGTGCGCAATGAGAGTATGTAGAGCGGGGTGTCTCGTAGAGAGCGCAGTTTTTTGCAAAAATAAACTCACTTGTTGCATATATTCTTTGGGTTGATTTTTGGTCAAATGTCGCCTATCATAGAGCCACATGTCAATTTTTACCTCTTTATTCGGCGATGGAAACCAGCGTTTTCTCAAGAGTTTGTATCCTCTGGTAGAAAAGGTCAATGACCTTGAGGCAGAGGCATTTGGGCTGTCGGACGAGGCTTTGCGGGAAAAATCTCTGGAGCTCAAAATTCGCCTGGAGAGGGGTGAGGATTTAGATGCTGTTTTACCCGAGGCGTTTGCGCTTTGTCGGGAGTCTGCCCGGAGAACCCTCGGTCAGCGTCATTTTGATGTACAGCTTTTGGGCGGTATGGTGCTCCACAAAGGACAGATCGCCGAGATGCGCACTGGTGAGGGCAAGACCCTGACGGCGACACTCCCGGTCTATCTCAATGCTCTTACGGGCAAGGGTGTTCATGTAGTTACGGTCAATGATTATCTCGCTCGTAGAGATGCAGTATGGATGGGGCAGGTATATCATGCACTTGGTTTGCGGGTAGGGTGTATCAATCATGAATCTTCATTTATCTATGATCCGGAGTTTAAACATGCCCAGGAGCGCGAGGACCAGGCGCGTGATACTGTTGGGTCTTTCAAGGTAGAGGACGCGTTTTTGCGGCCCTGTACCAGGACCGAGGCGTATGCGGCTGATATCACTTATGGAACCAACAACGAATACGGTTTTGATTACCTGCGAGACAACATGGCCTATACGCCGGAGCAAATGTCCCAGCGGGGGCATTATTTTGCAATTGTAGATGAAGTAGACTCCATTTTGATTGATGAGTCGCGTACCCCGCTTATTATCTCCGCTCCCGATGAGGAGTCGGCGGATCTCTACAAAGTATTTGCTGGGCTTGTCCCCAAACTCAAAGAGTCTGCAGATTATAATGTAGACGAGAAGATGCGGGCGGTTACCCTTACCGAGGAGGGTATCGAAAAAGTAGAGTCGCTTTTGGGTGTAGAGGATATCTATACCGAAAAAGGTATTCGTTATGTGCGGCACTTGGAGCAGGCACTCAAAGCCCAAACCCTATTTCATAAAGACAAGGACTACGTAGTGCGTGATGGAGAGATTATCATTGTAGATGAGTTCACTGGCCGTCTTATGCCGGGGAGACGCTGGTCCGAAGGTTTGCATCAGGCGGTGGAAGCCAAAGAGAGCGTAGTGGTACAGCGTGAATCGCGTACGCTCGCTTCTATCACATTTCAAAACTATTTTCGTCTCTATAACAAGCTTGCCGGTATGACGGGTACCGCACAGACCTCGGCCGAAGAGTTTAACAAAGTCTACAATCTTGAAGTTACGACGATACCAACCAACAAGCCGCTCGTACGCCAGGATCACTCGGATCATATTTATCAAAGCGAGGTGGGCAAGTTTAAGGCGGTTATCAAAAAAGTTAAAGAATGCCACCAGAAGGGACAGCCGATATTGGTGGGCACTATCTCTATCGAAAAAAATGAGCTGCTTTCCGCTATGCTCAAGCGTGAGGGTGTACCACATCAGGTTCTTAACGCTAAACAGCACGAAGCCGAGGCTGGTACACTCGCGCAAGCCGGGCATTATGGTGGTGTGACTATCGCGACCAACATGGCCGGTCGTGGCGTAGATATTGTGCTTGGTGGTAACCCGCCGGCACTCGAGGAGGCGGAAAAAGTGCGTGCCGCAGGAGGACTTTTTGTGCTGGGCACCGAGCGGCATGAGGCGCGTCGCATTGATGATCAGCTTCGCGGTCGCGCTGGACGCCAAGGGGACCCGGGGGAGTCGCAGTTTTATGTTTCGCTAGAGGATGAGCTGATGCGCGTATTTGGATCAGATAAGATTAAACGCCTCATGGGGTCGTTTGGCATACCAGAGGATGAGCCGATCGAAAATCGTATGGTGTCTAAATCTATCGAGTCGGCACAGTTTAAAATCGAAGGATTCCATTTCGATGCCCGCAAACACGTGCTCGAATACGACGACGTAATGAACAAACAACGTGAAGCGATCTATCGTATGCGAAAAGACATGCTACGCGCTGATCCCAAGGATCTCAAAGAAAAAGTTTGGGAGATGCTGTCAGGCCAGGTGCGCCATATCATAACGGTGCACGTCGAAGGTAAGCGTCCGGATGAGTGGCATATCGAGGAGATCGTAGAAAATCTTCAGGCCGCTAATATTGTCGTCCCGGATATTCATCAGGAGTTTTTGGCGATCCGTGACTCTCAAAAATCCGAAGATGCAAAAATGCAAGAAATGGAAGATATCGCGGTGCGGGGTGCTCGAGAGCTTTATGAGACAAAGCCCGGGGAGCTTGGTAGTGAACAGTTTACCAATGCTATCCGCTATCTTACCCTCCAAACTATTGATTATCTCTGGATTGATCACTTGGAGGCTATGGACTATACACGTAACTCTGTGCGTCTACGAGCCTATGGTCAGCGCGATCCTTTGATCGAATACAAAAACGAGGCATTGCGATTATTTAAAGATTTTAATGCCGCGGTGGCAAATCTGGTAACACTCAATGTGTTTAAAATGGGCGCGGTAAGTTCCGCGCACGTCCCCCATATGCATACTGTAGAATCACGTCCCGCGGGAGTCTCTTCGTTTGGTGATATGTCTCCACAGCGCTCAAACGTACAATCAATACCCGCTCAAAAAGGCGAAGAGATCGGCCGCAATGATCCCTGCCCTTGCGGATCGGGGAAGAAGTACAAAAAGTGCGGAATTTTGAATACCGAAGAACATAAAATGTTGATGGCAAAGAAATAAATTTTATAATCAGGGTATGGAAGATTTAGAAAAAAGAATCAAACGACACCTAGAAGAAAGGGGCTGGGATAATCTGCGTCCTGCGGATATTGCAAAATCCATTATGATTGAAGGCGCAGAACTTTTGGAATTATTTCAGTGGGAGAATCGCGAGTTGGAAGATGTAAAAAAGGATTTAGAAAAAGTTGAGGATATCAAAAAAGAACTGGCAGATGTGCTCATATATGCGATCGAAATGTCGGTTCTCCTTGGGTTGGACACGTCCGATATCATAAACAAAAAATTGGATCACGCGGCAAAAAAGTACCCTGCAGAACTCATGCGCAAAAATGCAGAGAAAGGACCGGGTTCCGGAGTTGATTCAGAATATTGGAGGATTAAAAAAGAATACCGCGCCAAAGAAAACGGCTAGCATGTTCCCCTGCATATCACATATCAAAAAGTGTCACGGAAAGTAACGGATGCCCGCGGGGGCGTTTTTTATTGACCTCTTTGTTTGAAAAATTAGATTTTTTGCGTTACCATATATCGTTATGAGGCTGGCAGGAGAGGTAGTAAGAGTACCCCTCCTATCGCGTCTACTATATGAACCAATCTCAGGAGGAACAATTTCTCGCCTATTACGAGGAGCTCTCCGATGCTATATTCCGGCATTGCTACTTTCGCCTCTACAATAGAGAGGAGGCACGGGATCTTACCCAGGAGGCATTTATCAAGACCTGGCAGTATCTGGCCGGCGGCAAGGAGGTTGAAAATCTCAAGGCATTTATCTATCGTGTGGCCAACAATTTGGTCATTGACTATGTGCGCAAAAAGAAGTCTCTATCACTTGATGAACTGCATGAGGCGGGATTTGATCCAAAAGGCGATGACCAGGTTAAGGCTCAACATGCCGCCGAGATCCGCGAGCTTGCCCAGCATTTGGAGCAGTTGCCGGATGAATACCGGGAGGCGGTAACCTTGCGCTATTTTAATGATTTGATGCCGCGGGAGATTGCAGAAATAACCGGCGAGTCGGAAAATGTGATTTCCGTGCGTATTACCCGTGGGGTACAGAAAATTTCATTCATAAAGCGCTCTCTGAATTTGGCC
>CAYGFT010000004.1:0-39648 GCA_964349275.1 uncultured Candidatus Saccharibacteria bacterium
TATTTATATTCTTCAGCCCAGTCTAAAGTTCGAAAGTCCTTAAGGAGGGCGAGCCAACAAAAAACATTAGCGAAGGCTAATGTTTTTTGTTATCATGATTTTAGAATAATTAATTCTAAAAAAATATGAAAGGTGCATATGTAGATGGTTTTTTGTTTGTTGTTCCCAAAGGTAAGACAGCTGAGTATAAAAAAATGGCTACGTTGGGTAAGAAGCTTTGGATGAAGCACGGCGCGCTTGATTATAAGGAATGCGTGGGCGATGATCTTACTCCAAAAGGAGCCATGCCAGGTATAAAACAGCTGCACTTTCCATCGGTAATCAAGGCAAAAAAAGCAGAAACCGTGTGGTTTTCATTTATTGTGTTTAAATCGCGCAAGCATAGGGATGAGGTTAATTCCAAAGTAATGAAAGATCCGTCCATGAATGATGAGACTTGGAAAGATCAACCAATGCCGATGGATATGAAGCGTTTTGCTTACGGTGGGTTTAAGGTAGAAGTCGGAGTATAGAAATCCTGTGCCAAACATGGCATCCAACCCACGGCCCAACAACTAACAGTCTTGTGCTGCGACGCCAGTTAATACACGATTTAATTTAGAAATTTGTGCTACGTTATATTCTGTAAGAGTTCGCAAGTCGTTGATATAAGCGAGCAGTGAAAGTATTTTAAAGTAGAGATTATTCTTCACAAAAAAACCGCTTTGGGAATGGTCCAAGGGCGGTTCAGAAACAGAAAGACGAGGCTATTTCAACCCCTTCTTCCGTAAGTTGTTTTCTGGTATCTGCGTGTAGTATTTTGCCGTGGGGGATGAATAAAACTCTTCTCTCGGAGAGGTATAGGTGAGCCACAAAAATATCTGCGTCGAGAATATTGTGGGTTATGATTTGTGCAAATCTGTGTTCGAGTGCTCCTTCGATAGCCTCCCACATCTGAAAAAGTTCTCCCAATACTTCTCCTATCACGAAGTCAAGGACTACTCCTGTCTTGTCGGGTCGCTGTTCCTTCCCTCCGAAACCTTTCAGCCAGTCGCATTGGAAATCTTTACAGCTCTGCGGGCGGCTTTTGTAGATATTGCATCCCGTACCTATTGTGCAATGAGCGCAGAGGTAGCCAGGAAGTTTTTGTATTTCCGATACCCCATGCGTTTTACAGCAAGCAGTACATGCTCCGCAAATACGTTTCTTTGCCATGATACCTCCTGTGGTCTGTGATCCCGCTTTATTCGTAGCAATATTTTACTACAACTACAAGGGCAATACCTCGTCAGCATTGGAAAATTTGGTAGAATAGATTTATGAACAAAGCAAATCCCAGGCTGGCTGGAAAAGAATCAGAGCCCAAGATGCTGGCGGATCTTCAAAAAACTCTTGCGGCCACCCCCTCGGTTATGGCGCTCTGGAGAGGCCTTACGCCGATTGCACGGAGAGACTTTGTGAGTTGGATAGAGTCAGCAAAACAACCAGAGACTCGTAGGCACCGAGTCGAGAGTCTTCCTTCGAGGCTCACGTCAGGAAAGCGGCGCCCTTGCTGTTATGCGCTCGTGCCAATGAATCTTTACAAAGCTCTTGGGGCTAGCCCAAAAGCAAAAGCTCAATGGAAGGGGCTCACGCCGGATGAGCGCAGAGACTTTGTGAGCTGGATCGACTCGGCCAAAGAATCAGAGGCTCGCAGTCGCCGGATTGAGAAAGCTTGCTTGATGCTTGCATCTGGAAAGCGACGCCCGTGATGTTTTTCATTTGACGAAGTCAGGAAGATGAAAGTAGGCAAGCCTACGGGTTTGATTTCTACCCCCGGTGGGTCTGTGTTAGAATGGCTCCATGTCGGAAGGATTCCCAAAAAATCCACTAGAGGAGATAAGGAGTGTGGAGACAGAAGGGCTAGCACGATACCGAACGGTTGAGCAGGAAATTTTAGAGATGCATGAAGATGGATCAAGGACCGAGCGTGTTCTTGAGTGCAATGGCAATCTCCATAGACGTTGCGTTGATAGAATTTTTTACGGTGAGAATGGTGAGGTTGTATTTGCCGATCAACTATCTCGAGAGGAATTGGGTCCATGTGATGGCGAGCATCCCTAGAGCATGTCGCTAGGTGAAGGTATATTTCTAGTGCCTTACAAAATAAAGTAAGGCAATTTTTTTAAGCCAAAAAAGAAGCAGAACAACTGCTTCTTTTTTGGGAGCAAGTTAACTACAAGCTAAGTAAAACTAGCTTTGGTTGTTTTTTTCTTTTTGCTCCATAGCTTTTTCTCTCTCCTCTCTTGCCACTTCACTAGCTTGTTTCTCAGCATCTACAGCGGGAATATTTATATTTCTCATATCTTGGTCTTTTGGTTTTTGCTCTATCATAAGATTGGTTGTAATTTACGGATGAATAATATTGACGCGACTTTTCTATACAAGAAGCCGTTGGATACGGCAATTTATTACCGTATGAATCGTATACTGTTATCGGCTAGAATTTTTTATGAGTTGCATCTTTGCTGGTATATAAGTTTGAATCTTGCTTGGGGGAGCGATGCCTGCTTGACAAAATTATCATTATACTTTACTATTTTGTTGGATAATCTTTTCTATTGGAGGTATCAGTGTGCAGGCATCGATTTTTCTCAAGTATCCCGAGTACAAGAAAGGGCTTCGGTTTGTCATTGACGGACATACGTTCTCCATCGAGTATAATAAAGATCGAAAGATGCAAGATGAGGTGTTCGATGGAACCTTTTGTTCGCTGATGAAACTCCAAGTTGATCTCAAGCGTAGGTTTGGAGAAAAAGAGGGGCAACGCTGGTTTACGCATCTTTTTCAGCATATTTTTCATTATCACATACGAAGAATACGCAAGAAAAGAAAGCGAACATAAATTATTATTTCTTGGTAATTATTGTGTTTCGTAACCAAGGGGAGGGTTCCCAATGCTACTACAGCGCGATGTCGGCCGTACGTGTGGCGAGTGTAATGCTTGCTGTAAACCATTTAAGGTCCCGGAAGTAGATAAAAACGATGCTAACTGGTGCAAGCATTGTATCCTTGGCAACGGCTGTGCCATTTATAGAGATCGGCCTCTGGCATGCCAGCTCTACGCATGTATGTGGCTAAATGGCTTCGGGACCGATGATTTCCGGCCGGATCGTTTGGGGGTAATACTGGATTCCGAAGACTTTCAACTTCCTGACCGTATGGTTGGTGTCCTACATTTCCTTGAGGTGAGGGAGGGAGCTCTTGGCCAGTCTATTATTGAAGAGATAGCAGGCCTCAACCTAGAACAGGGGGCCGCCATCGAGTACCACCAGATTTCCGGAGATACTGATATAAAGTCTCTTCGTGTACGAAGGCGCTTCTTCAGTACTGAGGAAACTAAAATGATTCAAAACCGTCGTAAATAGGCCAGCTTTTCTAAAAGTCTCCCTGCAAATGCGTCTTATAAACTTATGAGACTGCGGGAGAGAATTTAGAGAGTTGGCAGTGCTAGGGATGTTTGGGGCATTGGTATAAAGCTGGCTAGAAACCGGCTTTTTTCTTTTGCCTGCTTACTTGCGGTACTGCTATAATACACGGCATGAAAACATGTACGGGAGGGTGTCATTGCGGGGTGGTGCGTTATGAGGTGGAGACGGATTTAGCCAAGGTCATATCATGTAATTGTTCGCATTGTGATAAAAAGGGACTGTTGCTCGCGTTTGTGCCAAGTGAGCAGTTTCGACTCATATCGGGCGGAGACAATCTAACTGACTATCAATTCAACAAAAAAATCATCCATCATCTTTTTTGTTCGATCTGCGGGGTGCAGTCGTTTTCCCGCGGTACAGGCAAAGACGGTAAAGAGATGGTGGGCATCAATGTCCGCTGTCTGGATGATGTTGATATGGAGAGTATCACGGTCACACCGTTTGATGGTAAGAGCTGGTAATATTTTTTTTGATATTTTTTATGCAACCCGGGTCGCAAAAAATTTTATGGGTATTCTCTGTATTGCTAGTCCTTCTTGCCAGTGCGGCGGGTTATTTGGGTTATCAAACATATTTGCAAACACGTACCATCAAATCTCTGGAAGAGAGTCTTGCGAGCGCGCGTGGAGATATCGCCTCTACTACCGGGGAGCTTGGGCGCGTATACAACGAGCTTGGTGATACTCGAATCGAGCGTGATGGATTTGAATTGAGCTATCACGCGGAGAAAAAACGGTTGGATGACCTCTCTCTTCAGGTACAAAATATCGGCAGTATGGTGGGTGTCCTGGAAAAACTTCAAAAGACCGATCCGGAGCTTATTGCTAAATATTCCAAGATATATTTTCTCAATGAGAATTATATACCTGATACGCTTGCCTTCCTTGATCCACAATATGTGTTTAAACCCGAGCGGGGACTCCGCATACAGTCAGATACCAGACAATATCTAGAGCGCTTGTTGGCCGATGCCGCGCGCGATGGGGTAGATTTGCAAATCATATCAGCCTATCGCTCGTTTGGTGAGCAGGCTGAGCTCAAACAGGCCTATAGTGTGACCTATGGGACGGGTGCCAATAAGTTTTCTGCAGATCAAGGGTATTCGGAGCACCAGCTGGGGACTACGGTTGATTTTACTACCAAGGCGCTTGGCGCGGGGTTTGCCTCTTTTGAGGGGACACCAGCATATGCATGGTTATCAGCACATGCGCATGAGTATGGGTTTGTCCTCTCGTACCCCAAAAATAACAGCTACTATGTCTTTGAGCCGTGGCATTGGCGATTTGTGAGTCGGAGTCTTGCCGGTAAACTTCATGAGGAGGGTAAACATTTTTATGATCTCGATCAGCGGGTACTAGATACCTATCTCGTCTCGTTTTTTGATTAGGTAAAGACAAAAAAGAGGATTCTGCCATTCTCATGAATGTGCGGTACTTGCCTGGGTAAAGAGAGGCATGATAGACTGGTAGTAGTGCTCCAGTTTGGTCTCCTCCTTTCTGGGGCCTCTCGGCTAGGGGCAGGCGATGTCGCCTCCACCATCCAAAAACACCCCACCATCATCTGTCTCCTAGCCTTCTTACGCTCTTTTGAAAGTGTATCCATTTTTTTCTTTTCGCCGCCACTATTTTAGGCGGTTTTTCTTTTGGTGACGAGGTCTTATACTAAGATAAGAGTATGTTATTTATAATGGATGCTAAGGGTGTCATGGGCCCACTCGTCAAAAACGAGTGGTACAAACCTCCAGAAGAGGGGGTACTCGTGTACTGTACTGTGCACTCAGGTGATTTGAGTAACGAGCTCTCGCGGGTGGAGGCATGGGCGGCAAGGCGCTCATACCACGCAGGCAAATCTCCCTGGGCGTAGGCTATATGGCGGTGTGTGTGGGCACCGAGGGCAATCGCATCGCTAGCCACTCGCGTGCATAAGATTTTTATTGCTTGATATTACATGATCGCTGATTATCTTTTGGTTGCTGGGTTTGTAGGGGTGTCTTTGCTGTCACTCTTCTTCCGGCGCTTTTTGAGTGAGCGCTGGCGTGATGCGCTATTGGTGTTCGGGGTGGTAGGACTCGCAGTATCTGTCGAGCTTTGGTTGGGACGTGTGCCATGGTGTAAGTGCGGATATATCAAACTTTGGCATGGTGTGGTGTTCAGCTCCGAGAACTCCCAGCATATTTCCGACTGGTATACCTTTTCGCACATCATTCATGGATTTATATTTTACTGGATCGCACGCAAACTTTTCCCGCGGGGGACGTTTGGCCTGTGGCTCATTCTTGCCACTATTGCAGAGGCCGCTTGGGAGATATTGGAAAACACGAGTACAATTATCAATCGGTATCGCGAGGTGACGATATCGCTTGATTACTATGGCGACTCGATACTCAACTCAACCATGGATATTCTGGCGATGCTACTTGGGTTTTGGCTCGCCCGCAAACTTCCGGTAGGCGTGACGGTAGCACTTGCGATTATCATGGAGGTATTTGTGGGGTATTATATCCGAGATAATCTTGCGCTTAATATCATTATGCTTATCTATCCGTTTGATGCGATACTCCGCTGGCAATCGGGTGGATGACTTTTGTCAACAAAAATTCCGCAGGTGTTACTACGGAATATGCAACTCACCGACGGCATACATGCCAAAAAATAACTCTTGTGCTTCTTCCGGTACATGTGAGGTGAGATCTGGTTTGCAAAGTGACCAGAAGACATCATATTGGAGGGCCTGTGTGCCAGATTGTACTGCAGTGCTTCGCGTGGGGAGTACCTCCATCCAATCTCGCTGATATACAATTTTCCCATCTGTGTCTTGGAAGATATCGACGCGCTCGAAAAGTGCTCCCCGAAACCAATTCTCATCGCAGGCTTCTACTACGATACCACGCCCATCGGCGCGTACTCCTACGCTACAGTGTCCATCCTGCCAAATAAAGCTCGCGCGCATTGTGGGCTCTGTGCGTGGTGCTATAAAATGACAGAGGTCGCGGGCAGATATGGGGAACGGTGTTACCACCAGTAAGAGAACAGTTAGTATAAAACCTCGACGCATATATAGCCCTCCTTTCAATCTGCCTCTATTATAGGGGGATGGGGGAAAATTGTCATTGACTTTGTGAGTATAAGATTGTACAAATTATAGCGGACAACTTTTTAGACTACGCATAAGGGAGGTATGGTATTGTGGCTAAGGCCGGTGAGCGCCCAAAGCTGGTGCGACTGGACAGCAAAAAAGGGACACAGATTTATCTCTGTGGCGTCTGCGGGGGCAACGCAAATAAAAATGGACAATTATGTACCGCATGTGGCGGTACAGGAGAGGCGAATTAATATAGCAATACCAAGCGGGTCTCTTATGAGGCCCTTTCTTTTTTATAAAAAATCACCCCACTCGGGGTGATACGTGCTATTCGGTGGGGAGTAGAGGTGGCGCTTGAGGTGGTGGAGGAGGGAGTGGCACTACACTTGCCGTGCTCGCCGCTTGGTAATATTTTTGCGCGGCAACAGGGGCGCCTGCTTTTTGGTAACGATTCGTAATCTCTACAGAGAGAAATCCGACCATAATCACACAAAGGATAACAAGAGTAGAGACCAAAGCAATGCGCCAAGTATCTTGTTTGTATTTTTTAGTAGCCATGAGTACATGGTATCGCGTGAGAACTATGTTTGCAATGAGTCCTGTGTATAGGGGAATATTTTGCCGGTTCGTTGGTGATGTAGTTTGTATCTGCTACAATAGTGGGACGTTCTTATCAGAGCTCATACATACATATATATGAAATTTCACGATGATATTATGCGTATCGTACGCGAAAATACATTTTTTCGGCAAGAGATTGTTACGGGATCGCACAGTCAGGTGGTGGTGATGAGTATTCCTGTGGGCGGGGAGATTGGTGTGGAAGTGCATGAGGTGGATCAGACACTTCTTTTTGTGGAAGGCACTGGAGAGGCTATCTTGGATGACGAGAAAACATCCATAACCGCTGGTCACCTGGTGTTTGTACCGGCAGGCACTAAGCATAATTTTCTAAATACGGGATTGGGAGACATGAAGCTGATTACGGTGTATGCTCCACCGGAGCATCAGCCGGGTACGGTGCACAAAACCAAGGCTGAAGCGGATGCGGCAGAGGGACATTGAGCTATTTTTTAGACTCAACCCCCCCCACATGAGCGTGTGGGGTTTTTGTTGCGCATTTTCCCAAAATGGCTTACCGTATAGAGGCTAAGTATCTTCGTATGCAAAGGGGATTTTGGGGGGCGCTCAAAAAACCAATATGGGCTCTTGCACCGATGGCCGATGTCACGGATGCCGCTTTTCGGCGGATTATTGCCAAATACGGCAAGCCGGATATTATGTGGACGGAGTTTGTCTCTTGCGATGGCCTCTGTTCTCCGGGTCGCGAGATTTTACTTCGTGATCTTTGGTACACAGAGGGGGAGCATCCGATTGTAGCGCAATTTTTTGGCGCAAACCCAGATAATTTTTATGCATGCGCGCGTCTTGCACGTGAGCTCGGATTTGACGGTATTGATATTAATATGGGATGCCCCGAGCGCAATGTTGTCAAACAAGGCGCAGGAGCCGCACATATCCAAAACCCGGCGCTTGCCAAAGAGATTGTGCAAGCAACGCAATCAGGTGCGGGAGATTTGCCGGTGTCGGTAAAAACGCGTATTGGATTTAATGCAATTGCTTTGGAAGAATGGTTGGGGCATCTCTTTGAGATGGATCTTGCCGCTATTACACTTCATGCGCGTACCAAAAAAGAAATGTCACTGGTACCGGCGCATTGGGATGTGGTGGCGCGTGCCGTGGCAATGGCGCGTGCTCTACCGGAGGATCAGAGACCATTGATACTTGGTAATGGCGATGTCTCGAATCTTACTGAAGCGGCAGAACGGGTAGCAGAGACTGGGGCTGATGGCGTGATGATTGGTCGCGGTATTTTTGGTAACCCATGGTTTTTTAGTCCGACGGGAGATGCCGCTACAAAGTCTTTGGAGGAGCGTTTTCGGGTGATGCTCGAGCATACGTATCTTTTTGAGGAACTGTTTTATGGCAAGAAAAATTTTGATGTGATGAAAAAACACTACAAGGCATATGTAGCAGGATTTGAGGGGGCAAAAGAATTGCGGGTGCGTCTCATGGAGGCACGTACTGCTGGTGAAGTAGAGACGATTGTGCGTGCGGCTTACCCGAATATATAAATAGTATGTATCGCCTAGACGATGAGATTTTGTCCGGTCATGGAGGCCGGTTTTTTGATGGTGAGCAAATGAAGTATAGTTGGCGCAACGTCGGCAAGCGTGCCGCCATCTTTGAGTGCAATCCCCGGTTTGGTGATGATTAGGGGGACGAGATTTGCGGTATGTGCGGTGTGTCGTTCTCCGGTTTCGGGATCGATGTTGGTTTCTGCATTGCCATGATCCGCAGTAATGCAGACGATGCCGCCATGCTCCAAGATGTACGGGATGAGGCGTTCAAGTTGTGTGTCTATCTCCTCGGCGGCTTCAATGATTGCCGGTTTGTTGGCGGTATGTCCCACCATATCAGCATTTGCGTAGTTGATAAATATAAAATCAACGCCTTGCTCCAGTTTCTCGAGCGCGGCATCCGTAATCTCGCGCGCCCGCATTTGAGGAGCTTGGTCATGGGTCTTGATGTCTTTACGTGATTCGATGAGCACATGTTCTTCGCCGTCATGCGGTTGTTCGCGCCCGCCATTGAGAAAGTAGGTGGCATGCGCATATTTTTCCGTCTCGGCGATATGCGCCTGCAGAAGTCCGGCTTGTGCTATCTCTGCCGCAAGTGTAGTCTCTATGCCCTGCTGGGGGAATGCTACGAGTGCCTCCAAGGTGTCGTCGTATTTGGTGAGGGTTACAAAACAGAGGTCGTCTTTTTTGGCGCGCTCGGCGATTTTGTGCGCAAGCATGCGTGCGCGATCCGCACGAAAATTAAAAAACAATACACCATCATGGGGTTCTATAGCATAGCTTTTGCCGCTCTCATCGAGAAACACCAAAGGTTCGAGATGCTCATCGAGTACGCCATTTTGGTAGAACTCGGTGAGCATCGCGGAGGGACGTTTTGCTTGGCAGATAGTACCCGTGCAGGTAAAGAGAGCCGCCTCTACTTTAGAGAGGCGATCCCAGTTGTTGTCGCGGTCCATAGCATAAAATCTACCCGATGCGGTGGCGATATATCCGATGCCGATAGAGGCGAGTGTGTCTTCTAATTCTTTGAGATAGGCGCCTGCACTCTGTGGTGGCGTGTCTCTCCCATCGGTAAATGCGTGGATAGCTACTTTTTGTATACCAACTGCTTTGGCGGCTTCAAGTAGTCCTATGAGGTGGTCGCTATGACTATGCACGCCCCCCGGACTCATGAGGCCCATAAGGTGCAGTGTCGAGTCGTGTGTTTGGATGTGTTTGAACAATGTATCGAGTGCAGGATTTTCTAGAAGTTTGCCCTCACGGATTGCTTTGGATATGCGCACGAGATCGGTATCAATGATGGTACCCGCGCCGATGGTCATATGCCCTATCTCGGAGTTGCCCATTTGTCCTTGGGGGAGACCGACTGCAAGGCTACTTGCGTCCAGTGCGGTGTGCGGATACCGTTCCCAAAGTGAATCAAAAAATGGCGTGCGGGCTTCGGCAAGGGCATTGTGCTCTCGGACGTCTCGCATACCCCAGCCATCAAGTACGATGAGGGTTATTTGTTGTTTTGATGTTTGGTTCATGAACGAGAAAATGCAGAACTCCCGGGGTATACGGCGCGCCCGCCGAGCTCTTCTTCTATACGGAGAAGCTGGTTGTATTTGGCGATGCGTTCACTGCGACACAAAGACCCGGTCTTTATTTGTCCGGTGCCGAGTCCCACCGCAAAGTCTGCGATAGTCGTATCTTCAGTTTCCCCGGATCGGTGTGAGACGATGGTGGCAAACTTTGCCTCGCGTGCCATGGTGATTGCATCTATGGTTTCTGATACCGTGCCGATTTGATTGAGCTTGATAAGAATAGCATTGCCGGCTTTACGCTCGATGCCCTCCTTGAGGCGCTTGACGTTGGTGACAAAGAGATCATCCCCGACGATCTGGATTTTTTTACCCAAACGCGCGGTGAACTTTTCATATCCCTCCCAGTCGTCTTCGGCAAGGCCGTCTTCAATAGAAATGATGGGGTAGGCATGCACCCATTTTTCGTAGAGCGTGATCAGTTCCTCACTCGTAAGTTTTTTCTGCTCGGTTGCAAGGTGATAGGTGCCGTCTTTGTGGAATTCACTGGAGGCCGCGTCAATGGCGATTGCAATATCGGTACCTGCTTTGTAGCCGGCGCGTTTGATCGCTTCCATAATGACCTCCAAGGCCGCCTCATTGGTAGGGAGGGATGGGGCAAAGCCGCCCTCATCTCCCACAGAGGTGGAGAGCTTCCAGCTAGTGAGCATTTTTTTAAGTGTGTGAAATATTTCTGCTCCATAACGCAGAGCCTCTTTGTATGACGGCGCGCCGATGGGAACGATCATAAACTCTTGCAAGTCAGTGGATTGTTCGGCGTGTTTGCCGCCATTGAGAATATTCATCATAGGCACAGGCAAGCGAATGAGATTGGCAGTGTGCGCCGTATCTGCAAAATATTGGTACAGCGTTTTTTGTTCGCTGTGCGCCATGGCATGCGAGAATGCCAAAGAGACACCGAGTATGGCGTTTGCGCCGAGTTTAGATTTGTTCTCGGTGCCATCAAGTGCGATGAGCGCCTCATCAAGTGTCCGCTGGTTGACCTCTTTGCCGGAAAGGGTAAGGGCAATAGGACCGTTGACGTTTTGAACTGCAAGCGTGACACCTGCGCCACCATAGCGCTCGCCGCCGTCTCGGAGCTCGGCGGCTTCATGGGTGCCAGTAGAAGCTCCCGAGGGGACCGAGGCTCTCCCAAACGAGCCGTTTTCCAAGAGGAGGTCTACCTCGACGGTCGGATTGCCACGCGAATCAAGAATCTCTCGGGCACGCAATTTAGATATTTTTTGCATATAGATATTTGTTGAATGGTACCTGTTCATTAGATACCAATTTGTATCATTTGTCCACCAAAAATGGCAAAATAAAAACCCTCTCATAAGGAGAGGGCTGTGTAAGGTATATAAAGAAAGAGGTTAAAAAATGTTTGGCTAGTCTATTTGTGCTCCGCTACCACCGCACTGGGATGACAGATATGCAACCGTAGCGGGATAGGGGAGCTTGTCAGCTCCGTTCATCCGTGGGACGCGCGGGTGTGCGTCTTTGAACTTTCCGCGGCACAAGTTTATCGTGCCCTGGCCCTTTGGGGTACCCATCTCGATGACGCCACCGGCATAGATATCTGCGCCTGGAGCATTGATGCAATGCATCCCCGAGGCGCACATGCCGCCAACGTATGCCGCGAACCTACCTTTAGATCGGGCTATGGTATTGGCGAGATCAATATGCATACCACCCGAGATCTCAATGACCCGAGCAGATAGGTTACTATTTTGCGCCCAGACGGACCATTTGGTCCCTTCCAAGTGTATGCGATTGCTCGCTTTGAGAAAAACCCAGTCCCCCAGGGCGACATCGCCTTCGGTGTGCATGATGATATTCTTAGCAAGAATCATGGGCATAGTGTTGTAGTTGCTCTTGTAAAACTGCAAGCCGTGCCAAGTACGGAATATGGCGTCGACTCCTGCCGTAACGTTCGTACCCTCAAACCAAATGGAACCCATGGCCCAGGTAAGTACATACTTCGCCAGAATCTGATTCTTTTTCATCCCGAGCGCGGCGCATCCCATGTGTTCGCACTTGAGTATGACGTTTTGGTTGGCGAGGATGGTGGCATCGTTTAGGGTAATATTTCCTTTGTGGGTACGGAGGAGGATTGTTGACCCCGGGAGCATGTTTTGTATAGTGGCTTCCGTAACCTCAATGTCTCCTGCCTCGATGACGAGGTCGGGTACAGTTGCCGTCACCGATTTTCTGATGACAACTTTTGTATTCTTGTTGTTACCACAATGGTAGCCGTTGGCTACCCGTACAACGTCGGCGTCGGTGTCGACAATAAAGGGATTTTCATTGCACCCGTCATCTTGCGGCGGGGGAGGTGCGGCGTTGGTGGCCAAGGGAAATCCAACTAGCAAGAGCAAGATCCACATCCAGCGATTCATAACGAAACTCCTTTTCTATCATTTCTAGACATACGCATAAAACAGATCCTAAGGTCCCATGAGGCGCCTCCTTCTTTTGAAGTTAAAGAGCAGATGTTATCGGACGAAAAATACCATGAAGTATGCTATAAGTCAATGGTTTTTCAAGAGAAAAGAAAAAACGCCTGCGTGGGGCATAGGCGTTAGTGGTTTTAGGGGGGGGCGATCTTGATACTTACTCCGTTTGGGTAAAATCTATTACCTGGATATAGGAATCGTATTCGTGATGAGAAAGAGCCAGCGCATTCTTTAGCAGATGCCAGCTTGTCCCTCTACAGGCCAAGGTTAGGGTCCCCAGGCTTGTCGTGGGAGAGAGCATCTGATCAAACTTCCAGAATCCGCCGTAAGGGAAGGGATTTACGAGAAGCCACTCATAGGTGCCTTCTTCAAAGAACTCAACTACCCCCTTGAGTGTACAGGTCTCTCCTCCGGTCATTCGCGCGTCCCTTATCTGGACGCTGAGTTTTCTGCCGGATGGGTCTACTACAAAATAATTTGTCGGGGTTTCCAACACGTAGAACCCATCGACCAGAGTTTGCCCTTGCTGGCAATCAGTGACCTGGACGTACGCCGATAAAAATGATGTTCGGTAATCCGCTCTCGGATCAGCCGTGACAAGATTTTTTTGCACTGCGTAGAAGAACTCCACATAGTTTCGTTTGCAACTTCGGCCAGAGCCAGACTCTTGGTAAAATCTGGCGAACACCTGTTTCTCCTCAAACTCCTGGGCTACTTGCCCTTGAAACAACAGCTGTGCCCGTGCAGTGGTGCTAAATACAGCACCGAATAACACAATCGCTACCAGCAGAAATAACTTCTTCATCTCGCTTGTCTCCTTTGTCTCCTTCCTGGAGTGTATACTGTGAATGTCCATAACCCCCCTAAACCGCTATATTTGTAGCATGTTAGTATAGTTGTGTCAAGAGCTATGGGTAATATGTACACATACGTCGCTATACCTAGAAAAGTACCCGAAGAGACGTGTATAATAAACCCATGGAGTCGGAGTCTTACAAAATCATTTGGCTTGTGGTTTTGGTAGCGCTTGCGGTGTTGGGATATGTTTTGATCGGGCCGGGATCCGGGGATACATTTGAGCTTTCTTATGCTTGCCGTCCGACGTTCCGAGTGGAAAAAAATGCTCCAGAGCTTACGGCGAGTGAGCAATATGCGCAGTCCTGCTATGCAGAGGAGACCAAGCGCGACTGTGAGCGTGTGGATGTGTATTCTCAATATTTAAAAGCGTTTGGTAGTCCAGATGGCAAAGGAGATTGTCGCTGGGCGAGATGATGAGGTATAGATAAACTTATGGCAAGTAAGAATCTACAAATCAATTTTTTTATACTTCTTTTGACGCTGGTATTTTTTCTGGCGTTAGTGGTGTTCCTTCCATATATGCAGGGCGTGCTTACCGCGGCGGCTTTAGCGACGGTATTTCATCCCTTGTATCATGGTTTAGCGCGGGCGATGGGAGGGCGAGAGACTTTCTCTGCCGCCTTGTGTGTGTTTGTGGTTTTGGCGCTTGTGCTCATTCCACTTATATTTTTTGGCATACAGATTACTCAAGAAGCTACCGATCTCTACACCTATCTTGCAACAAGTAGTCAAGATTATCCCGGTGGCTTTAAGGGTCTTTTGGGGCTGGAAATTAGCAAGTTTTTTCCGGCATTCTCTAGTTCATTTTCGCTCGATACGCAGATTCGACGAGTTATGGAGCTATTATTGGGAAATATCGGCACGTTGTTTTCGGGGACACTCAAGATATTTGTAAATTTGTTCGTGGGGCTGATAGCTTTTTATTACTTCTTAAAGGATGGTATTAAGTTTAAGGAAGCTATAGTGAAGCTGAGTCCTTTGCCGGACGAGTATGATCGCGAGATTTTTGAGCACATGGGCCGTGCGGTCAACTCCATAATCAAAGGAACCTTGGTCATAGCCTTGATCCAGGGTGTGCTCACGAGCACCGGTTTTGTCCTTTTTGGCGTTCCCAATCCAGCATTGTGGGGCGCGGTAGCGGCCGTGGCGGCGCTTATCCCGGGTATTGGGACGTCTTTGGTGCTTGCTCCCGCCATATTCTATCTTCTGGTAATAGGAGAGACTGGCCCGGGGCTTGGTCTATTTCTCTGGGGGATGACTGCCGTGGGTCTTATAGACCAATTTTTGGGTCCGAAGCTTATTGAGCGGGGTACCAATATCCATCCGCTGTTTATCATCCTCTCGGTTTTAGGGGGTATTAGCTTCTTTGGGCCTATGGGATTTCTCATCGGACCTTTGATTCTGAGCTTCCTCTTCTCACTCCTTAAAATTTACCAATCCTTTATTCTAGGTCAGTCTACTCCAGTCATTTAAGCCTCATCCGCTTTAATTTTCTTCTGGTCTGTGGCAAGGCGCTTGTCCACAGGCTTTTTTATGTCTCCTTGACACATTTTTTGGTGTTTTTGACCATCCCTGATGGTCAACTTTGTCAATCTTGCTTATTTTTGGGCGGTTCGCTAGTATGCAGGGGCAAAATTGATTCTCCAAAAAGGGTCGAAATGCGGTCGCAAGTACTACTTGACTTTTTACAGGAAAGATGTATAGTGTAAGGCACAGCATAAAAAGCTGTTTTTTACTGGCTAATACTATACGCATTAACTGAAAAACCCTTCCGTATTAAGGCCAAATGGTCATTTTATAGGGGGTAATGTCGCTAGCTGGCGAGGAATACTGCAGGAACTCACGGCTTTGAGAAGAGAAACTAGCGATCAAAAGGCTTATTAGTATCTACAGCACAATTGTAATATTTGCCCTTGCTTTTTCAGGCCCTACGACGGCTCCGACCGACCAAGAGGTACAAAAGCTTGAGGCAAGAGAGGTCCATGAATGGTTGTCGGCTTTGCCTACATTGCCGATAGCAGAAGCTAAGAAAAAAGAGCTTCCTTCCGTGTTAAAGAAGATCGCTTTTTGCGAATCAAGCGGTAAACATTTCGATGAAAACGGTAATGTGGTCCGTGGCAAACACAATCCCAACGATGTTGGCAAATACCAGATCAATACTATGTATTGGGGTGAGGATGCCAAAAAACTTGGTCACGATCTTCTGACCGAAGAGGGTAATGAGGCTATGGCCTTGGTACTCTACGAGAAACAGGGGACGAGACCTTGGACATGGAGCCGAGCCTGCTGGGATAGAGATGTGATCCCAGGAATGGAAACGGCGAGCTCTCAACAGCTTGCATCTCGATAGACTATAGAAAAACCTCCGGTATATGCCGGAGGTTTTGTTTTGGCAAAAAAAAGACGCCCAGAACGGTGGTGGGTGTCTATGTAAGGTGGTGGCGGGTTTCCTCGTGGAAAACGTAGAGGGTGCCGAGTGTACAGAAAAAAAAGAGTGTACAGAAACTTATTGTGGCCAGCGCGAGGCCGAGGTAGGATAGCGCAACCATAAAAAGCAATATGAGGAGGACGAAGTAGATGGCGATGGAATCGCCGAATGTCCATTCAAAAGCTGGCATAAGAGCCTCCTTTTTAGGGAACGTATATTAAAATGGTAGGCCGTTTATGGTTCTGTGTCAAGGGTCGCTAGATGCTATTGATACAAGTGAAAAAATATGCTAGCTGTACATAGTGACGTTCCTATTTTTTGAAGGAGGAAGAGATGCTTGAAGACAAATTTTGTCTCAGCGAGAAGTGTATGTGCCGTCGGGATGGCAAATTTTGCAGCGAATGCAAGGCGGATCTTATTACTGTCCCGGGGTCGGTCTTGACCGCGGAGCAAAAAAACCAATTATTGACTATTGCGCGTATAGAGCTACGAGACGCAAATGATCTATGCAGAGGAGCAAGACCGGCATGGCACTCGGCTACTATGGCTTGTACTGCTTGTGCGCGTCGTAACGCAGAGCATTTCCAGTTCCAGGATCTGGTCCTTGAGATCTCTCCTGCCAAAGGAATAGGTGGGGAAGAAAAAGGTAGAGAGAAGGTTACCCCTCTGCGGAAATCTTCATAGGGGGGAGTTCTTTTGTAAGTACTTGCATAAGCGTCTGCTCCAGCGCTTATTTTTTTTTGCTTTTTATGCCCAGTATGCGTTATACTGCCGATACGATATAACATTTGTATCTATGAACAAAAGTAAAAAAGTCGCACAGCGCAAGCACCGCAAAAAAGCAGGCAAGAAAGTTTCTTTACGTCATCGCTAGCAGGTAATATCCGGATTACTTCGGATACGGGACATGAGATTTCTCAAGGTCTTATTGGTATTTGTACTAGTCGGTGTGGTTTTAGTGAGCCTTCAGAGGCATAGTTTTTTTTCGTTTGAAGAAAATATTTCGCGTGTTTCTGATTTTACGGCTGACATTGTGCACGACCTCAAGAAGGAAGTAGTCGCGCCGCCGCCGCTTCGCCGTCCGCCCACAGAGACTGCCGCCACGCTTACCCGCACGGGTATTATTCGCGAGACCAATAAAAAGCGCCGTGTTGCGGGTTTTACGGAGCTACAGGAAAATATAGCACTTGATGCTGTCGCCGCTAAAAAAGTAGATGATATGTTTTTGCGCCAGTATTTTGAGCATGTCTCCCCATTAGGGAAGGGCGCGGGGGATCTCGCGGAAGACGCGGGATATGCCTATATTATGATCGGAGAAAATTTGGCACTTGGTGGATTTACTGATGATGCGGATGTAGTGCAGGCCTGGATGGAGAGTCCGGGGCATCGCGCCAATATACTGAACGCGCGTTATCAGGAGATTGGTGTGGCTGCTAAAAAAGGGATATTTGAGGGGACGGAGGTTTGGCTTGCGGTGCAGACTTTCGGCCTTCCTACAAGTGCCTGTCCGGAGCCGGATGAGGCGTTGCAGGTGCGGGTGGATATGGGTAAGCAAAAGCTTGTATCGCTTGAGCAGGAGCTTGCGGCAAAACGTGCTGAACTTGAAAAGCTCAAAAGTGCACGCGATGAACGCTATAACACTGAAGTTGTGGCCTATAATAAGCTGGTAGGCGAGTACAACGCACTCGTGAGTGAAATGAAACAGTTGGTGGAGGCGTATAATCAAACGGTACATGCCTCCAATGCTTGCCGTCTGAAGGAATAGGCAAAAAATAAAAAACACGACAGAGTCTATTTATGAGACCTGCGTCTCATTTTTTTTGTCGTGCTGATTCTATGGTGTGCTCTGCAATGCGGGCAGTAGGAAAGGTCTTGCTCTCGTTGCTCTTGGTGTTGCCCGTCGCAATTAGTTTCAAGCATGGCTTGGAGCGTCATGCCCCATACTTCAGAGAATGCATCGAGATCAAAAAGAAGGTTTTGCTCCCCGCATGAAGAGCAGTGTGCCATATCAGAAGTTATGAACAAGTCGCAGTTGCGGCAGATGTTGGCAGGGTTGGTGATTTTTTGAATAAGCCGATCCAGCCCCGTATTAGATGGGTGTTCGCTAACCGCATGGTGCATATATTTCCCCCTTGTACAAATAGCCTAGCAAAACGGTACCATGGTTTTTGGTGGTTGCCAAGGGAGGTATAACTTTTTACTTTCGGAGTGCGTTCGTATAGTCGAGTAGTACATTGTTATTGGTAGGCCTCCCGAGTATGCGGGCCGACTCGGGTCCTTATACTGGGGAGGCTTATCATATAAAGCGTCGCGTGTGGTCGAGGCGTCGAAGACGGGCCCCCCTCCATTATCAACTCAAAATCCTCACATGAAGATTTTTCGAGTCATAGGGCTTGGGCTTGCGATCGTCATGATGCACGCGCTTATCCCAAAATTATTTTCGGGATTTGAGACGACGCTTTTGGGGTTGTTCGATTTTATGCAGACCGCATTCGTGGTCGGCGGCTCATTTCTTGAGCAGAATCGTTTTTAACCCCTTTCTCCTAGCCCACATCGGTCGATATTCGGCCGATGTATTTTTTGGTATACTGGTACACATGCATCTTGCGGATAAAAAATGTGTTCCCTGTGAGGGTGGTACGTCACCGCTCGAATCCAAGGTAATCGCCGAGCTTGCCCGCGAGCTTGGGGGGTCATGGCAAGTTGTAGATGGGAAAAAGATTCAAAAGCAATTTGAGTTCAGTGATTTCATATCCGCTATGGCATTTGTCGACAAGGTTGCGGATGTTGCAGAGTCCGAGGGGCATCATCCGGATATCCATATTTTTTATACCAAGGTGCTCATCGAGCTTTCTACGCATGCTATCGGTGGGCTCTCGGAAAATGATTTTATCGTGGCGGCGCGTATTGATCGTATGCGTTGATATTGCAGTTTTCATTATTCTCGTGTATAAACGATATTAAATTTACTTTGGGGAGGTATGCATGGCGAGAGCTCTTTACCGCGTGGTGTCTCCGGAGACTAATGGACAGCCGTTTCTCTTTGTGCCCGAGGGTGCCAGTGAGGCCTTTCCCGATTCGGGGTATGCGGGAGGGCGTAAGCGCAAAGAGCGCCGGAGAAATTGTCCGCTACATTCGCGACACTACCCGCAGAGCCGCCACTAGGTACTAGTGATAACACCTTGAGCGATGCTTGCCCTTCGGGGCTTTTTTGTTGCTTGTTTTTGCGTCATACTGATTACAGTAGTCATATCGTATGAGTAAGTACTATAACCCCCAAAAAACCAGAGGTCTGTTTGACCCTATTGCTACGTCGCCGTTTCGCATTAGCAGGTCAAAGATTGATCTTTTTTTGGAGTGCCCGCGCTGTTTTTATCTTGATCAGCGCCTGGGCGTGGGGCGCCCACCGGGGTATCCGTTTAGTCTCAACTCTGCGGTGGATACTCTGCTCAAAAAAGAATTTGATGTCCATCGCGCACGCCAAACTCCGCACCCACTTATGAAGGTGTATGGTATTGATGCGGTACCGTTTCAGCATGAGAAATTGGAGGAGTGGCGGAACGCCCTCCAGCAGGGTGTGCAATATGTACATGGGGAGACGAATCTTTTAGTACGGGGTGGTATTGATGATGTTTGGGTCAATCCCCAGGGTGAGCTCTTGGTGGTGGATTACAAAGCGACCTCGAAAAGTGGGGAAGTTTCGCTGGATGCCGACTGGCAAATCGGCTATAAACGGCAAGTCGAGGTGTATCAGTGGCTACTCCGCAACAATGGGTTTCAGGTTTCAGATACCGCATACTTTGTCTATTGTAATGGGGATACCGACAAAGAAGCATTTGATGCGAAGCTCGAGTTTACGGTCAAAGTAATTCCGTATATGGGTGATGCAAGTTGGGTGGATGGCGCATTGGGTGCCATCCGTGATTGTTTGGTAGGTGAGTGTATTCCCCAGCCGAGTCCCGAGTGTGATTATTGTAATTATCGGATGGCGGCATTTGCATTAGAAACATAGTATTGGTGAATGGCAAAATGGCCGCAAAATCTTGTACTCATACGCCATGGCGAATCAGAATACAATCTGGAGCGCCGGCTTATCGCTCTTGGGGAGAGTGATGGGCATTCTGATGGCCTCAAGCTCACGCGCAATGCCGATATTGTGCTCACCAAAGAAGGTATTCAGCAAGCGAGAGCCACCGGAGATTTTTTGCATGAGCGCTATGAAAAATTTGATGTAGTATTTGTGAGTCCGTTTAAGCGGGCTGACGAGACCGCCGAGCATATCCTAGCCGCATGGCATGCAGATACGCCGCCGATTATTGTAGACGAGCGTCTGCGAGAAAAGGAATTTGGCATTTTTTTTGCACTCACGGATCGTGAGATCAAAGAGCAGTATCCTGAATGGGCGAATTTACGGGGGATTGAGGGACGATATTATTTTCGTCCTCCAGGAGGGGAGTCGTACCCGGATATCGCGATCCGGGTGGGTAGTTTTCTGGCAACGATTGTACGTGATTGGGCAGACAAAAACGTGCTTATTGTCTCGCACGCGGCGGTGTTACTCGCATTTCATAAAATTTTAGCACGGATGTCCGAGCGTGAAATATTAGAGTTGGTGGAAGGAGCAGAAATCAAGAATTGCGCTATACTTAGCTATACGCCTCGCGTGTCTCCAGAGACGGGGCGAGAGCAGTTGATCCTAGAGGTATTTAATAAAATAGCATATTAATTTTTTTGTAGTGTATCGTCTGACTGCCAAAACACACGGTACCTCTTTTTTAGTAGACATACTCGTATATGAAAAAAATCTTCTTTGTGCTGTGTATGGTGCTTCTCGTAGTGTTTTTGGGAGTATTTTTCTTTTCCAAAAAAAACACGATCGATCCTGATGGCGATATGGCTCTGGAGACGTTTCGAGGAGAGCTCGTAGCACTTAATGCGCATGCGGGATCATTTTCTCTGCGCAAAGATGGGGATCAAGATCTCGTCGAGATTCTTGCATCCAATGATACGGTGTTTCAAGATAGCCAAGGACGGTCAGTGGCGCCTGGGTATTTTTTGCCCGGTGTGCGTCTTGAGACGCGCGGTATCGTGACGGAGGGTAAGATGCGTGCCCGATATATTACGGAGATGCCACGTGGATCATTCGCGCACTATCTCAATCCTGATTTTAAAGTTGTATTTACCTACCCAGCTTCCTGGGGGCCGAACATTCGTCACGGCAGTATTAATGGTATCCCGACGCATTTTGAGGGACGTGAAGGATTTTTTACGATTGATGCTTTGCAGGTAGATGAAGGTACACTGGAGAGCGCGGTAGGCAGTATCGCGTATCACAAACTCAAACCCTATGGCGATACGCCGGAGATTGTACATGAGACGATTGACGGACAAGAGGCGGCAATTATTATGCCGCGTGAAGGTGCACTCAAAGAGGCGGCATTGGTAGTACGTTATCCGCATGAGGTACGGATTAATAATACGGTGTATTCATTTTTCGTGGTCTATACGGACAAAGAGCACGCAGAGGATATTGCTCGGTCATTGCGTTTTTTCGAAAATAATTCTGCGGAAAAAAAATTGTCTTCCGTGCCCAACATTCTCGTGTATCAGCCACGCATGGGTGACGTAGTGAGTGGTACATTTACTGTTGTCGGTTTTGCCCGTGTATTTGAAAACCAGTTTTCTATCCGTCTCTCGGCCGATGGAGTGGGAGTACTTTCAGAGGAGACGGCAAGTACACATGCTTCTGATAGTGGTACGTATGGATATTTTGAGCATGAAGTTACCGTGTCTCCTATGAGTCTTGCTAAACTCAAAAGTCATCCACAGGCAAGTCTTGAGGTATTTGAGTATTCGGCACGCGATGGATCGGAGACGAGTAAGGTTATGGTGCCGATAACCTGGCAGTCCGATAGCATAGAGACGACACGTGTCTCGGTGTTTTTTCCCAATAGCAAGATGGATGCTTCTGGGTCATGTACCAACGTCTATCCGGTGCCACGCGATATTGTGCGCACCAAGGCGGTAGCTACTGCCGCTTTGGAAGAGCTTCTGCAAGGTCCGAATTCGGGGGAGCGCGAGCAAGGATATTTTAGTAATATCAATGCCGGTGTACGTATCCAGCGACTTGCGATACAAAATGGCATTGCAACGGTTGATTTTGATGAGGCGCTGGATCGGGCAGTGGCGGGATCATGTCGGGTGACGTCCATACGGTCTCAAATCACGCAAACGCTCAAACAATTTCCTACGGTTCAGTCAGTCGTTATATCGGTGAATGGGCGGACAGCAGATATTTTACAACCATGAGTATGCAATAAAATAAGTGTGCACAGGTATGTAGCGGTATCTATGCGGTCGGGGAAATAGTCCTGAGGGCTTTTGTATTTTGCGTAGGTGGTGTAGGCTAGATGCATGACAGAAGAAACACAAAAAAACGAGCAAACAAAAAAAGATGCGTATATAAAAGCACGCGATGAGAAGCTTGCTAGAGATTTACAGCAAAGCCGAAAACGAGGCCTGAAGCGTATTGGCTACGCACTGGCGACTCTTGGTGTTGTAGGGGGGATTGGTTTTGGATTGTGGCGACTATTTTTGAGTTTTGGTCCGGAGCGGGAGGCCGATGCGAGTATCACCTATGCGATTACGGGGCGTGATCATATCGCCGAAGGTTCGCCGCGTCTCACATACAATTCCAATCCGCCAACCTCGGGGCCACATTATGCCGAGCCCGCACTCTTGGGGCTATATGACAAAGAGCTTCCTGATGAGCGCGTGTTGCATAATCTCGAACATGGAGAGATTTGGGTGAGTTATCATCCCCGTATCAAGGAGCAGATAGTAGGTGATTTGAGCGCATTGCTTCGCGCCCGGGTGATTATTACTCCGCGGTCAGCCAACGACACGGATATTGCCGTTGCCACATGGGGGCGGCTCGATACGTTTAATCTTGAAGGTAAACCGCTGGATACGGTGCGTATTTCGGATTTTATCAAACGCTACCAAAATCAAGGACCGGAACAGCTTTCTTCTGATACGATGGTGAGCCCCACGAGTGAACAGCCCATAGAACGTCCCTAGATTGTGCAATGCCAAATTCTCGCGCACATCCCGTACTCGAAGCGCCAACAATTTTTGTCATTTTTGGAGTGTTCGGTGATTTGAGCGAGCAAAAATTATTGCCCGCGCTTTTTGATTTGTGGCAAAAAAAATTATTGCCCGCGCGGTTTTATGTTGTGGGGTTCTCGCGTAGAGACGCTGGGGATGTGGATTTACAGGAGTTTACCCGTACAGCAATTGCGCGAAAGCACAAAAATAAGATGCCACGGGGTGCGGCGGCATTTTCTCTACGAGTGCGACACGTGCAGGGCGTGTTTGAGGACGCGTATGCGTATGAGCATGTTGCGGAAGTTTTAGTCTCTCTTGATGCGGAGCTTGGCGTCTGCTCCAATAAACTTTTTTATCTAGCGGTGCCACCAAATGCATATGGTACGATATTCCAAAATCTTGCGCATTCAGGTCTTACTGTCCCTTGCGGAGGCAACAAGGGATGGACGCGGATACTGGTAGAAAAACCGTTTGGCAGAGACTTAGAGACAGCGCAAAAGCTTGATGCCATGCTTGGGTTGTTATTTAAGGAAGAGCAGATATTTCGGATCGATCATTATTTAGCAAAGGAAAATCTACAGAATATTTTGGCGTTTCGTTTTTCCAATACGTTTTTTGAACCGCTCTGGCGCAAAGAGTATATAGAAAAAGTTACCATACGCCTCTGGGAGACGGCGGGTATCGGTCGCCGGGGGGGATTTTATGAAGATATTGGTGCGCTTCGTGATGTAGGACAAAATCATATGCTACAGATGCTTGCACTTATTGCTCTTGACGACCCGAAGGGCATGGAGGCGAGCTTGGTGCGTGCGGCGCGTGCGCGTGCCCTTTTGTCTCTGCGTCCTATAAAACCCGCAGATATCGCGGATCATATAGTGCGAGGGCAGTACCGGAGCTATCGCCAAGAGATGCACGTAGGAGCTGATTCAGAGACAGAGACCTATGTGCGCATTGCGGCACATATAGATAACGATCGGTGGCGCGATGTGCCGTTTTATTTAGAAGCGGGAAAGCGCATGAAAGAAAGCAGGGTAGATATTTCGCTTCACTTTAAAAAAGATGTATCATGGATGCGTCTCTCGGAAGATGAGAATCATGCTCCAGGCAATATTTTAACATTTCGTATCCAGCCCGATGAAGGTATCGTGCTTACGTTTCTCGCAAAGCGTCCGGGGTTGGGTATGGTGGTAGAACCAAAATCCTTTTCACTCTTGTATGGTTCCGCGCATCCCCGCACAAAATCGCTAGAGGCGTATGAGCGAATTTTATTTGATTGCATCCAGGGAGACCAGACATTGTTTGCAAGTACTGCGGAGGTTGCCGCTTCCTGGGGCTATATTACGCCGATACTTGCATCCTGGGGGAGTGAACAACTACATATATATGAAGACGGTTCTCTGGGTCCTTCAGGCATCGGTATCTAATTAACTACACGAACGATATGAATTTAGGATATATAGGATTGGGGAAGATGGGATTTGGTATGGCAGAGCTTCTTTTAGAGCATGGTCATGCGCTTTGGGTGTATGATGAAAATGAGACTCGTATCAGTGAGGTAGTGGCGCATGGTGCGAGTGCGGTGCTTTCTTTGGAGGCACTGGTAGGCGCTTTAGAGGCGCCACGGCTTATCTGGATTATGGTGCCGTATGAGGCGGTAGATGTAGTGCTTGATGAGCTCTTGCCACATTTGAGTCCCGGAGATGTAGTGGTAGATGGAGGTAACTCACCGTTTCGTGAGTCTATGCGCCGAGGCAGACGCCTTGAGGCACAAGGGGTGCATTTTTTGGATGTGGGAGTTTCCGGGGGGCCGGGAGGTGCACGCACGGGAGCATGCATTATGGTTGGAGGAGAAAAAAAAGTTTTTGAGACCTATCAGCAGTTATTTCGTGATGTCGCCGCTCCCGAGGCTTGCCAATATGTCGGAGAGTCGGGTGCGGGACATTTTGTAAAAATGGTACACAATGGCATTGAGTATGGCATGATGCAGGCCATTGCGGAGGGATTTACTATTCTTAAGGAAGCACCGTTTGATATCGATCTCCCTTCGATTGCGGATCTCTATAATCGTCGCAGTGTCATCGAGTCGCGTTTGGTGGGATGGCTTGGGGATGCGTACAAGCAGTTTGGGGAGGATCTCGAGGAGGTTTCCGGGACTGTTGCGCATACGGGCGAGGGTGAGTGGACGGTAGAGGCGGCACGAGACTTGGAGGTGCCGGTGCCGATTATTGAGGGGGCGCTCGCATTTCGCGTTGCTTCACAGACACATCCGAGTTATGCAGGTAAGATTCTGTCTGCGCTTCGTAATCAATTTGGCAAGCATCGAGTTCGTGACTAAGAGGATAATTTTATTGCATGGAGTTTTCTTTTATACAACCTACTGATGAGGATACAGATGTCACTCGTAGATATCAAGAAAAGCTGGCGGTATATCGAGCCAAGATTCTCGAAGTTCTAGGGAGTGGCACGTATCACGAGCCGGAGAGTTCGGTGTGTTTAGTGGGGGACACACACATGCAAGAAGTGACGCATGCACTTGCCAAAGAAAAAGTTTCTCCAAGACTTAAGTATATAGTGGTCATTGGCATTGGAGGTTCTAATCTTGGAGCAAAAGCCATTTACGATACGCTTTTTGGGCATTTTGATATTTTAGAGCCGGATCGTTACCCGAAGATGCTCTATTTGGATACGAATGATCCCGAGTTTGCACTGCGGTTTGAGATATTAGTGACGCGGCATGTTGCCATACCGGAAGAGATTTTAATAATAGTAATCAGCAAAAGTGGTACCACCACCGAGACGGCCGCCAATATGGAGTTGGTCGGAGGGATGCTTCGTGCGCGGTTTTCAGAAGCATTGAAGCGTATGGTGATTATCTCGGATGATGGTTCAAAACTTTGGAAATTTGCCCAGGATTATGCGATTGCATTTTTGGAAATCCCGCGGGTGGTTGGGGGGAGGTATTCGGTGTTTTCTCCGGTAGGAATTTTCCCGCTTGTATGCGCAGGGATTGATACACAGGCGCTTTTGCATGGTGCCGCGGATATGCTCGTGCAGGGTATGAGTGAGGATAATCGGCGCAATACTCCCATGCGTTCAGCAATATATCTTGCGCATACTATTTCGCAAGGAAAGACCATACATGATCTTTTCGTGTTCCATCCCGAGCTTGAATCTTTGGGCAAATGGTATCGCCAACTAGTGGGTGAATCCTTGGGTAAGGAAAAAGATAGTAGTGGGAATACAGTACATGCGGGTCTGACACCCACGGTTTCAGTCGGCTCTACAGATCTTCATTCGGTAGGACAGCTCTATCTCGGCGGACCAAGAGACAAGGTGACGACATTTGTTTACACGACGCAGGAAGATACTTCTGTGTTGGTACCCAAAAATCCGTTGGGCGGCGTTGCGTTTGTTCCTGGTATCGCCGGCAAACCTTTTGCGCATATCATGCAGGCTATTCGCCAAGGAGTGACTACCGCATACGAGCGTTCCAGATTGCCTTTTCGGGAGATTATACTGCCACAGCAGACGCCATATGAGCTTGGTATGTGTATGCAGTTTATGATGCTGGAGACGATGTATCTAGGACATCTCTTGGGGGTAAATGCTTTTGACCAGCCGAGTGTAGAGTCTTATAAAGAAGAGACAAGGAAGATACTTGCTCTGTAACGTTCATGTATGTATTTATTATTTGATATTGGGGGCACGACGACGCGGATTGCTATATCCAAAGATGGTCACCAGTTCGTGGAGCCTACCTATGTGCCTACGCCTGCCTCGTACCGTGAAGGCTTGGATGTTTTGGTTGCAGCGGCTAAACATTTTGCGGGAGACAAAAAGATAGAAGGAGTATCGGGTGGTATTGCCGGACCGATGGACGGCGCGCATACGACACTCGCCAACTCCCCACATTTGCCGGATTGGGTGGATAAACCGTTTAAGCGTGATCTGGAAAAAGTTTTTCGTTGTCCGGTATATCTCGAAAATGATGCGGCATTTGTGGGACTAGGAGAGGCGATTGAGGGTGCGGGACGCGGGTTTGGCATTGTTGCGTATGTGACGGTCAGCACGGGTGTGGGGGGTGTGCGGATAGTAGACGGCAAGATTGATCGCAGTGCGTTTGGGTTTGAGATCGGACACCAAATTATTGATATTCATGGACCGATATGCGCTACCTGCGCTTTGCCAGGGCACTTGGAAGAATACATCTCGGGCACCAGTTTGGAGCGTAAGCACAAGATGCGTCCGAGTGATATTACCGACCCAGCCATTTGGGAAGAGGCCGCACGTATGCTGTCCTATGGTTTGAATAATGTCATGGTGCACTGGTCTCCCGAGCTTATTGTCCTGGGAGGCGCTATTATGCGCAAAGGCCCGCGAGAATTTTTTCAGCAAACGCACGACTATTTCAAAGATACCGTAAAAATCTATCCCAAATTGCCGCGTGTCGAGCGCTCGGTACTCGGTGATATCGGCGGATTGCATGGTGCTTTGGTACATCTCAACCAGTCGCTTGAGAAATACCAGACATAACGCCTCTATGAGCTTAAAAACCAAAGTCATGTAGGGCTCTTTTTTTTCTGTTTGGAACTGTGATATAGTGTGAAAATTATGAAAGGATCTCGTGTGGTGCGTTTTCTCAAAAAACCAATAGGTGTCGTAGTGGTACTTCTTCTTATAGGGGGCGGTGTTTTTGGCACTTGGTATACACAAAGGAAGAATACGCATCAGGAACTGCTTACGGTAGAACGGGGGACGATTACGCAAGAGGTGGCGGCTACAGGTACTACCAAGCCTTTACAGGTTATCGATCTGGCTTTTGAGCGAGGGGGTAAGATTAGCTATATCGGGGTGAATGTTGGTGCAAGAGTTGCTCAAGGACAAACGCTTGCAGAGTTGAGTTCGGCCGATCTTGCGGCAGATGTCGCTCAAAGCGAAGCAACACTTGCGGTGGAGCGTGCCAAGCTTGATGAGTTGCGTCGTGGTACTCGTCCGGAGGAGATACGTATCCAGGAGGTCAAAGTCGCCAATGCCAAGACTTCGCTTGCGGATGCCAAGATCGGACTCGTGGATAAGATTGAAGATGCTTATACCAAATCCGATGATGCGATTAGAGGTACCGCGGATCAGTTTTTGACTTCCAATACATCGGTAGATTTTTTTGCTGGCAAGGCGCAGTTAAAACTTGATTTGCAGGAACGATACGGTATGCTCAAGGATCATCTTCTAGACTGGCAAACCGCGCTTGTCGCCGTGCGTGCGGAGGATCGCCTAGACGCATCAGTACTCAAAGCCAAAGGGTATCTTTCCGAGGTGCGCGTTTTTTTGGAGCGCCTCTCTCCTGCGATTAATGCGCTCACGCCAACTACGGGTCTTACTCAAGTTACGATTGATGGGTACAAATCGGATATTTCTACAGCGCGTACCAATATAAACACTGCTATTGTCAATCTTTCGACCGCGGAGGAAAAGTTTCGGGCCGCAGATTCCGTGCTCCTTCTTGCAGAAAATGAGCTCGTACTCAAAAAAGCCGGGTCTCCCAAAGAGCAGATTTCCGCTCAAGAGGCATATGTAGCAGAGGCGGAAGCGCGGTTGGCTTCTAGTCGTGCTACACTTTCTAAAAATATAATCCGCGCGCCAATTGCCGGTATGGTTACTAGACGCAATTATGATCCGGGTGAGGCGGTGGCGGCAAATGCCGCAGTGCTCTCGGTTATTACCGAGCATACATTAGAAGTTGAGGTGTTTATTCCCGAAATTGATATCGGTAAAATTTCTGTAGGTAATCCAGTAGCGATTACGTTTGATGCGTTCCCGGGGGATATATTTACGGAGACGGTTGCTTATATCGATCCTGCGGAGACGGTGGTGGACGGCGTGGTTAATTTTAAAACCAAGATTGTACTTGCCACTAAGGATGCACGCCTGCGGAGTGGTCTTACGGCCAATCTCCACATTCAGACACTTTCTAAATCCGATGTGCTTAAAGTTCCTCAGTTCACTATTGTCGAAAAATATGGTAAATCTTTTGTGCGTATGCCCGAGGGAGATATGTATCGCGAGGTGCCAGTGCGTGTTGGCGCGCGCGGCCAGGACGGCAAGGTAGAGATTATCTCTGGACTCAAAGAGGGGGATCGTATTCTCAATATTGCTACAAAAACCAATTAGACAAGCATTTTGTTTTTCAAAAATATGGACTGGATAGACGCCCTATCCAGCTTTTTGTTTTGGGGATGGATTTTTGTGTAGTGCTTGGAGACTTCATTTTATAGGCGTTTTAAGATAGGCTAAGTTCGATAGTCAGTTTTTTTACAATATAAGACGAAGGAGGACGTTATGAATGTACTGCTCGTGTTCCCGAAGTTCCCGCTGTCCTATTGGGGTTTTCAATATGCTTTGCCGTTTATCGGACGAAAAGCGGGCATGCCTCCGCTTGGGTTGATTACAATTGCCGCCCTGTTCCCCTCCCACTGGACCGTGCGTCTTGTGGATATGAACGTAGACCTTCTTGAGGTACAGGATGTTCTCTGGGCGGACGTGGTGTTTACCTCTTCCATGATTGTCCAAAAGAAGTCTCTATATGGAGTGATTCAGTTGTGTAATAGATACGCTACACCGATTGTGGTGGGCGGACCACATCCGACTTCCTATCGCCAGGAGATAGAAGAGGAGTGCGGCGGTTTGGTTGATCATTTTTTTCTTGGTGAGGCGGAGACGCTGTTTGGTGAGTTGGTGAAAGATTTGCAGTTCAACAGAGCGCAACGTGTGTACGATACCAGGGGAGAAAAACCTGATATACGCCTCGCTCCTATCCCTCGGTTCGATCTTCTCAAGATCGATGCATACGGCTCTATGGCGATACAGTTTTCGCGTGGGTGTCCATTTGATTGTGAGTTCTGCGATATCACAAAACTCTTCGGCAAAATTTCTCGCACCAAAACGCCCGAGCAGATGCTTGCTGAATGCGACGCGCTTCTTATGTGTGGCTGGCGTGGTCCGGTATTTCTGGTGGATGATAACTTCATTGGCCAGATGAAACGGGCGCTTGAGTTTCTTCCACATCTTGCCCGTTGGCAAAAGGAGCACGGATTCCCGTTTGCCTTCTATACGGAGGCGAGTGTCAATATCGGTAAGTCGCTCGAACTTGTGGATGCTATGGTGAGCGCTGGTTTTAGCATGGTATTTTTGGGTATCGAGACACCGAACGCCGAAGTACTTAGACGGATTGGTAAGGCCCAGAATACTCAGCGCATGAGCGGGAGCAGGGAATATAATCCGGATTTTCTTCCTGATGTCATCCGGACTCTGCAACAAAGAGGACTGGAGGTGACGGCAGGATTTATCTATGGGATGGATGGGGAGCCAGAGGATGCGGCCGCTCGTCAAATAGCGTTTATAGAAAGTACGGCGATACCAGTAGCCATGACGGGGATTCTGGAGCCGCTCAAAGGCACCGATCTCCATGCTCGGCTGGCTCGGGCGGGAAGGCTTATTGATCAGGCGTCCGGCAATAACGTGAGCGCGCGTCTCGCGTATATCCCGGAGCGTGATTCAGAGACGGTACTACGGGAATATCGGATGATCTTAAATGCTTTGTACGGCAAAGGGCTTAAAAGTTATTTTGGCAGAGCCTACCGTTTGCTTACAACTCTTAAGGTTACTGATCACACGGTGCGTAAGATCGGTATGCTCGAGTTCAAGGCACTGATCCGGTCCCTGGTCTATCAGACGTTTTCTTCACATGGTCCTGCGTATATTCTGTTTCTCGCAAAGATTCTCATCAGAAGGCCAAAGATGTTTGTGGAAGCAGTACGTCTTGCCATAATGGGATATCACTTTGAGCGTTATACGCAAGATATTCTTCGTAACCAACCTGTTCATTAGGCGTTGCATGTGCAGCGCTTTTTTATTTTTTTGCGTATGGTGTCTCATATGGGGTCTCATAAAACAATGTCCACAGAGGCCCCGCCCGGTGTGGTTTTTATCTGGTATCATAAAGCTATGCGGCGCGGATTTACATTGATTGAGATGATGCTGGTGATAGCCTTGATAGCTATGATTACCACTATTGCGGTGGGAGGGTTTTCTCTCTTTCAGCGTCAGTCCGATCTCAACGCCGCGGCTGACACCATTATCGGTATCTTGGAGGAGGCAAGATCCAAGACACTTTCTTCTCGAGATCAGTCGCAGTATGGGGTGCGGTTCAATAACGATAGAATTCTTTTATTTGTGGGCTCCTCTTTGCCGGTGGATGTCGCAACACTTCCCGCCGCCACTAGTACGGATGGATTTCGGGAGTATGTTTTGCCATCAAGCGTTGAGGCTTCGACTACGATTGCCGTTGATCTCAAGCACGAAGATGCAGTGTTTAAACGTCTCACAGGTGAGACTGCAAGCGGCACGATTAAGCTTTGGGCAAAGGGCGATACAACTAAGATAAAGACCATTAGCATACAATCAACGGGGATTATATTATTGCGTTAGTATGCGTATTTCTACTACACAAAAAGGATTTGGGGTTATTGAGATCGTCATCGGTGTTGCGATTATCACGATCTCTCTTTTGGGTGTGATGCTCTCTGCAAAGGTGTCATTTCAGATTATTAGTGAAAACTTGCGCAGAGTCCAAGCCAATTTTCTAGCCGAAGAGGGGATAGAGGCTCTAAAGACTATACGTGATGACGGTTGGACGGCAAATATCGTGCCGGTTACTACGGGATCCGACTACCATCTTGTGTATGATGTGGGGACCAACAAATGGACGGTGGTTGCTGGTATTTTGGCGAACCAAATAGATAGTACATTTACCCGTACTGTCCGTCTGGATACCGTAATGCGTGATGTTGCTAACGGTACACAAGATATTGTGTTTGGCGGTGGTACTGTGGACGCGGGCACGAGAAAGGTTACGGTTACGATCTCCTGGCCGGGGCGTACCGGTGTCAAAACGCAGGCTATCTCTACGTATATGACTAATATTTTTGCCAATTAACATGTCCCGAGAGTCTACAATCTCAAGGAGCAGAGGGGTTACGTTGGTAGAGACAGTGGTCTACATCGCGCTTTTTATGCTCCTCTCTGTTGTGGTGATTGATGCTTTGTTTATGACAGGAAAAACTCTTCGTCAAGCGCGCACTACTCGCGCGGTCACGAGTGCTGGTGAGGCCGCGATGGAGCGGATGGTTCGTGATATCCGGTTTGGGAGCGCCATTACAACTATCACGGCTGGTCATCCGGGCACGTTGGAGATCGTGGGGTATGATCCGGAGACTCTGGCAGAGCAACAAGTTCGTTTTGCTTGGGTCGCAACCTCGGGGGGTGGCAAGATTCAGGTGACCGAGGGAGTTGCCGCCGCTGAGGATCTGACACCGCCTAGCCTCAATGTGAGCAATCTCGTATTTCGGCAGATTACCTTGGTGACCGGAACGTATGCGATAAAGATAGAGATGACCGTAAACGGAGTTAATTTTTATGGGACCGTGCTGATGCGGCGTGTATACCAATAACTAATCTTATAAATGCATTTTGTACGAAAAGATAAACAGGTGTTCAATCGTGGGCAGGCGGCGCTCACGGTAGTAATATTTTTCTTGTTCATATCTCTGACGATGATGTTTGGGTTTGCCGCGCTCGCCGTTGAAAATGAAATCAAGGTGCGTGGGGATATTCAAGCAAAAGAGTCGTATTTTTTGGCTGAAGCAGGGGTGGAGGATGCAGGGTACCGAATCATCCAGGGTATGACCTATGATGCGTCCGAGACGATCTCTTTGGTTTCTGGCGGCTCGAGCGCGACTACTAATATCTCGGATGTAGGAGGCAATGAGAAAAGCATTGTCTCGACGGGGGACGTTTCCAGTGCGTTTCGCAAGGTGAGCCTCAATCTCCGTCCGGGTGCAGGTACTTCACTCAATTATGGAGCCCAATCAGGGTATTTGGGCATCGTGCATCAAGACACGCCTGTTCTAAATGGTAGTATGTTTAGTAATGGCAGTGTTGTGCGGGCTGCTGTTAGTAATAGAGTTACCGTAAACGGGGATCTCTATGTGGCGAGCTCTACACTGGATGCTTCCCAGCAAAATCTTGCCGATGTATTGAAAACAGCACAGCCTACCCCGTCTCCTGGTACGCTTCCTCCCTACATATTCAATGTGCGTAGGTTCGCTGGCCACCAGGATGTGGCGCAATCTTTTACGGTGGACCGCGCTGGGGTCATTAGAAAGGTGCAGATATATATGAGGAAGGTAGGGACACCATCTGCGCTCGATATTGTTTTGGTAGAGGATGTTACTGACGGGGCTGATGGGAGTCAGCCAGACAATAATGCACCGCTCTTTACCGATTCATTTACCCATACGGCAGTCTCAACCAATTTTGACTGGGTGGAGTTTGATATGGGTAGAGGGCTGAATCCGGTATATCCCGGCCGTAAGTACTGGCTTATCTTGAGTACACCCAGTAGCACTGACACAAGTAATTACTATATCGTAGGAGGTGGTGATGCAAGTACCTATACGGCTTCCTCATCTGCCCGGATGCTATTTACAGCAGACTGGAACTCTGGGAGCGCGGTCTGGTCTCCTTACAACGATACGGGAGACGTATCTGGTCCATTGCCGCGGCCGGGGGATATGGCGTTTAAGGTATTTTTTGGTGACGTGGAGTTTGCTGGTACGGATTTTTACACGGGAGATATTCACAGCACGATCAACTATGTGATTACTACAGGCGATACGGTGAGCTACAAGATAAAAGGCTCTATCGTAGGTGATGATGCAACGGACGAGGCGTATTACGAGGTGGATGGTGGGAGTAATACGTGGGGTAGCACCCAGAAAAATCCCCCAAGCGGTACGCCAACCACCGTGCATCCTACACCACTTCCGGCGCCAATCTCTCTTACAAAAATTGATCAGCTGGTCACCGAAGTAGAGGCATATGCAACGTGCAATAATATTCCCGCGAGTTTTGCGGCCCAGCGTGCCAACTGTATCGCGGGTGATGATGTCGATTTTAACAATGTGAATGTAACGCTCACGGGCCCAGTAGTGTTCCCTGCAGATCTTACGATACGGGGAAGTACGACGTTCACCATGCATGATCCGGGTACGGGCGGTAATATCTATGTCAAAGGAGATCTTGATATTGGCACGGCCGCCGCTTGTACCGTTCGGCTTGATTCATCATTTGGGGCGAGTAGTGGTACTATTGTCGCCGAGGGGCCGGTAGACGTGAGCATTTGCACATTTTCTGGAAGCGGTAATTCTGATTCGTTCATGGTTATCATTGGTTTGAGTAAAAATTTTACGACTCCTAATGCAGTAGCAGTGCACTCCAATAGTCTCACCGGTGGGGTATTCTACGCGGCAAAAGGCTTTCTGACTATCCGTGATGCGCCCGATCCCTATGCCCTTTTTGGCGAGGGGGTGTTTGTCGAGGCAAGCTCGGTCATCAATTACCAAGCAGGTCTTGCCAACCTTGATTTTCGTGCTGGACCGGTGGGTGGCTGGGAGCTCGATAACTCCTGGAAAGAAATAGAGTAGTTCTGCGTCTCCTATAGTGGAGTTATGGAAGCAATAGTTGTTTTATCACTAATATATATACGTTATGATGGAGACAAAAATAAAGAATTATCTAGGTATCGCGGCGATCATTGTGCTGTTTGCTTTTGCGCTTGCGGCGTTGAGCTATGTAAACACATATTCCAAAGCAGTACAGCCTTCATCTTTTCGAAGCTTTACCGTTTCTGGCGAAGGTAAGGTGGTGGCGGTCCCAGATGTTGCCCAATTTAGCTACCAGGTGATCACTCAAGGTGGGACAGATGTCACTGCACTGCGCCAGGAAAATACCAAAAAGTCCAACGATATTATCCAATTTCTCAAGGATAATGGAGTAGACAAAAAAGATATTCAGACAACAGGGCTCATGATCCAGCCGCGCTATCAGACCTATGCCTGCGATTATCGGAGTGTTGCCCCAGGCGGGTCCGCTCCCCAGCCTTGCCCACCGGCATCTATTGCCGGGTATGAGATTATACAGTCAGTTTCAGTAAAAGTTCGCAATTTTGAAAAGTCAGGTACTATCTTGGGAGGCATTGCCGATAAGGGCGCTAACTCCGTCTCACAGCTTAACTTTACTATAGACGATCCGACTAAGCTTCAAGATCAAGCCCGAGAGGAGGCAATTACCAAAGCCAAAGAAAAGGCTTCGGCGATTGCCAAAGCCGGAGGATTTAGCCTAGGTAAACTTCTCAACATTCAGGAGGGGTACGGACCGACACCATACTTCTACAACAAAGATGCTCTGGGGAGGGGTGGCGAAGGCGTCGTTGCTCCGGCGGTAGCTGAAGCGCCGGTGATTGAGCCAGGCTCACAGGAGATTCGTTTGAGTGTGTCCCTTGTCTACGAAATTCGCTAGGAAAGTTTATAAATAAAAACCCCCAATACCCGGGGGTTTTTATTTTCTGAAGTATGTGGGGAGTTTTGCAGGCGGTCAGGTATTGATAATATCTTTTTTTGTTGCCCAGCCACGACGCGTGGTGGTGACGCAAAACTCAAGCGCTCAAAACTGCATATGTCGAGCAATATCTTATTGCATAGGCTTATAATTGCATGGGAGCAGGTCAGTCAATATCTGTTGACTTTTTCTGCATTTTTCTCTATAACGCATGCAGATTATGTTTTTACAAAAGGAGCGTGTATGCCTATATCAGAGGAGCTACAAAAGTTTCTTCATCCCGGTATAGAGTCACGGCCGGAGGCGGAAGCCGCCGCTTTGGCAGGCGTGCTTTGTTATAAAACAAAGGGGGATAAAATTTGTTGGATACCAAGGTGTACTTCTGATGGGTATGAGATATGGAGTGCGTTAATCGCAGATGCGTCAGAAGTAGTAGCCGGGGAAGATCCCGAAGGCAATAAATCGCTTATCTCAGTGCCGCGCGTTTCTGTCCATATAGGCGTCATGCGTGTCGCCTCTTTCCTGGGTGCACTGCAGGGACTTACTGGCGGGCAAAATCCAGCTCTCGAATTTTTGTGTGTAGCTGATTTTGGTGATGTCACCTACAGTGTTCTGCTTGCTAACCCGAGTCCATTTTTGGCTCTCTTAAGTAAGAGTGAACAGCACTTGCTCTCTCTGAGTTACCTAGAGATTCTTGGGCTCTATGTAGCGATGAATGCACAGATAGCTGGGTACAACGTTTCGCGGCATCCTTCGAAAGATCCGCCTGGGAAACGTAGTACTGAATATGTCCCCCATAGTCCCAGGGAGGCGTTTCGTACGATACGTCAGTATCTGGAGACCTAGATGACTCGTTGGTTTGTGTTGCGGCCTCTTTACAAAAGAGGCTTTTTGTTTGCAAAATATTTAGTTTGGGTGTATACTTTTTTGGTTATGAAACATATCTCAAAGAAAAAAGTAAAGATTGTAGCAACGCTCGGTCCTGCTTCTGGCTCGGCTGAGATGATAAAGGCACTCGCCAAAGAGGGTGTCAATGTATTTCGCATTAATATGTCGCATTGTCCCAAGCCCGAGGTTTTGGAACGCGTCAAGCGTATTCGCTCAGCAGAGCGCGAGCTGGGTGTGCCACTTTCTATTATGGGGGATCTCATGGGTCCAAAAATCCGTATTGGTGATGTGGAGCCAGGTACCGAGATTGCGGTGGGTGCGGAGATCAGGATCGTAGCAAAAGCCGTGCGCGGTACCGCCAAAGAAATATCACTCAACTTTCCAACGATTCTCAAGAGTCTAAAATCCGGCAATGAGATTTATATCGGGGATGGTCAGATCAAACTTATCGTCAAGAAAACCATTCCCGGTGGTGTGCTTGCCACGGTGGCAGTCGGTGGGCCGCTCCTTTCGCGCAAAGGATTTTCTGCGCATGGCATGACACTCAAACACATGGCGCTCACCAAAAAAGATCGGGAGGATACTGCCACGCTTATCGAGGCCGGAGCGGATGCGATTGCTATTTCTTTTGTGCAAGGCCCAAAAGATGTCGAAGCTATTCGCAATCTCTTACCCAAAAAGAATCCGCCGTTTCTCTTGGCGAAAATCGAGACGCAGTCGGGCGTGGATCACGCGGATAAGATTTTGGATGTGGCAGACGGTCTTATGGTAGCACGGGGCGACTTAGGACTCTCGGTGCCGATGGCGGACGTGCCACACATTCAAAAACGGCTTATTGCACTTTGTCTCAAACGTGCCAAACCAGTAGTGACGGCGACCCAGATGCTCGACTCCATGGCTTCCCGTCCCATTCCGACACGTGCGGAGGTGACGGATGTTGCTAATGCCATCTTGGACGGCACTGATGCCGTGATGCTTTCCGATGAGACTGCAACGGGCAAGTTTCCGGTGGAGGTGGTGCGTACCATGGTGAGTATTATAGAGCGTGCTACATCGGAGATAGGTAAGCGGTATTTCCCCGAGGATACGTCTATCGCTGGAGCCATCGGCGCTTCCGTGGTACGTGTCACCGAGCAGATTGGTGCCAAGCTTATTGTAGTGATGACTGAAAAAGGTGTGACCGCGCGTCGTATTGCGCGGCATCGCCATATGCAACCGATTATTGCACTCTCGCCGCACTTGGAGACTTTGCGTCGGCTTAATTTTTCCTGGGGCGTCTATGGATATTTGGCACCGGTGATGCATAGTGCAGACGATCTTTTACTACAGACCAAAAAAATTGCCAAAGCAAATGATATTATGTCTCTCAAAGAGGGGGATCTCTTTGTAGTGAGTGCCAGTATCCCATTTGGGGGAGCGTCTGGTACGACCAATCTTGCAATTGCCCAAAGAGTTTAGCGCATGGACTCTTGGTTTGGTACCATAATATTCTCTGCTACTATGGTGGTATGAGGAGTAAACATATCATCTATATCTCTCTATTCGTTTTGCTTGGTATATTGCTACAGCTTGTGGCACATGCGGTACTTGAGATTTGGTATATTGACCTTCTCCTCAGTGATTTTCAACGATATGGGTTTGGACTTACCTGGGAGGCGTGGGTGCAAATCCATAGTGTACTTTCTTTTGTATTTTTGGTGTTTGGGATGCTCTTTGGCTACCAGCAAGGGAAACATTGGTGGCGCAAAATTTATATTGAACATGCCTATCGATGGACGAAAAAAATATAATTCCGTTTGCTGATTTTGCCAAGGTGGATCTTCGTGTTGCGCGTATTCTTGAGGCAGAGCGGGTAGAGGGGTCAGATAAACTTTTACGTTTGCAGGTGAGCTTGGAGGGTGAGAAGCGCCGCCAGATTTTGGCGGGTATTGGCAAAAAATACACGCCGGAGGAGCTCATCGGCCGTGAGATAATCATTGTTGCTAACCTTGAGCCACGGTCGCTCATGGGGTTTGAGTCTCAAGGAATGCTCCTTGCCGCCGGGGATGCGGCAGGTCCCGTATTATTACAGCCGGACACAGAGGTCCCTCCCGGATCGGAGATTCACTAATGTAGGTAAAAAGATAAAAAAGAAAACCCCAGAAGTTTGGGGTTGTTTTTGTTTAGCTTAACTATGCTTAGGGTATTGGATGAATGGAAAACCATTGCAAGGTTTGTTCAAAACAGAAGGGCTCTCCACAAAGACAAGATGGATTATAGAATAGATAGTCAGACCCGAGGTTGTTTGCAGTCAGAAATCGCCGTATGGATGATTCATCCACAAGTCCCATCGCTCCAGTCCCCTGCATACAGGTCGCATCTTGAGCGTCCATCGCCTCCCATGCCTGTTGGGGCTCTGTGCAAGTGCGTGCTTGGCGTTTTTTTGTTTGCCATGTCTCCATCAGTTCTGTGGACGAATCTGCGATAAGTATCCAGCCATCAAGGAGGTGACTCTTTATTTTGGCAAGCACCCCCGAAGGATCTTCGAGGTGGTGTAGAGACCGGAGAAAGAGGACCGCATCTCCTGGCTGAATGGAAAACGCTCTGCCGATACTTTCTGCCACCTCTTCGCAAATGAATGTGATTCGTTCGAGTGCTTGGGGGAGTGTCTCCGATATTTTGGCAAAAACTTGCCGCATCTCCGTTCTATTGGCATCTACATACACAATCGGGGTATGTGGTGCCAAGTTCACCAGTAACTCTGCTGATCCTCCAATGGCAATGATGCGCCGCGCCTCTGGATGCAGGGCTTTGATTATGCGAAAGACTTGTGCGTTGCTCCGGTCCTCGAATTCTACCTGTACAAACTGCATGCCGGGCATGGTTAATGCGTCTAAGTCGAGTGTTTTTATGGTTGCTTTCACGTGGTGCTCCTTTCGTTTGACAAATTACTCCACCACGAGCATAGCAGATTGCATCAAAAAATAAAATACCCCTTGTTTGTGGGGTATAAAAAGTATCGCACTGGCTCCGAATGCCGTATGTTGTTTGTCCACAGCATCCGCCATGTTCCAACGTCCACACCGCGCTTCTGCGCCGTCCATTCTGGCTACGATAGCCAGTGCGACGATTCACGACTCTCGTGACAGGGTTACAAAAAAAGCTATCGAAATATGGGGGGTTGGGGGATCAGAAAGGGGGATCCCGGCAACGTGCACGAGCCGTGAACACTGTATTGGAGGAGGG
>CAYGFT010000005.1:0-37666 GCA_964349275.1 uncultured Candidatus Saccharibacteria bacterium
GTGCCAACGTGTTTCTCACCGGCGAGCCGGGTGCCGGCAAAACTCACACCATAAACGAGTATGTGGCGTATTTGCGCGCGCACGGTATCGAGCCGGCCATCACCGCTTCTACGGGTATCGCCGCAACCCACATTAGCGGGATGACTATTCACTCCTGGAGTGGTATCGGCATCAGGACGGAGCTTTCCAAATATGAGCTTGAGCGACTCTCTTCCAACGAATATGTCGCAAAGCGCATTGGTCGCGCCAAAGTGCTTATCATAGACGAGGTATCTATGCTTTCCCCACAGATGCTCTCTATGGTTGACGCGATTTGTCGTGAGGTCAAACGCGTGCATGAACCGTTCGGAGGACTGCAGGTGGTGCTCGTTGGAGATTTTTTTCAATTGCCGCCGATTGTAAAATCAAAGCCGATGGATGATGGCGAGCAAACGATATTTTTTGAGGAGCCGGTCGCACGGTTTGCTTATGATTCTCCGGCGTGGGCGAGAGCCCATCTGGTCGTCTGCTATCTTTCTGAACAGTATCGACAGGATGATCCGGATTTTCTCGCACTTCTTGCCGCTATCCGGCGCAATGAATTTGGGAGTGAACACTTGCGACATTTGCAAAAAAGAAAAGTAGAGCGTGATACTACACCTTTGGGCGCGCCAAAACTATTTTCGCACAATATCGATGTGGATCGCGTCAACAGTGAGATGTTGGAGTGTCTCCCCGAGAAGGCCCGTGTATTTGGTATGTCGTCGCACGGATCAGAGGGGCTTATTGCGGTTCTGAAAAAAGGGTGTCTCTCGCCCGATAAACTACATCTGAAAGTCGGTGCGGCAGTTATGTTTACCAAAAACAATCCCAAAGGGGGATTTGCAAATGGCACATTAGGGACGGTGGAGATGTTCAACAGGGCGACGGGCTATCCTGTTATAAAATTACGAAGTGGCGTGCGAGTTGCGGTTGATCCGGTAGACTGGACGGTGGAGGAAAACGGCAAGATACGTGCGCGGATTACCCAGTTTCCGTTGCGTCTTGCCTGGGCGATTACGGTACATAAGAGTCAGGGGATGAGCTTGGATGAGGCGGTGATGGATTTGAGTGATGTCTTTGAGTTTGGGCAGGGATATGTAGCCCTCTCGCGAGTCCGGCGTCTCTCCGGCTTGCATCTTCTTGGTTGGAACGAGCGGGCGCTCCAGGTGCATCCTGAAGTTATCGAAAAAGACTATGCATTTCGAACACTGTCAGAAGAGGCCGTTGCGGTATTTGGCAAAATCCCACAAGTCGAGCTTGCGGATATGCAGAGCAATTTTGTGGTAGCGTGTGGAGGTGATCCATCTGTAGCATCTGGTAGTGGGAAGACTAAAAAAGCAAAAGGGGGAGCAAAGCTTGCACGTATCCGGGAGCGGCATCCCAATGCCTATCGTTCATGGGGCAAGGTAGAGGATGATATGCTTCGTGCATTATTTGCGAGTGAGCGTTCTGTTGCAGATATTGCCAAAGAGTTTGGCAGAGGTCCGGGTGCTATCAGATCACGCCTGGTGCGGCTTGGGCTCATTGATGAGGGTGATTTTATGTAACCGCTGATACTTGCAAGAAAAGCTAAAAAGTGCTACAAAGGCAAAGAATTCATTTTGAAGACAAAGGAGGAGCAACTTCTATGACTACACATAGCGCAAGGATGCATGTCATAAAAACAACCGCAGTGACGGATCTGCCAAAAGCAGATACCTGCTCTGGCCTGTTGGAATGATGGGATATAGGACCCTTGACTAAGTCTACTATCTTTCTCCTTGCGCTATGCAAAACCACCGCGTCTATGGTGGTTTTTCTGTTTTAGGGTATTTCGACAACTTACCACTGCGATGTAGAGATGTCTAAGATAAAAGCTGGATGATGACGATTACAAGTATAATAACGAGCAACGTGTGGATGAGATTGCCTCCTACTTTGAAGCTAAACCCAAGGAGCCATAGGATAAATAAGACGAGAATAATTGTCCAAAACATATAGATTAGTATTAGTGTTGCCTTCTTGGGATTGCTATGCGGGTTTTGCCGCATAAGCCTAATGATATAAAGCCGTATCTAGTTACGTTTTATTACCAAGGATGCGTCGCAACCATTTGGACTCCCCACCGGCTTTAATACCATGGAGACGACGCTTATCCTTGCACAGATCGTTTTTTATTTTACGGTATCTGCTACGATTATTATGATAGGTGTTTTATGTCTTATCATGGGGCGGTATCTTGTACGCATCGCTCGATCGATAGAGGCACTTTCTCAAAATTTGGATCATGCCTCGAGCGAAGCTGGCGAGCGTCTGCGTGATGCTCTTGATGCGCTTTCAGATTTGCCGATACTATCATATATTTTCAAAAAACGTCCGGTAGCACAGGAGGAGAAAGGTCGGAAGGGATCACATAAGAAATAATGAAATAGTGTATGGAGAAAAAAAGAACCAGTACAAAAAATCGAGGTAAGGGTCTTCTGGAGGGCGCGGTAGTGGGGGCGGTACTTGGCGCGGTGGCAGGGATGTTGCTTGCACCAGAATCAGGAAAGAACATGCGGAGTGACATTAAACGACTCTCCGGAGATTTTTATCGCTATATTGCGCCGCGGGTCAAAGAGTTAAAAGAGATGGGAGAGGCGCAATATAATACATTTGTAGCAGAAAGCGCTAAGCGTTATGCCAAAGTAAAAAAGCTCTCACTTGCTGAGGAGAAGATGTTGGCCACGGAAGCAAAACGTTCCTGGAAACATATCAAAAAGAATCTACAGTAGTGCTCGTGTGCAGTATCGCCTAGCAACAAAAATAGTCTCCGTAGCGGGGGCTATTTTTGTAGTGAGATAGGAGTATATGCTCTCTGTCTCTAGTACCTATGCATGATACATAAGTTTGAGTTTCCCTATGCCGCGATGTATTTGCACCGCAATGGTGTTTTTTGATCGGTCGGTGAGTAGCGATATTTCTTTGAGGGACAAATCTTGTATATAGCGCATGTGCATTACTTGCTGATAGATGGGGGGGAGGTCTTGGATCAAGAGCGCAACCGCTTTCCCATCCAGGGTATTGAGTACATGCTTGGAGGGGTCGCCGGTGCTTGGCTCAAATCCCTTTGCGAGAAGCACGTCGAGTGAGGTCGTTTTGTGTTTTCGATATTCGTCTATGATGAGATTGTTGAGCACATGGTAGAGGAAGGCCTTCATAATATCAATTTTCCCACCTTTGACGATGTAGGCCCATGTTTTCATGAACGTATCCTGCACGAGGTCCTCACTAACCATGCGGTTGTGTACCTTGAAAAATGCGTGGGTATTAAGTCCCTTCTCGTAATCTTGATGTGCGAGTGTCAATACTCCTTGTAATTGCATTTCTTGTTTCGAGGTCATCATATAAGAAGCCGCATATGGCGATGTTCTGTTACACGGATATTACCAAGGACCCAAAATAACCAGCATACACCAAGTGGGCCACATATATGGCTGTATGGATACGCATGTTCTCGTGACAGGGATATTACGATGGTCGTTTACCTGGAGAGAGTATCTGTACCTTACAGTATAGCACGGTATGCATGAAAATAACATGTTGCAATAATGTAAACCTTGGAGCGGCTATAATGCTATGGAAACAAATAAAAATGGTGTGGCAAAACCACCAGAACCTATGGGGGCGGATTTTTTTGAGCGCTTGTGGGAAGAGAGCTGGATATACATTAAAACGGTGGTGGATGTGGTACGAGAGCCGGTTTTGGTTCTCGATAAAAATTTTCGGGTAATGGCCGCCAATGAGCCATTTTACCGGACGTTTCAGGTCGAAGAGAAAGATACGGAGAGCATGGTCGTCTATGAGCTCGGCAATGGTCAGTGGAATATCCCGGCTTTGCGAAAACTGCTAGAGGATATTCTCCCCAAAAATACATTTTTTAAGGGCTTTGAAGTCGCCCATGAGTTTCCGTTTATCGGGCATAAAGTAATGATTTTAAACGCCTGGCAGATTCACTTCAAAGATACTGTACATACAAAGCCATTCCCCCCCATCATATTACTCGCCATGGAGGATGTGACCGAGATGATGGCAGTTGCCGAAACACTTGCGAGTCACGCAAAACAGCTTGAGGCAAGACTCAAGGAGCGTACCCTCAAACTGGAGCTTTATATCAAGAAATTGGAAAAAGAAATCAAGGAGCTCCAAAAAAAGTTAATAAAATAATCATATGCTCATAGGAGTGCACACACAGCCAAAAGGTATGGTACGTTCCTCTGGGCAAATAAAAATATATGGATTCATTTAACTCTCCTACTACCAAGCCGCTCTATCGGGGCACACAAATTGTCTGGTATATACTTGGTCTTATAGAGGTGCTCCTCATATTCCGGTTTGTTCTGAAATTGCTTGGCGCAAACCCTGTTGCTGGTTTTACCAGCTTTATCTATGGAGCAACGTATGTGTTTGCCGCTCCATTTATTGGGGTGTTCCGCGTCAGTTATGCCGCGGGCAGTATCTTTGAGTGGACTACGCTTTTGGCTATGCTGGTCTACTGGATCGTAGCTATGGGCATTATTAAAATGCTCGTTATGGGTAAGACCGTCTCTACTCCTGAAGCCGCAGTCAAAATGAATAAACAAAACTAACAGAGACAAGGGGCAGGTCTATGTATCGTACAGCCCATCGCTAACTCTTGTAATATTACCGCCGGTCCGGCGGCATCTAGTGTGACGAAAGGTATACATAAGGAGGTCGATATATGTAATAAAAGCCTTTAACTTCTATGTAACCTAAATAACAATCACATGAACAAAATATTACATTTGCAAAGTGTGTCACACAAAAGTCTCCTTTTGGCAGGGGGTATGGTGGCAATACTTTGTGTTTCTTTCTTCGGTATCGATAGTGCCAATGCCGCGATAGCCCGCCATTTGGATTTTGGCGATAATGGATCTGATGTCTCTGAACTCCAGACCTACCTTGCCGCTGATGCCAATATCTATCCCGCAGGACTTGTCACCGGCTACTTTGGCGCCTTGACTCAAGCCGCCATCCAAAGATTCCAGACCGCACAAGGGATCGTCTCGAGTGGCACACCAGAAACCACCGGCTATGGTCGGGTAGGACCCCAGACTATGGCACGGATCAATAGCCTTATGGGTGGGTACAGCAATACACCTACCTCTTGGGATATGGTACCGATCTTAAGCGCTCCTTCGGTTCAATATGGTAACACCAGCGCCACATTCACCTGGACGACCAACGAACCTACACAAGGTCATCTGTATTACGACAATGCACCGCTTCGTTCGGATGAGGCGACAGGACCTGGCCAACAACCATATGTGAGTGGTACGTATGCGCTTGATAGTGGTGGTCTCTCCACGAATCACACGGTCACCGTACAAAACTTGCAACCCAACACGTTCTACTACTACCTGACGCGTGGTGTAGACAGTGGTGGCAACATGAGTATGACCTGGCCAAACAGCTTCCGCACCAGCCAATAACGAGTCATATCGGTTTGGGAGCCAGCAAAAAATCACCGCATACACCGCGGTGGTTTTTTGTAGGCGGTCGTATTGAGCTTGGCACGTTTGCGTAGTACTATACGAGCACCAACTAATCTACCCCCTATGGATCAGATACCGAAAACAGAAGAGGAGTGGAAGAAAATCCTTACCCCCAAGCAGTATCAGGTGCTTCGCAAGCAAGCTACTGAGCCGGCATTTACCGGCAAGTACCACGATGAGCATGCGCGTGGTATGTATCACTGTGCGGCGTGTGGTGCTGAACTATTCTCCTCGGATACCAAGTTTGATTCTGGTACCGGTTGGCCAAGTTTTTACGATCCCGCCAATCTTGAAAATGTCGAGCTTCATACCGATGAGAGCCACGGCATGGCGCGTACTGAAGTTAGATGCAAACGCTGTGGCTCACATTTGGGGCATGTGTTTGAGGATGCGCCACAAACGCCGACGGGCAAGCGTTATTGTATCAACTCCTCTGCTTTGAATCTCAAACCCAAAGAAGATAAATAATCTTTTGTGTCTAGCGCAAAAAAATACTATGCCTATATCTTGCCTTCGGGTGAGCAGGGGATTATAGATACTTGGCCAGCTTGCCAAAAATTGGTATCAGGTAAACCCAATGCCCGCTACAAGGGGTTTACTACGGAAGCGAATGCTCGTGCATGGCTTGCTTCGGGCGGGGATTATACAGCTAAACAGGTTGCAACCCCGGGTATTTATTTTGATGCGGGTACCGGTAGGGGTAACGGCGTAGAGATTAGCGTAACGGACGAGATGGGTGCGAATTTATTGCAAGAGGTTCTCCCTATGCAAAAAATAAACAGACATGGCAAACATCTCATTCAAAAAGATGTCTCCAACAATTTTGGCGAGCTTTTGGCGTGTCGCTATGCCTTGGAGCTCGCGCTCAAACGTGGCGTGATGCAGGTGTTTGGTGACTCGAAACTTATTATTGATTACTGGTCCAAGGGCTACATCAACGTCCCCAATGTCACGCGCGAGACGCTGGAGCTCGCCTCTCGGGTTGCGGATTTACGTAAAGAGCTTGAGGCTGTCGGTGGCAGAGTAGAGCACATATCGGGTGACGACAACCCTGCGGATTTAGGATTTCATAGATAACATATTTATGTACTACGTTATACACCGTGCGGATACCCGTGGCATAAGCAAGGCAAGCTGGTTGGAGAGCAGGCATACGTTTAGTTTTGCTGATTATTACGACCCCGAGCGTATGGGGTTTGGGGTGCTTCGCGTGCTGAATGATGATATTATTTCAGCGGGCCAAGGATTCCCCAATCATGGACATCATGATATGGAGATTATCACCATCCCGCTTGCGGGCGCTGTCCAGCACGAGGATAGTCTGGGCAATGCCTCGGTAGTGCAGGCCGGTGAGGTGCAGATTATGTCGGCGGGCAAAGGTGTCGTGCATGCCGAACGCAATGCTTCCAATACAGAGACACTTTCTTTGTTGCAAATTTGGATAGAGCCGAAGGTGCGGGGTATTGCGCCGCGCTACGAGCAAAAAATATTTAATTCTGCACATCGGCAGGATCGTTTGCAGGAGCTAGTCTCTCCGCGGCAGGATGATCGTGCGCTCTGGATCAATCAAGATGCATATCTTTCGCGCATTTCCTGCAGTGAAAAGTCAGCAATCGCGTATCGACCGCATGTTGTCGGTCATGGTGTGTATCTTTTTGTGATGCAGGGCGAGATACGGGTCTTTGGTGAGTTTTTGGGCGTACGTGATGGCGTGGGAGTTGGGGATGCTCGGGAAGTCTCTTGGTATGCAGAAGATCATGCCGAGATACTCATCTTGGAAGTTCCCATGGAGGATCCGACTTAAGCATGCTAGATTACGCATATGGAAGTCTCTCTGCCTAAGCAGGTATCTTTTTGGCTTGATGCATCGCCCGACATCAAAAAGTTTCCTACACTCAAAACCGATCTCAAAAGCGATGTAGTGATTGTGGGCGGCGGGATGGTAGGCGTCTCTGTGGCAGTATATCTTGCAAATCGGGGTGTATCAGTCATATTGCTCGAAAAAAATCATATTGCCTCGGGAGACACCGCTTTGAGTACGGGATTTCTTACCCGGGTTCCGGATACGTCGCTTTCGGGCATTAGACGTATGTATGGCGCGGATTTTTTGCGCGATATATTGGAGATAGGACGCACTACGCAAAAAGAATTATTTCATCGTATCAAAGAGTGCAATCTCGAATGCGGATTTACAAAGACAGAGAGTTATTTTGGTGCATATCAGGCGAGTGATCCGGTGTTTGCCGCCGAGGTGGAGGCGCTCGAGGGAATAGATGCGGGTGCTTTGGTATATCAGAGTCCAGTGGGTTCATTTGTACGGGCAATAAAGTTTTTACAGGAGGGCAAGTGTGATGCTCGCAAACTGCTCCACGCCATTTTGGAGCAAGAAAAAAACAATCCCAATCTTGCCGTCTACGAGGAGACGGAGGTTCTCTCGATCGTAGTTTCTGATAGCGGTGTAGTAGCGCATACGCCGCAAGGTCTTGTGGAAGCGGGGCGGGTCATCGTAGCCACAGGGTTGCCGCATAGTTCTTTTACCGAGACACGCGGATTGGTACGCGAAAAAATTTCTTATGTAATAACGGCCCGATATAGATCAGCTCCTCCCATACCGGACGCGCTATTTTGGGATACGGCGAGTCCATATTTTTACTATCGTCTGGTGACGCCTACTATGCTCATGCTTGGTGGATGCGATGCTTTTGTTGGCGTGTTTGAGGATTCCGTACGCAAAGACCCCTATCGGGAGCTCCAGCTTTTCCTGAAGAGTCGTTTGCCGGGGGATCATGAGGTTGTACAGAATTGGTCGGGAAGTCTCTTTGAGACCAAAGATGGTTTGCCATACGCATTTGAACATCCAGAATATCTGGGGCGGGTCTTTATCGGCTGTGGGTTAGCGGGTAATGGGCTTGTGCTTGGCATGGCGCTCGCGCACACTTTGGGTGATATGGTGCAAGGCAAAAAAACTCGTGCCACGGAGTTGTTTAGCCTTGATCGTACAGGTGAGGTTTTGCCTAGAGTAGAGCAAGCAAAAGAAAAAGAGACAGTGCGGCAAAAAGTATTTGTACGGGCCGCTCTGCTTGCCGATATAGCAGAAGGGAAGCCGTATTGCACAGAACTCGGTGAGCATACCATCGCACTTTTTCTCATTGGCGGGAGGTACTATGCTATAAACAACATTTGCTCTCATGCAGGTGGGCCGCTTTGCAAAGGAGCGCTGAAAGGGAGTGTGATCCAATGCCCGATACATGGTGCTCAATTCAACGTAAAAACTGGTGCGGTTGTCGGACCGCCGGCGGTACGGCCCCAGCTTACCTATCCAGTCCGAGTGCGCGGGGAAGCTGTCGAGGTGGAGGTAGAGATGGATGTCCCAAAAGATCAGGCGGTATCACCAGATCATGCCGAAGTGGCTCGGGAACGTCGCTTTTCTCTATCCTGGCTCCGGCGTTTTTTTTAGTATGCTGTTCTGTATAGTGAAAACAAAAATCTCTAAATTGTCTGAGGTAGTTTGTTTTCGCACGTCCAAGTGCATGGTAGGATAAAAGTATTCATATGATGTTGCGCTCCTACAAAAAAATACTACTAGGTATGATACTGCTCGTTTTTGTTTTGCCGCAAGGCATATGGGCGCAAGATCTTCCATTACCGGATCCGGGGTATACGCCGGAGAGTCCATGGTATCGATTTGAACTTTTGTGGGATAGTGTGCGCTCATTTTTTACCTCGGGACATCAAAAACGTGCACAGTTATTTTTGGATATTGCCCGGGAGCGGTTAAGTGAGGCTCGAGATTTGACAGGGCGCAACATCGAGGGTACCGAATGGGCGACCGGACTCTATCGGGATGAGATGACTCGTGCGCATCGTGAGGCACAAAACTCCTATGATGCGGTACTTCTCACGCTTCTTGCACGTGCGGTGGAGGAGCATATGCCGGCATTGGATCGTATATCCGAGCGTACGCCATTTGATCGTAAGCTGTTTGCGGTGCGAGCAAAAGAATACGCGATTACTGACCAATCCGATACGTTGCGTGTATTACTAGATACCGAGCCCAAAGAAGCACTTACTATTTGGCGCGAGAGTATCACGGCGCGGCTCAAGCGCGTGGTCGCGGTTGCGGGGGATCAGGAAAATATTACCGAGGCACTCCGTGAGTACGAAAAATACGCGTTATTCGGTGTAAAACTTATTGAGACTAAAAAACAGATTACTATCGATGGGGGGACGATTACGGATATAGTCCGTCAGGTCACGCGTTCACACGAGGCGGTACTGCAAGGGCTCCGCAAAAAAATAAAACCATTGATAGCAGAGCAGTATCTACGTTCCATTAACGCGGTGCGGGTATTGCAGGGCTTGCCGCAACTCCAGCAATTGAGCGAGGTGCCAGAGGATGCACCGTCGATTGATGTTCCTGTAGATGAAAACCCAGGCGATCCATTGGATCCCACTCATGATATGGAGATAATCCCTGATGAGTCGTTACCCGGAGATACACCCAGTGTACCGTCCAAGCCTACAGGATAGTGGTAGAGACTGTGCTATAGTAGAGTAGAACAACGAGCGCCGTGCAAATGGGTAGCCGATGCGCTCGGGTGGTATTATTTTTTTAATTTTTCTTTATATGCAGAAAGAGAATTTAGAGCGCGGTTCGGGAGTACTGCTTGCAGTATTTTTGGTTATAGCGGCAATAGTGCTTGCGGGGGTGTATTACTATGCACGTACGGTGGTAGATTTAGAGACCGCGGACAATGGAGATGTTGTGGTGGTACCGCCACAAGATCGGGATCGCCGAGTCGCTTTGCCGCAGATACTCTCGGTGCCCATGCAGGAGCAAAATAACTCCAAAGAAAACGGTATGGCTAAAATTTCCGTTGCAGATGGTAAGGTGGTCGTAGAGATCGTGGTTGCCGGTGCTCCAAAAAATACGCCACAGCCCGCGCACATACATGCTGGCTCATGTAGAGAACTTGGTGAGGTTAAAAAATCGCTCACTTCTTTGGTTGATGGATCTTCACAAACGCTTATCGAGGACATGTCGCTTGCAGATATCCTCAATGGCTTGCCAATGGCGATCAACGTCCACCAGTCGACGGAAAAGCTCAATGTATATACCTCTTGTGGCGATATCACATATACACCACCTTCAGATACGGGAGAACCAATGGGCGATACGTCCCAAGGGCGCATCTATCAATCTCGTGATACGGCGGAGTGTACACGGATGCTGTACATGTGTATCCCAGGGTATGAGGCATTTAGCGATACGTCAGGATGCGGCTGTCAGTTAAAAGCGTCGGATGCACAAAATCCTACGATGACCGCGCCACCTACCTCTATGATGGCAGGCCAAGCTCGTGTGATAGAGATCACCGCGAGGGATTTTGCCTTTTCTCCCAAAGAGATTCGTGTCAAAAAAGGTGAGAAGATTAAACTCCAGCTTTCTATAGAGAAAGGTTCCCGATCACTCCATGATTGGGTGGTAGATGGTCTTGCTAAAACTACACAAATAAAGGCAGGCGAGTCTACATCGGTTGAGTTTACTCCCCAAACCGTTGGCTCTTTTGAATACTATTGTAGTGTCGGCACGCATCGCCAAATGGGCATGCAGGGCACGCTAATCGTTGAGTAGTAATATGTTTTTATTGCGTGAATAAACAAGAGAAAGAGGGGAAGTTTGAGCGCGCGCCCGAGTTTTCCAAAATCGAGGGCTACATTAACTTGCCTCTTTCGTACGTCAAATCTGCTTCCGGTTCTGATAGTATGACGATGGCCGAGCTGGTAGGGAAAAAAATACTGCTGGTGCATTTTTGGACATACAGTTCTATCACATGTCTAAGATTTGCGCATTACTTGGCAATCTGGCGCGACAAGTATAAGGATTTTGGTCTAGAGATTATTGGTGTCCACACGCCTGAGTTCTCATTTGAAAAATATTACGAGCATGTCTTGTGGGCAGTCAAGCAATACAACATCAAATACCCGGTACTTTTGGATAATCGCTATGGTACCCGGAATGCATTTGGTAATAGCTTTTGGCCGCGATCATATCTGGTGGATATGGATGGATTTTTGGTCTACGATCATATCGGGGCTGGCGGGTACAAGGAGATTGAGCAGAAAATTCAGGAACTTTTGCGGGAACGTGCTATTATCCTTAATTTAAAACTCGAGAAGTTCCCCGCTGATTTTGTGCCACTACGTATTGAAGATGAGCTGGCGCCGTACAGGGAGACAAGTACCGAGGTGTATTTTGGGGCTTGGCGTAACAATACACTAGGAAGCGGCAAGGCAGGCGTAGGTGGTATCCAGGTTTTTAAGCACCCGGCAGATGTGCTCTCGGGACTTTTGTATCTTACCGGCGAGTGGGATATAAAACTTGAATTTGCAGAAAGCCGGAGTATCGGTGCCAAAATCATCTTTCACTATAGAGGATCGTCGGTGTATATGATTGCAGAGGCCTCCGAGGCGGTGGATGTCAAAGTACTGCGTGATGAAGAGTTTTTGGGTGTGGAGCGTGGGGCCGATATTCATGAGGAGGGAGGCATTACGGTCATGCAGGTGCGCGAGCCACGTTTGTATAAGTTGGTAGAAGATACAGAGCACGGTGAGCATACGATTGAGCTTATCGTGGATGATCCTGGATTGTGCGTATTTGCATTCACATGTATATGAAGCATGGTATAATAGTTGCTATATAACTTATGTAAGTTTTTTCGTCTATGCATCATGCAAAACATCTTGACGCTGATCAGCGTACTGCCCGCACTATTATTTGGATAGGTATTGTGGTCGCCGCACTTATGGTGATGTCCGGCAATTTTACTGGACGCGTTGGGTTTGAATCTGGATCGCGCGCGGTTGGTACAGTTTCCAATACGATTCGTGCAGATCATTACTACAACGATGCAGGTGCGCATGTGGTGGAGGGATGGGTCATGGCCCCTAGTGAGTGTTATGTTGCGCACGCAGGGGTAAGGATTGCAGAGTCTTATCCGGAGCAGGTGTTATTGCGAGTTGTCCTGAAAAAACTTCCTGAAGAGGAATCTTGTGCTCAAGGTGCTACGGGTATTCCATTTAAAGTTTCTTTTCGAGCTTCATCGGAGGCGCGTATTGGAGCTACGCTCAACGGCCGATCAGTGAAGTTCGTGCTCTCTGATAGGCGCGGCTCGGTAGTCTCACCCGGTACGTCGTTTGATCTTAAAGTTCGGGAAGAGCGTTTTGTAGGGAGTACCAAGGTCCGCTTTGATGCGGTGGAGTCAGATAGCCGTTGTCCGAGTGATGCAGATGTTGCTTGTATACAGGCGGGCGAGGCAAAACTCGTATTCACAGTAGGCGGTAAGCCGGTACGACTCTCGTTTCCTGGCGGCAAAACCTCTGCTTCTATCGGCTCCCAGGTATTTAGCATATCAAAGCTTCGGCCAGCCAAGTACGTAGGGCAGGCGGCAGATACTATGCAATACCAAGCTACCGTACAGCTTGCATTACCTCATTAGACTATTTTATGAGCAAACTTTTCCTATTTCTCGGTATAGTGATTCTCTCTGGTCTCATACTTTTTTGGTGGGGGGACCAGGATAGGTCACTTGATATTCACTAGCGCTAGTCACTTTTTTCGATGCACAGGAGCGCGCCAATACCTCTTGTGTTTTTTGTATTTTTATGGGATGGTAAAAAAAATCACATTCCCTGAAAGGAGGGAGTCGGAAATGTTCATTCACAATATTAAATACGTGCTTCTGGAGCTTATAGCACTTGCTCTGTTGCCCTTTGCCGCAACTCGACTTTGGGACAATTGGGGGAGTTTTGGTGCCACGTTTTATACGGGACTTGGTGTTATAAGCTATGGAGTTTTGGTTTATGACAGAGTGAAGTTTTTGGATGTTGATCCCTGGATGCGGGCTATTGGTCTTTGTTTAGGTTTTGGATTCTCACTCATACTTTCCACTATTGGTCTTACCGATCCGGTCATCTTTTTGCGTCTTCTCACACTGGGTCTTGCACTCTATTACTTTGAGCTCGCTGGCGAGTATGAGACGTCGCAACTCCAAAAGTTTTCTATGGCGGTTGTTGTCGGTGGATCTATGCTTGCACAAACTCTGATTGCGCTTGTCTTTGCTTTAGTAGCGAGCTTTGCTGTATTCGTTTTGTTTCTTTTCCATGGCAATTCTCCTACTGATCTTGTCGTCCCACCCGGAAACGTAACCATATGAGCTTGCGTTATGGTTTGAGAAGGAATCTTTTAAAGGAGTGTTTCGATGGGAGCCACAGCTAGTATCCCGCGGTATCCGCCACTGCAGAGTCCATCGGTGGCAGTTTTTGGTCCTCTAGATGTGATCCAGCTACGACGCGAAATGGAGCAGAACTATATGTCTCTCAGAAGGCTCGCTTCCAAAAAATCACCAGTACCCATAGCCAAAAAATCCGTATCAACAACAGCGCAACCAAAACCAAGGTCGCAGACTAAAACTTTGGTCAAGCAACAGAAACCCCCTGTCCAAAAAGTCCTAGGCAAGAAGCCCTCTGCTCCCAAAACAAAGTCTGTGGTAGTCGCGCCTTCTCCAGTGACAGAGACGCCGTCACCCACAGCAACTCCCATGACTTCTTCTGGCAAGGAGACCAAATTATGAGGCGTAGGTTGCGAGGGTCGGTTTCTAGGCGTGAGGATGGACATTTAGATTCGTGCTCTGAAAATCCTGGTATCTATATCCAACTTCCTGGCGATTCAGAACATTACGGGACCCTTACCGAAACTCAAAATTTATTTGGGCCTTTTCGCAAGTCTCGGCGCCATAAATGCATTAATCCTTGGGCGGTTTTGTCGGGGCTGGACAGGTTTGCCAAAGAACGTGGCATCCTTGTGCTCGTGTCTCCATCGGCTCAAAATCCCTATCAGGTGCTTGCTAAGGTGCAGAGCTTTTTTTGTCGGTATCGCCCAAAAGTGGGCATTGCGTTTGATTAGCTGGTGGGTCTGTGATCAGCATTCATTCCGCGTATATCTCCGTATCAAACGGAGATTTTTCTTGCCGGGAGGTGTGCCAATTGCAAATTTCGGCGGTATGCGCTACTCTCTAGGCGGTATTCTTTAATCTTTCCAAAGGAGGATATATGGCTATGCCGGAGGTCACCCTCGGCAGATTTGTGCGGGCATTATGCCATCGTATGTGCTTTGAGTCGGCCATGCTTTTGTATCTGGGAGAAGATCTTCAAAAGTGGCAGGCACTATTTTATGTGCTCTATAGGGCCGACATGCCTGGCAAGCCAGCTTGTATTAGCGGTCTTGAGTTTACTCCGGAGCCTACACCCTACTCGCATGATGTGCGTGATGCCATACTTGCTATTAAAAACGATGCGTGGCACGTACAGCCGCTTTATGATGGTTTTTATGCTCCTACGGTCGAGGCCTGGGCCTCTTGGGTCGCCTCAAACATGCTCGTGGAAGGCCATGCTCGAGATTATCTCGACCTTGCGCTTACCCTTGCCAAAGAGCTTTTTCCCACCCAGCCGAAGCCCCTATACTGATTGGTGCGTAGCCTTCTGTGCATCTCTCCGATCCCACTGCTCTGTAGCTGTGGGGTTTTTCTTTTTCCGGAAGTCGGACTTCCGGAAAAAGATACTACAACACGAAAAATTATTTTACGGAACTTCTCATAAGCTTCTCTTCTTGCTAGTGACTGTAGGTAGCGCATATGAAGAATCCGGATATAGGAGCTAGACCTGTCTGCCGCAAGGTGGACGTTTCCCCTAGATCTAGCTCCTATATCCGGTTTTTTCTTTGCTTATCTCCCAACTATCTCTCTATGGACATCCGATGTCGATAGTAGAGGGAGAGAGTTGGTGTGAGTAACTTGTATTCTAGAGTCCAGTGCGCTACTTTGGGCTTAAACAACACCTTAAAAAGGAGGGTTTGGTATATGGCAGAGGTGAGAGAGTTTTTTTCTTTTCTGGCACTGAAGTTTTGTCTGATTGTCCTTGTGCCGTGGATGGCGACTATAGCTCCGGTATATCCCTGGTGGGTGGTGGCATTTTTTGCCGCCTGCATCTGGACTCTGCCGGTATTGTACGAGCATGCGTTTTTTTACCTGGATGGCGGCGATATAGACGGCCCTGGTAGTAAGTTGGTCTGGACGGCACATCTTATCCCCGCCTTTCTACTCCTTCTACTCTTGTTTTTAGGCTGGGTGAGTCTTGTGGCTACATCTGTCGTGCTGGTTCTGGAGATTGGTATCTACTACCTTAGAGACTCATTCCGAGATCAGCCGATTATCGCTGGCCCACAACCTGTAGCGATACTCGGGCTTATTTTGGTAGTTATTACAGCACGGATATTCCTTATATTTGGGCGTATCGATGGGTCTACGCGTGCTGTGCTTTTTTGGGGAGCGCTGATGGTGGCGCTTGTCTCCATCTGTATATATAGGATTTTGCCCGCATTACGTTCCATGAACAAAGCCGTACTCGCGGTCCTTGCACTCTTTGTCGCTGGAAGCGCCTATAAACTCTACATGGAAGGTGTCATAGTACACCCTATAGGAGATGGAATCTTGCTGATTTTACTTGCGATTGCTGCACTCATCTTGGAGCTTATGACAGAGATAAATAAACTATCTCCGCTCGCCATACGTTCCCGCGTCTAGAGAAAGGAGGTTGGTATGCAGATTTTCTGGACGGTTCTTATTATTTGCTGGTTTGCCTTGAGTGTTTTTTGGCAAGCACGTCTGGTGCAAGCCGGATTCTCCCCGCTTTTAGGGTCTCCTGATCTTGATAGCTTCGGGATAGTCTTTATGCACATCATAGGTATTATAGGCGTGATCTTGCTTTGTCTGCATATCTTATCCAGTAATGGCCACCGACGGTCTCCTACAGACCCTCCCGACGATGATCCTCCCGATCCTGATGACGACTATCTGTCTGCCGCGTAATCTCAAGGGTCGTGATGGATACAATCTCTCAATCCCCACAAACAGGGGATTTTTTGTTTTGAATAAATAGTTTTCCAAAACACCTCGCGACTCTGTCGCCAAGTGGGTAGGGAATAATCCACTACTCATCCACAGGGTAGTGCACAGTTTGTAGACAGGTTTGGCGTTGTCTCCTGATTTTTGCGGTTGTAGTCTAAAAATGAGTCTCGAGATCGATAGCGCAACCTTTTTTATGAGTGCTGTCAATCTTGCAAACATTTCTGTCCCCGCGTATCGTAAATACTATCGTAGATGTGTCTCGCAAGGGGAGCGGGATAGCAGATTATAACAACTAATCCATCTTATGGATTATTGGTGCTCCCATGTGGGTCGCAACAATTTATTATTGCATTCCGGATAGCTGCTTTTTGCGTGTGCAAAGGCAGCTTTTGTTTTTTAAATGGGGAACAGGTCGATACAGAATAGCGGAATAGTTAAATTATCAGTAATCAAAGAAAATCAATATGAAGAAACAAATTGCATTGGGACTTGGTGCTGTTGCACTTGCCGTGACCACTTTGCCGCTTTTTGCCGCATTTGAGGCGCACGTCATCAATGTGACTGCCAAGATCGAAAACGCGCTCAAAGTTGATCCAAAATTCCTCAACTTTGGCACCGTATTCCCACAGGAAAAATTGGAGAAGCCCATAGACATTGAGCTCTCCCAATCCTTCAAGGACGAGGGACGGGTAGATGATGTCGAGTATTTTATTCGCCAAAAGCCAAAGTGTGCCATTACCTGGGACAATGGTACCAAGTTTGACGAGACCATAGGTGCTGATGGCAAACACATCAACACTGCTACTGGCCACATCAAGCTTGGAGACAACCCCGCAACCCAGGGTGTCACAGAGACCTCCTGGATCGATTGTGGTCCAGCTCCACGCGAGCTCACGACCGGTGAGACTTGGGGGGTACTTCCCAACCTTTGCCCGTATCTCTCCAAGCACTCACAGATTGTGAGCCGCGACCCGTCCATCAAGTACGAGGATGGTGCGCTTGATTCATTCCACAAGCCGTGGGTGATCGACGGCGACACTATTACCTGGACTGATGTACAGGGACGCTTGGCCAAGTCCAACGAGGATATCAAGGATACCTGGATGATTGACCTTGCCGTACCCTGCTTTGGCGGCTACTGCGCCCAGGACTGGGAGTCATTTGTCCATGGCATCAATGCATCCGCCAATCCGGCCGAGTACACCCAACCGATTGCCAACGAGCACAAAGTGTTCGGTTGTGATCTTTGGGTAGAGGTATCCGGAGTATCCACCCAGCCCGACTACAGCTCTTGTGGTACGGTGCTTGCTAACGCGCAGGGTCAGTTCCCACCGAGCGGTACTATGTTGAATGCGGCTGATTACAGCTACGTGACTCCTACCAATGATTCGACTGCCGGTAACGCGGCAGATCACAAGTGGGTACACTTGCCGACACCTTCCAGCACTGTTATCTGGGACATGGGTGTGCCGACCAAGGTAGTAACGCTCATCCCAAGCATTGATCATGGTCCGGTACCAGCAGAAGCCAAAGAGGCTACTCTTCAGGGATCGAACGACCAGACTACATGGGAGACCGGTGTCGAGTCCGGTACCTACAACGCCGGTCCTTCTACCTGGATCTCCGACGACTACACTACGCGCTGGGTATTCACACAGCCGTACAAGTATGTACGCGCGATTGTCGGTGGCACGCTTCTCAATGATGGTGATGCAGAAATCGACGCAGTTTGCTCGGCAAAATAATTGTTGCCAAACTGGGATCCCCTTCGGGGGTTCCAGATTTGGCCATAAGCCGCCCCATGGGTGGATAGAAGGTCAAAATTGTAACGTACATACCAAGGTCGAGATGAAATATATCCAATTATCAGACGGCTAATAAGTTACACGGTACCAATTGGTCAGGGGTCCAGCTTGTATCAAGCAACTTATGGCTGTAGCAATTAAAACCATATGAAGAAAAAGATATTGCTTAGTTTCGCGGCAGTTGCAGTGGCAGTGACCACTTTGCCGCTATTTGCCGCATTTGAGGCACATGTCATCAATGTGACCGCGCGCATCGAGAACGCACTCAAAGTAGACCCACAGTTTCTAAACTTTGGGACGGTCTTCCCCCAGGAGAAGCTGGAGAAGCCCGTAACGATTGAGCTCTCCCAGTCCTTCAAAGATGAGGGACGCGTGGATGATGTCTCTTACTTTATCCGCCAGAAGCCCAAGTGTGCTATTACCTGGGCAAATGGCACCATGTTTGATGAGACCCTTGCCGCCGATGGCAAGACCCATCTCTACACCGGCACCGGTCACATCAAGTTTGATGCGGTGGACAAGCCGTTTATCGATTGCGGCCCGAGCCCACGCCCGCTCAACACCGACCCTGCGGTTGGTCATGGAGTAGAGACTTGGGGAGTTCTCCCAAACCTTTGCCCATACCTCTCCAAACACTCGGAGGTATTGACCCGCGACCAAGCTGGTAATCCTCTGACGTATGAGGACGGCGCACTTCCCTCATTCCATGAGCCATGGAGCTTCTTTGGTCACCAGATTGTATGGAATGATGTAAGGGGTCACTTAGCAAAAGCCCAAAACGACCTCAAGGATACCTGGATGATTGACCTCGCTGTCCCATGCTTTGGCGGCTACTGTGCCCAGGACTGGGAGTCATTTGTCCATGGCATCAATGCATCCGCCAATCCGGCCGAGTACACCCAGCCGATTGCCAACGAGCACAAAGTGTTCGGCTGTGATCTTTGGGTAGAAGTATCCGGTATCAGCCTGCCGGGACTTGGTTGTGAGGGCAAGCTCGACATTGTGCTTGTGATGGACAACTCTGGCAGTATTAGCCCTACGGAGTACACCACGATGAAAAATGCGGCAATAGCTTTCGTAAACGCTTTACTCCTTGCACCAGATGGTCCTCATGGAGCTAAGGTGAGCTTTGCTGATGGTGCTACACTTGACCAGCAGTTGACGGATGATGTGGCTCTACTCACGGCCGCCATCAACCTGCCGCAAACCGGAGGATCTACCAATCTTTCTGCCGGTATTGATGTCGCGCAGGCCGAGCTTTCCAGCACCCGCGACCGCGCGGACGCGCCCAACTTGATGATTATCCTTACTGATGGTGCACCCGACAGCCAAGCTAATGCGATTGCATCGGCCAACGCCGCAAAAGCCGCAGGTAGCGAGATCTACGCAGTAGGCATTGGTACCAATACGGCAACCTCTGCTTTCTTGCATGATCAGATCGTAAGTGATGTGGAAAACGACCACTACTTTGATGCTGCCAACTTCAGCAACTTGGAGGCGATACTTACTGGTCTTGTACAGTGCGACAACGACTAGTTTGTTGCCAACTTGGGACTCGCTCTTCGGAGCGGGTTCCGGTGTTGGTCGCAAATTCCGCGATGGCAGGTGCGGTCAATAAAAGGTGGTAATGGAGATCCCATATACTAATGAGAGTTTGGAAAGGTTAGCGCCGGATAAGGGGAAGTCGCAAGCTCAAATTAGTGTGGGGGAAAGGTCGGGCACATTAAAATCCTAAAAAACTGACGAGAGCCATGAAGCTCTAAGTTTTAAGGAGCAACTTTTCAAAAAAGTTACAAGTTTTTTACTAAAAATACTTTCCACTTTGAAACTTGCTCCAAGTTTAAAACTTAGTACTTCAGGCTTCTAAGATGTTGGGATTTGAGAAAGTCATTAATTAAAATCGAAATCTTATGAAGAAACAAATTGCATTAGGACTTGGCGCCTTGGCACTTGCGGCTACCACCTTGCCGCTTTTTGCCGCATTTGAGGCCCATGTCATCAACGTAACTGCAAAAATTGAGAACGCTTTGAACGTTCCGTTGCAGTATCTCGACTTTGGCACTGTGTTCCCACAGGAAAAGCTTGAGAAGCCTGTTACCATTACGCTTTCGGAGTCTTTTGTTGCGGAGGGTCGTGTAGACGATGTTGAGTATTTCATTCGTCAGAAGCCCAAGTGTGCTATTACCACCGCCGGTGGTACTGCCTATGACCAGACCATCATAGACGGCAAGCATGCTTATACCGGAACTGGTCATGTCATATTGGGAGACAATCCAGCAACCACGGATGTCACAGAGACATCTTGGGTTGATTGTGGCGTATCTCCCCGCACACTCGTAGCAGGTGAGACCTGGGGTATGCTCCCCAACCTTTGCCCGTACCTTTCCAAGCATTCAGAAAAGCTTGCCAATGGTACCTATGAGGATGGCTCACTCCCGTCATTCCACACACCGTGGATGATGAGCACAAGCACCGGCACGAGCACGGTGATCTGGACTGATGTCCAAGGTCGTCTTGCCAAATCAAACCAGGACACGTCCGATACCTGGATGATTGACCTTGCCGTACCTTGCTTTGGCGGGTACTGTGCACAGGACTGGGCTTCGTTTGTACATAGTGTGAACCCAGTGGCCAACCCTGATGATTTTACCCAGCCGATTGCCAACGAGCACAAGATCTTTGGCTGTGATCTCTGGGTAGAGGTATCTGGTGTCAGCTTGCCGACCACACCGGTACCGGAGCCAGAAATGGCTACGTTGACGGTTACCAAAGTGGTTACCAACAACAACGGAGGTAACAATGTCATCGCCGACTTTGCCTTGAAGCTCAATGGCAATGTGATCTCGAGTGGCGTCGCCAATGTGGTGGCCGCTGGAGCGTATGCAGTGAGTGAGACAGGAGTGGGCGGATACACCGCCACCTATACCGGTGACTGTGATGTAAACGGCAATGTATTATTGACGGCAGGACAGGTCAAATCTTGTACTATCACCAACGACGATATTGCGCCGAATATCACGCTTACCAAAGTAGTGGTCAATAATGGTCCGGGTACCCCAGGTACCGCCGCGGCGGGAGCATTCTTGCTCTCTATCGGAGGTACTCCGGTGTCTTCTGGCTCTTCTCTTCCTGTGATGGCCAACACCCCGGTTGCCATCAACGAGACACCACTTACTGGCTATAGCTTTTCCTCTATAACTGGTAATCCCAAGTGTCCGTCTGTTCTTGGAGGTACAGCCACACTTAGTGAAGGTGAGGCGATCTCCTGCACCATCACGAACGATGATGTTGGAACACCCGAATAACCCCGTAATCTAGTCGTGCTTTAACCAAATAGAACCCACACGTGAGGTCTAGGATGAGAGGAGCGCTCCTCAAGTCTTAGTCCTCGGTGGCGGGTTACCACTGATATGAAAAAGAAAATTCTGTTATCGCTTGCAACACTCGCAGTGTCTGTCACGACCCTGCCCTTGTTTGCCGCCTTTGAGGCACATGTGATCAATGTAACTGCAAAGATTGAGAACGCACTCTATGTGCATCCGCAATCCTTGGGATACGGTACCGTATTCCCGCAGGAGCATCTTGATTCGTCGTTTTTCCTGTCCTTTAGCCAGTCTTTCTCGGCGACGAGTCAGACACGCGTAGGCAAGGTCAACTACGCAATCAAACAAAAACCAAAACCCCGCGAGGATAAGGTTGCATCTTTAGGTGGAGTAGAAAAGGCTCGGGACTGGTGTCATACGCACATCCCAGATCCGATTTACTCGGGAGTAGCAACGAGCACTGAAGCTTGGAGCACGTTCTACACGAATTGCTACCCGAGCCTGTGTCCGTTTCTCTCCAAACACCCGGACAAGTTACCAGCAACCGGCCCCAACGCCAACAACGACCATGGTCTTCCGGCATTTCACAATCCGGAGCTTGAGGTCGCCTCTGGCACGATCGTAAAGTTCAACAACCCGGCAAGTCCGCTCGTCACTACGGGCAACGACCCGGCGGATACCTGGACGATCGACCTCGCGGTACCGTGTTTCAAAGGGCACTGCGCCCAAGACTGGGCATCATTTGTCCATGGTCTCAACCCCACCGCCAATCCCGACAACTTCATGGTGCCTCCCGATTTGGAGCATCAGACGTTTGGCTGTGATTTGTGGGTAGAGGTTACCAAAATCTATTAGGTGATTTATCGCCGTTACCTTGGCTTAGTTTCTGCTAGGCCAGGGGAGAGGGCGATAAATCAGATGTAAGATTCATGAAGTACGATTGAAGAAAAATGGAACCTGCCAAGATTAAGTCGTTCACGGATTTGAAAGTTTGGCAGGAGGGTCATGCGCTTGTGCTTATGGTGTATCGTTTGACAAAACAGTTTCCGAGAGAGGAGTTGTATGCTCTCACAGACCAGATGCCCAGAGCCGCCACATCGATCACCTCGAATGTTGCCGAGGGATTTGGTAGAAATGGCTACCGGGGAAAAGTACAGTTTTATTGTGTTGCGCAAGTGTCTCTGACGGAGTTGAAAAATCAAATTTTGATTGCGCGAGACGTCGGATATCTTACAGAAAAAGAATTAAAGGAAATCGCGTTGCAGGCAAATGAAGTACATAAAATTTTACAGGGACTTATTAGAAAATCAAAAACATTCTTACATCTTAAGTCGTAAATCTTGTATTCTCTGTGCTGTGGGACGCTTGACCCTCTACCTTTCCTCCGTGCATGTTACGGCTGAAAGGTAGGCGATCAAGGTTGTAGATTCAGGCAGTATCGCCTAGAGTAGCGGTATACGTTCTTTCAGAAAGGAGGCTTGCCAATGTATGGCACACTCATATGTGAAGCGTCATGCGTGTTTGCTCGGGCGTCCCCAAGGGAGCGAGAAGGCGGAGCACTATTGTTCGAGAAACTCTTGTCCATTTTTTGTACAGTGGAGGACGTATCATGGGGGTAAGAAACCGAGGCAAGAAGGTAAACGCATCGGAGCAGGTTGAGAAGGACGCCGAACCGCCGCCTGTGGGAGAGTGGAGTCACCCGCGTCTCAATTGGGAGACGGGCCATGGACGAGGCGGGTTGAGGCCACCGGCTTTGACAGATGAGGAGAGGATTTTTCTGATGAATTTTGATAATCCTTCTCATATGAAAGGTGGTGGAGGACTTGGCGTGGCGCGCATGAGTTCCAGGTTTTGTGCCAAGGTAAATGGCGTTTGGCGCCAGGTGGATAATCTTTATTAGCAAGCTTCTTGCCATAACATGGGAGGTGTCGGACGATACCTCCCTCCAAATAAAATATCAATAGTATATAAGATGCATAAATCTTTTATTCTTAATTTCTAAACCATAAATCCAAGTAGTATGGATCAAGATACATTACAACCAAATACGACACCGATTGGCGAGAGCTCGACTGTCCCTGGAGGGGAAAAGCAGGGCTGGTGGGAGCGGCGTACGGGTGAAAAGCTCACCCGAGGGGAGAAGATAGGGGCGGTAGTGTTTTTCATTGTATTTTTGTGTGTATTTTATGTCACACTGGATGCCAACAAATATCAGGCGCTCGTGCAGGTTGTAGAGGGTGAGGGGAGAGTCGGGGTCAATCCCACGGACGAGAAGCTGGATTTTGGTGATCTCTCGCGCGGTACCGCGGCAGTGCGTACCGTTACCATCAAAAATGATACCTATATGCCATTTTTTGTCAGCGTCATTAAGCTTGGCGGCATCTCGAGCCTCATGAAGATAGATGAAAACAATTTTGTAGTACGCCGGGGTGAGGAGAAAAAAATCGAGTTTGCAACCTACATGCCGGCATCAGCCGAAATTGGCAAGAAATATACCGGTCGGGTGTATGTATTTAAAATACCGGCACCCGGATTCTAAATACGGACGCATCTTGTATGAAATCTTTTCTGAAATTTATTCTTAATGCAGTTGTCTATATCGTGATTGTCGCAGGGATACTCTTTGGTTTGCCGCGCTTTCTTGCCTGGAAGCTCGATACCCCGTATCCCTTGGCATCTATCACCTCCGGATCTATGTGGCCGGTACTCCATGAAGGAGACCTGGTATTTATAGAGGGAGTGGGGCGTGCGGATTTGGCAGTCGGCGATATAGTGGTATGGCGTAATCCAAGCGGGTTTACGATTCACCGGGTCAAGTCTCTGGGGGAGACGATGTTGATTACCAAGGGTGATGCCAACTTTACGGAAGATGCGCCGGTCAAATACGAGGATGTCGTAGGGCGCACGTACAAAGTATTCGGGCATGATGCGCGGATACCGTATCTGGGGATGATTACAATGTACGCAAACCAAAAATAGATTTTCAAAACTTATGAAACCCACTAAACAGAAAAAAATGATATACGATATTATTCCCCGCAGGACGGAGGTTGTTGTCCATGTGGTACAAAAGAATTCTCGAGGGGCTATCCGCGTACTCTTCTCATTGCAAAAGCAGGCGCTGGCACTTTTTATGGCGCTGTTGATGGTGCTTATCAATGCGCATGCATTTGTGGCATTTGAGGCTCATGTGGTGGATGTCAAAGCAGAGGTCGCGCGTGTGGATGCTCCACTTATTACCCCACCGGGTGGCAACGCATACCCCGATGAGGTAGACGTCTCTGTTACGTCAGATGACGCAGATGCTACACATGTTTTCTACACAGTCACACCAGGGACCAATGCCAATGGTGCACCTGATCCGAGCTGTACACCTTCAGGAGTGAATCTTGGCGGCACCAAACCAATCTCTTCGTTTGTGATTGGTGCAGATGCGGTGGTCAAAGCAGTGGCTTGTACGGGGTCTGATGCCGATGCACATAGCTCGCTCGTCACACTCGCTGTGTTTGATTTTCCAGATCTCTATGCAGGCATTCAGGGGCACAAGTATCACGATACCAACAAAAATGAGCAGTTTGACCCAGGACTCGATTTTCCGATAGAGGGATGGGAGATTCGCCTCTTGGATCAAAACTTTGTCACAGCGTCTACTACGGTTACCGATGTTTCTGGATTTTACTACTTCAAAGGTGTCTCGCCGGGTACCTATATGGTTCAGGAGGAGCATCGCCAAGGTTGGGATGCGATTACTCCACCAGAGTTCCCAGTCTTTGTACTTGGGAGTGAGCCGCATATCTATGATTTTTACAACTTTGATACGGGGTTTGCCTGTGTCCCCAAAGATATTAATTTTCCCTATCGCTTGGCGGTACAAGCCGCGGGCCTAGGATCAGAGAACAATGACGATGTGGCGCTGGGAACTACTGTCACCATAAACGGCGACGTGCGTTCCAACGATGATATTCGTCGCATGGCGAGTGCCACCAATGTTGTCATCAATGGCTCGGCGACTTCTACGAGTGATGTGGATGCTGGTATCACGGTGACCAAACAAAAAACTACCACGGGTGCTATGGACACATTGCCGGATGTGATGACCGCTGAATGGAAAGCGCGGGCCGCTGATGGAGGTGTAGTGAATGGATCATTTGTCTTCCCCAATAACATGGCAGGTATTGCTTTGGGACCGGTAGAAATTTCTGGCAATCTCAAGTTTGGCAATGCCAACGATGTGATTATCAAGGGGCCAGTCTATGTGCACGGCAATGTCGAGTTTGGCAAAGATACGGTTATCAAGGCAGATGCTTCGTTTGGCGATCAGTTTGTACCCATTATCGTGGATGGACTTATCGATATAGGATCAGGCGTATCGTTTGTCGGTGCGGGTACCAAGGGGACATTCTTGCTCGTCTCCACACATACTGCAGTGAGCGGTGATGATGCCGCTATCGAGCTTGCCTCCGGTGTAAGTATGTCAGATCTGGGTGCCGCGGTATTGTATGCCGCCGATGGCGATGTCCATGTGCGCTCAAATCGGACGATTCGTGCCGCGTTTGCCGCGCATGGTACTGGGGCCGCAGGGGATGATGATGCCGCCGTGCGCCTCGACTCCAATGTGACGGTCAACTGGAAGACCTTGCCCAATAAAATCTCTTGCGGAGCACGCCAACCATTTGAGTCAACGCTCCATGTTGTCGTCAACGAATTTGTGCCAAATCCTGCAGGCAATGATGACGCCGCCAAACCCGCAGGCGAGTGGGTAGAGATTTTTAATCCCACATCTAGCGCAGTCAATTTGGCAGGCTGGGTACTCTACGATGCTGTTAATACCCATGCTCTGCCTATTACCAACCTCAATACCAATACGGGTGGTACCAGTATCTCTTCCAAAGGACGCCTGGTGGTGTATCGCCACGGCGACTCTGATTTTGAACTCAACAACTCGGGTGGAGATTCAGTGCGCTTGTTTAGTGGACTTATCGGATCCGGCGGATTCTTGGTAGATAGTCATACCTACACAGTAAGTGCGCCGGAGAACAAATCATTTGCGCGTATTCCGGATGGTTCTGCCAACTGGATCGATCCTGATGGCACTCCTGGAGAGGCAAACTTGCTGTTCATCGAAGGTCCTGATGGTTTGGAACTTGATCCAAGCTCGGACTTCTTTGATCCTGCCAACAAGCCGGAGCTCTATATCCGCGACAAAACAATTTCCGAATTACCGATTGCTGAGCTTGAAGCCGCGGCCGAAGGTGAGCCATCACTTCTTGCTGATGATACGGCTACCTCGACGGATGCAGTTATTGAAGAAAAGGCCAAGGTAGAAGAGCCGCCGATTGCAGAGCTTCCCAACGCTGATGCCGAAAAAGGTGGTGGCTCTGATGGGAGCGGGTCTAATATTGCCACTACGACTCCTGCAGGAGACAGTGTCCCCGAGTCTCCGTCTGATACTACGGATACGCAAAATTCCGGTATACCAGAAGAGGCGCCTCTACCAGCCATGCCTTCTCGTGATAGTGTGGAAGTGCCAGTCGCTGATGTGCCAAGCGAGATGACCATACCTTCATCTACCGAAGAAGCAACGAAGAAAAAAGAAGAGGCTCCCGTAGTCCAATCTGTTTCGGTATCTGCATCGACAGATCCCACAGCAACTCAAGCACCCGAGGCACAACAATAATATGAACTTTCTTAGCAAAAAATGGATTGCAGTAGGCGCCGCGGTATCGGTGCTTGGCGCAATATTGTTCTTCTCTCTCCAGGTTTCTGCATCTCACGTGACAATTGACCCCAATCTCTCCGTGAGTCCCAGTGTTATTTCGTTTTCTACTGTGTTCCCGGGTGAGGTGCATTTTAAACCTTTGACAGTAGATCTCTCCAGCGCGTTTTTAGCATCCCCCATACACGATGATGTCGAATATCGGATATTGCAAAGACCAAAGCCACGCGTAGATAGCGCAGAGGAGCGTGCGTATTGCGGGTCCAATCCGACTGATTATACGCGCTGTTACCCCTCACTCTGTCCGTATCTTTCCAAGACTGCAGACAACACACCACAAAACGACACAAGTGTGCCGGCATTTCACGATCCCAATGCGCCGACGAGCATTGCCTATGGGCGTCTTGCCAAGTCCGAGAGTGACATCAAGGATGATTGGGTGATTGATCTTCATACACCGTGTTTTAGGGGGCAGTGTGACCAAACCAACTCCGTTGCCCCCGAGTACCAGCTCGACCCGTCTATGCAGGGCGAGGTATTTGGCTGTGATCTCGTGGTAGAGGTTTTGAGTATCTCATATGTCAAAGATTGCCCACTCTGCGAACGTGATGCGGCGGGCGACCCGGTGACCGTCACGGTAAACAGCAATATTACGATTAATTTTAATACCAATCCGCCGACCTATACGGGAGATTTGGCCTTGAAGCCATATGTTACTTATGACAAATCAGGTCCTACGCCTGATACCTGGAAAGCGGTATTCGATCTTGGTGGCAAGGCCTTGGTAGTAAAACCAGGCGCTATTATTACGACTGAGCGTGTAGGGGTAGGCAACAACCAATACGCTCCGGGTATTGTCATCAAATCCAAATGTACACTTGAGATCGCCGATGATGCTGGTATTGTTGTAAATTCGCTCAACAAAAAAGCAGGGGATATACTTCTCCAGTTTGACGGTGACATTACGATAGATGGTTTGGTGCACGACGAGGTATCGGGTACCAATGATCTTCCAGGTAAAATTACCATCGCCTCCAAATGCGGTGATATTGTAGAGGGAGGATCAGGCTTGGTGCAGGTGCTTGGTATAGACCATGGTGGCAATGATATTAATATTCTTGCCTGTGAAAAAGGTAATATCATGACTAATGGTCTCGTGCTCTCGCGTGCCAAAGCACATACCCAACCAGTTACACAGAATCGTCCACGTATCAACGTAGCGGCATTTCACGGGTCGGTTACTATTAATGCGACTACCACGAAGCCCTTATTTGATGAGTATAATCATGCCGGCACCAAATATGATCTTTGGGGAGGACTGCTCTCTTGGGTTACCCACAATACCAGCCCAGGATCCGTTAAAATCCAGGCAGACAAAGATATTACCGTCAATGGTCACGGTAGGGACAATCGCACGAGCTTCGGTGCGGTAGCGGCTATTACCAATACAAGCGATCCACATGGCGGCGTGATTGATGCCCGCTCCATTAATGGCGGGATAGTAGCGCGGGATCGTGCATTTGATGCCTCCGGACGCAACATGGGTAACCCCAATACCGCCTCGATCAATCTTGCGGCCGCCAAAGCCATTAGCTTTATCCGCTTTGGTGCAACCAATGATTTTAATCCGATTGTAGATGCGTCAGCTTCTGGTGGCAATTCACGTGCGGGTGCCAATACCATCCGTGCATATCAGCAAAATATTGCCAATGGGGCAAATGCGGTAGTCTCTGCACTGGCCACAGGAGGTAATAGCGCAAACGGTACCAACAATCTTGCCTCGTGCACCGGCGTCAACAACAGTGGCTCTATAACGCCTGTGGATGCCAATTCAGGCGACAACACGGGAACGTGTGGGCAATTAGCACCAGCGCCATTATGGCCGGGGTGCGAGACATTTTTGCCATAGACGCCAATAGAGTTTGAGCAAATAAAAAACACGATCATCCGGTCGTGTTTTTGCTTTGGGGTATTGGTAAGGTATGTTGGGTAGCTACTTGGTAGCGATTTCTAGCTGTGAGGCTTCTTGCGAGCATTCATCACAGAGGATTTCGGCTATGATTCCCTTTTTGACGAATTGGGCAAAAAAATCAATGCCCACAGGAACCCAGTCGAGTGGTCTACTGGCGGACTCATGTATGACCCGTGCATGTTTGCGGCAACCCTTGAGTATAGTTTTCGGAGGGTTTTCCATATTAAATTAAGCTCCTCTGTGCTTCAGGGTATGTTGCTTTGCACGCTGCTTTCCTGTGACAGCGAGTTCCAGTGAATGCTCTATATTCAAGAATCCCTCGCTATAATCACAGCGTACCAGGAATGTTGACATGAGTTGTCTGAATGCCGCTATGCCAGAGATGTTTGCGCTAAAACTAGCGGTGATGGTGACACGATACGGGACCGTTTGGTGTCGTATGAGAAACATTGCGGCATTTGCGATAGCCGCTGAGACTTCCGGACACTCAAATAATTTACCCGATAGAGCGACCGTGTCTTCTCTTAGATTGGCTTCTATACAAAAACCCAGTCTTTGCACCTCCCACTTTTGGTTGGATGTTTCTGCCTCTGATAGCGTGTGAACCCCCATATGATATACCCCCGTATAAAAGTTCTACCAGAAATTGTTGTACCACAAGCCTTAATTACTCGCAAGTGTGCGTAAAGGGTGCGATAATTTGCTATACTGGGAATATGGCTATCAAAAAAAGAGCAGTATTTCTAAAGAAAAAGTTGCAGTATAAGCGTATTATTTTAAAACTTACCGGTGAGGCGTTCGCCGGCACAGACGAGATTCTCAAGGTCTCGGCGGTGGAGTTTGTTGCGCGCGAAATCAAGGCGGTCGCCGATTTGGGCGTGGAGGTTGGTGTGGTGGTGGGCGGAGGTAATATCGTACGCGGTGCGCGTCTTTCTGGGGAGGGCGGTGTGGAGCGTGTCACTGCCGATCATATGGGTATGCTTGCTACAGCCATCAATGCCTTGCTTCTGGGGTCTATACTTGAGGCACATGGCGTGCCGGCGCGTGTAGAGACCGCAATCGAGATGCGCCAAATCGCCGAGCCTTTCATCCGTAAGCGCGCGCTCAAGCATCTCTCTTTGGGGCGTGTGGTAATATTTTCCTGCGGGACAGGTAATCCCAACTTTTCTACCGATACTGCCGCGGTGCTTCGTGCCTCCGAGGTGCGCGCGGATGCTATTTTTAAAGCCACTAAAGTAGATGGGATATTTACCAGCGATCCGGTCAAAGACAAGCACGCAGTTTTGATACCGGAGATCTCCTATGAGGAGGTATTTGGCAAGCGCCTGAAGTTTATGGATGCCGCGGCAATCGGATTTGCGATGGAGAGCTACCCGAAACCCATCCACGTGTTCAATATTTTCGTCCCGGGTAATCTCAAGCGTGTAGTACTCGGGCAAAACGTAGGGTCGCGGATAGGATAAAATATAAGTTCTCAACGGGAAGTCGTGGGAGTTTTTTCCTTGAGTGCAAGCGGGAGCGATACGACAAATACCGATCCTTTGCCCTCCTCGGATTCTACTTGGATGGCACCTTTCATTTTGACAACAAGTTTTTTGACGATGTAGAGACCAAGTCCCGCGCCACTCACGTGACTGCGTTTGGCGTTATCCGCACGGTGGAATTTTTCAAACATGTGCTCGAGATCGCGCGTTGGTATACCAATGCCAGTGTCTTTGACTTCTATCGCGAGTGTCCTATTTCTCTCTGTCCAAGCAAATGAGACTACGCCGTTTTCTTTGTTGTATTTGACAGCATTATTTACGAGGTTGACTATTACCTCTTTGGTCATCGCTTTGTCGGCTATGACATGCGGGAGCGGTCGTTTCTCGGGGCCAAGGATATGTACATGGGTGTTTTCCGCCAGGGGTTTTGTCTCCTGTATCGCATCATCAATAATTTCATTGAGATCCACCTCCTCGCTTTTGATCTGTAGTGCGCCCTCCTCTAGCCGCGCGATATTGAGGAGATTGTCCGCAAGACTTACGAGGTGCTCATTGCGCTCGTAGACGTTTTTGAGGAGTTCCAGTGATTCATTTGGGATATCACGCTGGGTGTAGCGTTCAGTAATAAATGCATCCAGACCCCATTTGATGGCGTTAACGGGACTACGCAGTTCGTGTGCGGCGATAAACAAGAGCTCGTCTTTGAGTTTGCGGACTTGTTTTTCACTCGCCAGCTCTTTTTTGTGCGCTTTGGTAAGCTCCGCAGTACGTTTTCGTACTTGGTCCTCTAGAGAATCATAAAAATGATGGAGTTTGACCGCCTCTTTGCTCCAACGAAATGTTACAAGGATGAGAGCTACAAATGTCACAAACCAGACGAGAAATATGGGGAGTACTATACGAGTGCCCGATACGTCATTGACCATGTAGAATGTAGCAGTCACACCGAGACTGTACATGGTGACCAGCCAGCCGAATACCGAGGGAAGTACGAGGCGCGCAAATACCGAGCCCTTGAGCGATTCATAAAATAGCCATCCTTGTATGGCAATAAATATACTGCCGATGATAAGTATCGGCCAGCCAACCCCCAATATAACGGTGCGAAGTGTTTCCAGAGACATACGCGATATACTGTCTCTATCGTAGCACAGGAGGTGTGTGTGTCGCTGTGGAGATCGCTTTTCTTTTGGGCGCCAATGGTATACTTTGAGGTATATGCCAAGTCCAGTTGAGCAGATTAAATCACGTCTTTCGGTTGCTGATGTCGTGGGATCGTATATTAAACTTGTGCGTGCAGGAGCCAATTTTAAAGCGGTCTGTCCCTTTCACAATGAAAAGACGCCATCGTTTTACGTCTCTCCGGCTCGCGATGTCTGGCATTGTTTTGGTTGTGGTAAGGGTGGGGATCAGTTTCGATTTGTGATGGACATCGAAGGAGCCGATTTTAAAGAAGCGTTGGATATTCTTGCTAAACGTGCCGGCGTGGAGCTTGTCTACGAGGATCCGCGAGAGCGTGACGAGCGTCTGCGGCTATTTGCCATCATGGAGGAGGCGGCTAAATTTTATGAACTCAATCTTTCACGTACCGTTGTAGTTAGAGATTATCTTTTAAAGCGCGGGGTGAGTGAGGAGTCGGTCAAGTCATTTCGTCTTGGCTTCTCATTGCCCGAGGCTCTGGGGTGGCGCACGCTTCTCGAGCATCTGCAAAAAAAAGGTTTTACCGGACCCGAGATAGAAAAAGTTGGTCTTCTTATCCAAAATCCCAAAGCGCAATCGGCCGCACATAGGTACTATGATCGGTTTCGCAATCGCATCATATTTCCCATAGCAGATTTTAATGGCCGCATCATCGGCTTTGGTGGTCGGATATTGGGGAGTGCTACTGATACGGTCGCCAAATATATCAATTCACCACAGACGGTTTTGTATGATAAGAGTAGAGTGCTGTATGCGTTTGACAAGGCAAAACTGGAGATACGCAAATCAAACACTGCGGTTTTGGTAGAGGGGTATATGGACGCTCTCATGGCACACCAGGCTGGTACCACGCATGCGGTTGCGGTTTCAGGTACCGCACTTACTCCCTATCAGCTCCAAGGGCTCAAGCGGCTTTGTGATAAATTACTCATGTCATTTGATATGGATGAGGCAGGCGAGTCGGCAACGCGTCGGAGTATTGATATGGCATTGGAGGCGGGCTTTGACGTCAAAGTAATAGCAGTGAAAGAAAAAGACCCGGCCGATGTAATAAAAGAAAATCCCGCCATATGGCTGGAAGCGGTCGAGCAATCAAAAGATGTTATATCATTTTTTTTAGAGCGCTCGCTCGAAAAGTTTGATACCCGAACCATCGAGGGTAAGCGCAATATCGCGCGCTCGGTCTTGCCGCTTGTGGCCAAGATCCCACAGGAGATAGACAAAGCTCACTGGGTAGCCAAAGTTGCCCAAGCTTTAGGTGTCAAGGATGATGCAGTCTGGCAGGATCTCAAAAAAATCAAATCACCCCAGGCATTTACTGCTACGCGCCAGGCTCCGGGAGTGAGTGCGCAACCCCAAAAAAACAGACTCCAGATTCTGGAGGAGCGACTACTGGGACTTTTATTTGCGCGCCCTTTAGAGGTGGCACAAAAACTCAAGGCGGATATGTTTTCTCTGCCAGCGCATAAAAAACTCTATACCGACCTTACCACGTCCGAGAGGAGTGAGGAGGGGTATCGGACTGCATTTGCCAATATGCCGCCAGAGTACCAGACGCTTGCCAATCGTTTTATCTTTGAGGTGGAGGTTACGGGTCTTCTGGGTATTGAGGAAGAGGTGGGGGCCTGTATCCAGGAGATCGAGCGTGAAGGACTCAAGAGTCGCCTGGAAGGGCTTTCGGATCGCATCCGTAAAGCCGAGCTCTCCGGGGACGTTGCAGAGTTGGGGGCATTGGTAGCGGAGTTTAGCGATGCCTCTCGGCGCCTTGCGAGCTCCTAGTAAGTAGGCTATTATGGGGGCAGTTTCATCTCGTTTAGTCTTTCTAACTCTTTTTCCTATGGCAAAAAAAGCCAAACCCAAGAAACCCAAAAAAAAGTCGACACCCAAGCCAAAAAAGAAGTCATTAAAACCTCTCAAGAAAAAAACCACTCCCAAAAAGCCAGCCAAAAAATCTGCGTCCAAAAAAGAGGCACCCAAGGTATCCACGCGTCCTACCAAAAAAGATTTTAATGAGGGTAAAGTCGAGACTTTGGTAGAAAAAGGGAAGTCCCGCGGGTTTATCACCTATGGCGAGATTTTGAGCACGTTTCCCAAGATTGAGTACAATATCGTATTTCTGGAAGAGCTCTACCAGAAGCTAGAGGGTTTGGGTATTGATGTATTGGAGGACAAGGGGTTTATCGAGCTTGCCGAAGATGGCGCGACTCCGGAGAAGAAAAAAGGACGCAAAGGCAAGAGTCCGGATATGCTTCTGAAAGATCAAGTAGAGCATATTTCTTCGGACTCGGTGCAGATGTATCTTAAAGAGATTGGCCGTATTCCACTCTTGTCTGCCGAGAAAGAGCGTGATCTTGCCAAGCGCATTGAGCGGGGAGACGAGGAGGCCAAAAACCTTTTGGTACAGGCAAACTTGCGCCTCGTGGTTAGTATCGCCAAAAAATACGTTGGCCGAAGCCCCAATCTTACGCTTTTGGATCTCATACAGGAGGGGAATCTGGGACTATTTCGTGCCGTAGAAAAGTTTGACTGGCACAAGGGGTACAAATTTTCTACCTATGCAACTTGGTGGATACGCCAGGCCATTACGCGTGCGCTTGCAGATCAGGCGCGTACCATTCGTATACCGGTACACATGATCGAGACGATATCCAAGTTCCAGCAGGTTAAGCGCCGGCTTTTGCAGGATCTTGGCCGTGAGCCCTTGCCTGAAGAGATTGCTTCCGAAATGGGTCTGGAGGTAGAAAAAGTCCATCACATCATGGAGATATCCCAGGAGACGATCTCTCTAGAAGCGCCGGTGGGCGAGGATGACGACGAGGCCTCCACACTCTCCGAGTTTATTGAGGATGAAAAAATGCTCACACCTGCCCAGGAGGTAGAGCGCAAGCTCTTGCGTGATCAAATGAAGGAAATCCTCGAGGATCTTACCCCGCGCGAGCAAAAAATACTCAAGATGCGGTTTGGTCTGGACGATGGTATTACGCATACGCTCGAGGAGGTGGGCAAAGAGTTTGGCGTCACACGTGAGCGTATCCGTCAGATCGAGGCCAAATCATTTGAAAAAATCCGCCAGCACCGCAAATCCATACAGTTTGAAGGGTATTGAAGTGGCTGTTAAGTACTTATTGTACTGTGTACATCCAAAGGTGTACGCTTGTTAAGCGTAGGTTTTTTGTTTATGCTTAGCGTATGAGCTATGTTGCTTCATATTTGGTTAAAAAAGAAAAAGCTCGCGGACTGCGTAGACAGGGGTTCTCAATAAAGGACATTGAAAGAAAACTAAAGATATCTAGAAGTTCCGCCAGCTTGTGGTGTAGAGATATTGTTCTTACTAAGAGCCAAGTAAGAAAGCTCTATCTTAACAAAAAAACAGGATCACTACGTGGATCCTACATAGCTGCTCAAAACAAAATTGCAGCAACGAAATTGCGTATTCAAAAGATCCAAGCACTCGCTAAGGAAGAATTGGGTAATATTACTGTACGTGATCGTTTTGTGACGGGGATTGCTCTTTACGCAGGTGAAGGATCTAAGTTAGGCAATACAGTACAATTTACTAATTCAGAACCCGCATTTATTATTTTTATGATCCAATGGCTGAAAGATTTCTGTGATGTGCCGACGTCTAAGCTACGCGGTTGGGTATATATCCATGATGATTTGGATGAAGCGAAAGCAAGACGTTTTTGGTCAAAATTAACGGAGATTCCATTAACGCAATTCCATAAAAGTTATATCGCCACCAAGAGAAGCGGACATTTACGGAAACAAAAGCATCCGTATGGTGTATGTAGGGTTTCGGTTAATGATGTGGCGCTTTTGCGTAAAATCAAGGCATGGATTGCTGGTCTAACTCAATTACGTACGAGAGTTGAAATTATTTAAAAAAGATGATACGTTTGATAGCGTAAATGTATTCCGCGGTAGCTCAGTGGTAGAGCAGTTGGCTGTGATTAAACGCAGCTTTCCGTCGCAAGATGGATTGAAAAACGAGGTGAATTGCGGGAAGCCTAAAATCGTTGGCAAGATTATGGTAATCCGCAGCCAAGCCCCTGGTAGCTTTGTTTAGTGAAGGGGGAAGGTTCAGAGACTATCCTTTATGGAGTAGGACGTGATTGCTTATGCGATTCTACGTTCGAAGCGCCTCGCTCCCGTTTTGGCGGGATGATGATATAGTCCATCCCCAGATGAAAATTTGGGATAAATGTAACCAATTGGTCGTAGGTTCGAATCCTACCCGCGGAGCTTTGAATTTTAATCAGTCTAAGTAACCCCGGGATGAGCTCTGCCTCGGCGGGATTAACGCATTGGTCGAAGAGAAGAATGTTCCCAAGGACTCTCCGTATTATCTCGCCCTTCTTGAATATGATGAATCGTCAGAGGCAAAATGGTTTAATACACTCGATGAAATACGAAGTGAGATTCTTGCCTCAACTGTCTTCCGAAAACCACTTGTCCCGATCTGGCGGTAATTTTAATTTAGCATGACTCTCCGCGTGAGAATTCAAAAAGGGTTTCGTATTACTATTCCCAAGCAGGCGAGGGAACTTTTAGGTTGGAAGGTGGGTGATGCGCTAGAGATGAAAGTGACAAAAACAGGTCTTGCGCTCAAACGGGTTATTCATTCTAAGAAATAGTTGTTAGGCCCTTATGCAACTATTTGACTTTTGCAAATAGAAACGTTAAGAATTATAGTTATATCATGTGGAAATTCCTTAGAAAACAGCACAAAACAGCCAATACTCCTTCGCCGAGTAAGGATCAAAAGAATGGAGAGTTTCGCAAAGAGCTAGAGCAGAAGGTTGTTAAAAGTGCCGAGAAAGTCCTGAAGGACTATCGGAATGTTTTTGATCGTCTTGCCCAGCATGATCGATCCTGAAGAGGTTTACTACCTTGATAAAGAACTTATGGAGAAAATATGCCATCCTTTCGCGGTGGCATATTTTGATACGCATAATGACCCTATCTCTCAGTTCGACGAACATGAGACCCAGCTTTTGGAATCCGCGCTCGCCAATCCTTCTCGGTCTTTTAATGGTCAGCAATTATATCCAACCTTGGTGAAAAAAGCTACAATTCTGTATTACGGATTAAATAAGAATCATCCCTTTAAAAACGGGAATAAGAGATTGGCGACAGCCGCTTTGTTGGTTTTTCTCATGATTAATAATCAGGCACCTGATGGTTCTAGGAAAGAGATTGAAGACTATCTGGTGAATCTTGCTCTAAGAGTAGCTGACAGCAAAGGCAATGAAAATAGAGAGAATATTCTTAAAGAATTGGAGCAATGGTTAGGGCAGCATTTAAAACCCCTTCAAGAAACTTAGCCGCTTCCGATAACTTTCCCATCCTTTCTACGCTACCTGCTTTTGATACTCTGAAGTCATACGAAACAAGTTATCCAGTTGGATCTTCAACTGCCGGCATTCTTTCTCACATGCCATCACATGCAGCAGTATTTCCTTTGCAAGCAAATGCCATCTGAGGTGCTTACCAGCCGCGTAGGTTCGAACGTCGTCCTTCCTGGGGAGCCAGCTAGGATGAGCATCAGCGAAAGCTGGTGTTTTTCCTTTATTCACGGGCTCTTTTGGTGGTTCGAAAGTATTTTTTTCGTCTACTTTTTCTCCCAACATCTGCATTACTCGGT
>CAYGFT010000006.1:0-33968 GCA_964349275.1 uncultured Candidatus Saccharibacteria bacterium
GCTTATTAAGATAATCAATTTTATTTATGGAGCCAGAAATACGTATGGAACCCCAGCAGACTCCAGCATCAGTCCCCAGCCCATATATGGTCCCTATGGCCATTGTGATTGCGGGGGCCATGATCGCTGGATCTATCTTTTACTCCGGCGGCAGTCGTTCGGGAGTAGCAAACATCAAAGATGCTATAGACCCGACATTTGCGGCAGACGACCAAGGGGCCAAAGGGATGGATAGTGTCAAGCCGGTGACGAAAGACGATCACATCTTGGGCGATCCCAACGCGCCGGTCAAAATTGTAGAGTTCTCGGATTTGGAGTGTCCATTTTGCAAGCGATTCCACGATACGACTAAACAGGTCATGGATGAGTACGGCAAATCCGGCAAAGTTGCGCTGGTATTCCGCCACTTCCCACTTGAGCAACTACACCCCAAGGCCCCTAAAGAAGCCGAGGCTACCGAGTGCGCCTACGAGCAAGGAGGAAACGCAAAGTTCTGGGATTACACCAATCGCATATTCGAGGTTACGCCATCCAACAATGGTTTGGATTTAAATCTTCTGCCAAAGTTTGCCGAGGATCTTGGACTCAATCGTGCCCAGTTCGAATCTTGCCTCTCTTCGGGTAAATACAAGGACAAGGTACAGACCCAGTATGATGATGCAGTTGCCTCCGGTGGTACCGGTACGCCGTACAGCATCGTGATCGCTCCCAATGGCAAAAAGTTTGTCGTAAGCGGCGCCCAGCCATACAGCGCGGTCAAAACAATTATCGAGCAGGCACTCAAGGAAAACTAGTATTCAGTAGTAAGTCGTAAGTGTTTAGTAATAGGTACAAAAACCCCGCACGATATGCGGGGTTTTCCACAGGCGTATTGACATACCACGGTATCTCTTGTAGCATCGAGACATGGATTTTATTAGTCAATCAGCTGTGTATTTTTGGCTCAACTGTGGAGTGCTCCTTATGGGCATTCTCTTTATTATGCTTCACAGAAAACAGCGGGAGGTTGGGTTAGTCAGGATATAAGAACTATACAATGATTACCATACCGATCCCGCTCTAGCGGGGTCGGTTTTCTTTCGGGGTGTTATGCTGTTTATCTCCATGGAGATAGGTAGCTTACGCATCGAAATTGGGTATGTGCAGATTAGATCTTTTACATTTTAGGAAAAGGAGGAGTTATGGAGAAAGTCATGGGTCCTTGGACGTTTACGTTATGCGATACAAGGCTTCTGATGACGGATCGTGAGCTTGCGGAGACAGAAGATATCATCCACGCCTGGGAGCCGGCGTTTGCCAGAGAAGAAAATGCGTCTGTAAGAATTTTTGGCAAGCCCTCAATATTAGTGCGGGTTGATTATGCTTGCCAGAGCGATGGCAGTATCGGTGTCTATGAGGTTGAGGAACGGCCATGTGGTATGGGCATGGGTATGCAGTATCATCCATATTTTTGTGAACACTTTTCGCGATTGTTCCGTCGTTGGTACCAGACTTGCGGCAAAATAACATCCGTTGTCTCTCCACATAGGGTTAATTCATGCGATGATACTGCGTGGGCGAGTGAGTTGCGTTTGGATATCAAGTACACGTACGATGTACCGGAAGACGGAATTTATTGGGTACGTGCCGACCCACACGAAACGGATTACCACTCTCTTGTGCCTTCATCGCTTACCACGATATGCAATGAAGGAGACAAAACGTATGGTCCTAAACTTGGTCTCTGGAAAGAGATACCACAAAATCCTGACGAGCTTCCCTGGGAGGTGGGATTTGCCATAAAACCATTGCAGGGCAGTAAGATGGAAAATCTCTATCTTTGGAAGCCGAGGGCACGCGACCTTGGAGGTATCGTAACGAAAACTCGAATTTTGAAAGAGATTGAACTGGGAAATGTCGCATTCTATCAAGAATGGATTGACCCGGAATACCCATGCTTTTTGCCTGATGGCTACTTCATGATCCGACGGGTATTTTTCGGCTGGGATGTCGATTCAGAAGGCTGGGATTGTCTGGGAGGTTTCTACACCGCCCGGCCCGGACAACAATGCCGGTTGCATGGCGCATCAGATGCTACCTTTGGGATTATCATGCCATAACCTTCTCTACTAGGGTCCATACGGACCCTTTTTCTTTGGCATAATTTTGATTTTTTGGGTAACATTCGGTATCATCTATCCGTGGAAGATATAGAAAAAATACTGAAACAACTCGTCGAATTCCAATCGGTTACCCAGGATCAGGAAGAAAATGGGCGCCTTTTGGACTTTGTAGAAAATGCTCTGAAGTCTCATATGCATGTGCGGCGGTTTGTGTATAAAGGGTATCATGCTTTGTTTGCTACAGTGGCGAACACAAAAAAACCAAAGATAGTGCTTGCCGCGCATTGCGACGTCGTACCGGCGCGTTCAGAGCTTTTTCGTATGAAAGCCAATGGTAGCAAACTCATTGGTAGAGGAGTTCTGGATATGAAGTTTGCGATAGCCTGCTATATGCGTTTAGTGACAGAGCTCAAAAAAAAACTCAAAGAGTATGATTTGGGCATTATGATAACGGCTGATGAGGAGGTTGGGGGATTCCATGGCGTCAAGTATCTGCTTGGCAAAGGATACGGCGCCAAACGTGCAGTGTTTTTGCCCGATGGTGGGTGGGAGTGGCGCATTGAGACAGGAGCAAAAGGAGTTTGGCATATTGATGTCGAGGCTGTCGGCAAGTCTGCACATGCCTCCCGTCCTTGGGAGGGAGAGACGCCATTTTTTGAGTTTTTTGAATTTCTAAAGGACCTCAAAGATCAGTTTTCTTCAGCGGCGTGTGATGGGAAGGACCATTATCATGACACCGTGACCATTGGTAGAATCGCAGGGGGTGAGGCCATCAATCAAATACCATCATTTATTCGTGCCTCCATAGATATCAGGCATATCCCGGAGACCACCAAGAAGGATTTGGAGCGGCGCATCTTGTTAGTTATGAAAAAATACAAAAAAATATCCATGACGGAGCGTGTCTATGGCTATGCTTCCAAAACAAATCTTGATATCCCGGAGATACGGATGTTTCGTCAAATCGCGCGTCGCCATGGTATACAGACAGGTTCTATGTTTTCGCATGGTTCATCGGACGCTAGATTTTTTGCAGAGAAAAATATTCCCACACTCATTGTTTGGCCACGCGGTGGCGGGCATCATAGTGATCACGAATGGGTACAGCGTGGAGACATAGAGACGTACTATAAGATTTTGCGCGATTGGGTGCTCGCCACGGCAAAATAAGCAACACAAGATTTTTGTACGAGAACAAAAAATCCAGCTCGTGCTGGATACGGGGCATATCTTGGAGGGCTTTGTTTTACGCTTGAAAACTCGCGTCCCAGTAGCCGATGCAGGCTACCTCCTCACTCTCTTCAATGAGCTTCACAAGCAAGAACGGGTCTGTATAGAGATAGCTCACACTTACATGCAGTCCTGCGTCCAAGGCGGTTTTGGCTCGCTCGGCTATCACCTGTGGAACTGGTTTACAGTTCCAGTGTTCCAGCTGGTTTACTACTTGAGTCTGTTTCCAGGAGAGTAGTTTAAATTGATTCAGTGACCCCGGTATGATCTGCCAGGGGAGAGACCAAAAAAGTTCAGCGAGCCATGGATGTCTTGCCCAAAAAAATGTCTCTTTGAAAGTGCGGAGATACTCCTCCTGGTACGCTTGCACTTTCTCTATGGGTATAGAGGCAAGACCAAGTTTTTTGAGCTTTTGCTCAAGCAGGGAGAGTTTGGGGATCGGTACTGCCTGGAGATCCAGAAGACCAACCTTTGGGGGCATCCGGGACATAGTGTGTCCTCCTTGTCTATGAACTTTACCTATACGCTACCAAAAGCCATCTCTTCAGACAAGGTGTCTGTATGATATGATGTAGAAATGGATTTTGATATCATCCGAAAACTCAAAGCCAAGCGCAAAGAGTTTGCCGATCGGGAGGGCAAAGAGCTCTACCGCGTGTTCTCCAATGAGACACTGGAACTCACTGCCGCCGCCTGTCCCAAGACCAAAGCTGAACTTACACTCATCAAAGGCTGGGGGCCTAAAAAGATTGGTGCGTATGGTGATCAAATTTTAGCTTTATTTGCTGGTGCGTCGTCCGCGCCCGTATCAGAGGAGCCTTTGCCGCTGAGCTCATCGGGAGCTCGTGAGTCGGGGATACTCTCGGTTGCCCAGTTTTTGGATATTGTGAATCTCTCACTCGCGCGTATGGGGTCTATCAAGGTACGCGGCGAGCTAAGCGATGTCTCGGGTAACGGTATGGCATTTTTTGATCTCAAAGATGCCGAGGGGCAAGATGCAATCGCTAAATGTTTTTTGGGGCGCTGGCACTACGAGCGGTTTTCGCATCTTTTGGAGGCGGGGCTGGAGGTAGTGATTACCGGTCGCCCCAGTGTCTATAAGAGTGGGAGTTTTCGGATTGTGGTGGAGTCAATTGAGCCGGTAGGCGAGGGGGCGCTCCAGAAGGCGTTTGAAGCGCTCAAGAAAAAACTTGAGGCCAAAGGATATTTTGCCTCCGCGCGCAAACGTACACTGCCCGAGGTTATCAGAGCAATTGGTGTTATCACCTCCGAGACCGGTGCGGTTATCAATGACTTTCGGCGCAACATCGGCGAGTTTGGTTTTCGCATTGAGCTTTTGGATGTGCGTGTAGAGGGGGATGAGTCGGAGGAGTCTATTGTTTCTGCAATTCGCTGGTTCAACATGCATCGTCCCGATCTTGATGTGTTGGTGCTGATGCGCGGTGGCGGCGGGCTCGAGAGTATGCGGGCGTTTAACTCCGAAGGGGTTGCAGAAGCTATCGTCACCTCGCGTCTGCCACTTATTACCGGTATTGGGCACGAAAAAGATGAGACGATTGCGGGATACGTCTCGGACAAAAACTTTTCTACGCCGACCGCGGTTGCTAATTTTATCCGACAGTCTAGAGAGACGATGTTAGAACGAGTCGAGTTCGCCGGATCGGATCTTATCATCGCCTTTGCCGAACTAATAGCATCCAAAGAAGACTTGCTCGACCGGGTGCATGAGGGATTGATTCGTTCATTTCAGAACGCCATGGAGCGGTATGGATTTGTGCTCCGGCGTCTGGCGGCGGATCTCGCGGGAGGTCTCGGGCAGATATTTGCGTCATTCCATATGCTGGAGCGCCGATTTAGCAGTGAGATGCACGCCTACTATCGGCATATCGCGGACGCTCGCCATCAGGTGGATCGTCTCTCTCTTCGGTTGATCCCCGCTATGCTCGAGCGCCAAAAACGTGCAGAGACGCGCCTGGAGGTCGCAGAGGCCGCACTCCTGCCGCTTAGCCCCACGGCGATACTGGAGCGTGGATATAGCGTAGTTGCAAACTCTTCAGGCAGGGTTGTAAAAAGCAGGTTGGATGTACGTATCGGCGAGCTACTCCAGGTGACGCTTTCCAAGGGCAAGATAGATTCACGGGTAGAAAAAATACAAGAATAAGGTATCCTAGAAATATGAAATCAAAAGAAGACTTACAGGGTGCGATCAAAGAGCTTGAGCGTATTGTCGAAGATCTCGGCAAAAAAGATATCGATGTGGAAACTGGTCTTGAAAAGTTCCGCGATGGTGTCGAGCTCGTCAAATATTGTCGTAGTGTGCTTGCCAAATCAGAAAATGAGTTTAAAAAACTGCGTGCCGAGCTGGAAGTTGCAGATACCAAAGATACGGATACGCCGTTTTAGAGACGCAAAGAAAAGTTTTCCCCAGGATATTTTTGCCACACGGGCAATGTATGCGCTACGCTAAAAATAGATTTCTTCTTACAAGGGGGTAAGAGTGCAATCGTGTACGCTCATAGATGTTCGGCTGGCGTGGCGACGTGTTTCAATTATCGAGCGGGAGCTCCAGGGGGATCTTACGGGAAGATTGATCGCATATGCGCCGCAAGTAGTTTCTCTTGAGGTGGTGGAGTCTTTTGCGAAGGACGAGGTGACATATTTTTTGGCTCTTGGGGGGTATAAAGAGTCGCTTCTACTGTTCGGCAAAGAAATTTTTTCGTGTACTACACTCTACTGCGAGGTCTGTTGGGACCCGGATGGTCAAAAATCATTTGTTCCTACGTCTACTTTAAGTCTCTTACCTGATCGTACTGTCCCGACGCTTGAAACACGGGTTCAAGACTTCCCGGTTTTGCAGATGCGCTATGATCTCCCATGTCTTATTGATTGGCTTTAGTGAAGAAATAAACTATTTGCCAAACAAAAAATCGGTACACATCGGTACCGATTTTTCTTTATACATTGCTACTCCATATGTCCCTTGAGTAGTCGTTGGAGATCTTGGATATGTGCCTCTTTGTCTTTGGCGAGTTTTTCCCAAAGTGATTGGCAAGCGGCGCATCCCTCGGCATCTTTTTGGTACTCATTTTTCATACGCCAAAGACTTTTGTGCTCTTCAGTGAGCTGGAGTGCGAGATTATATGCGTGGTTGGAAAACATATACTGTATTGCTGGTTATGTACGGCTGGTAAGTCGACTTTCTATAGATTCATTGTAGCGTGTTTTAGGTTACAAACTATCCACAGGTTTGGGGTGCTTGACGGACTGGATATTCTTTGCTACAATCCCTGCTAGTCTTTCGTAGTCTTACATCATACGTAGGAGGTGCTGTTATCCCCAGCTTTAGGGCTGTGCAAAACGGCTCAAAAAGCTATAATTAAGAAAAATTAGGCAATTGACTAGCCTAGAGACTACATAACAAGTTTTCATCTAAACCCTAATTAAAAGGTAGCGTAGGGCTATTTTTCTTCTTGCTTATGCAAAAAAAATACTTTTCGCAGTATAAAAAACCATTGATGCCGCTTCCGGTTTTGGCGGAGGTGCAATTAAGCTCCTATCGATGGTTGATAGAAAAGGGCCTGCGTGAGCTATTCACGGACTTTTTTCCGGTCAAAGACTATGCCGGAGAGATGGAGCTTCAATTTGTAGATTACACGATTGAGGATCCCAAACACGACGAGTATTACTCTCGGGATCACAACCTTTCATATGAGGCGCCGCTTCGGGTGCGGGTACAGCTTGCCAACAAAACCACAGGTGAGCTCAAAGAGCAGGAGGTCTTTTTGGGCGATTTTCCATTGATGACCGATCGTGGCACCTTTGTTATTAACGGAGTAGAGCGAGTGATTGTTTCCCAGCTTGCTCGATCATTTGGTGTATATTTTACAGAAAACTACCTACGTGGCCGCAAAGTGTTCGGTGCAAAGATTGTGCCGTCTCGAGGTGCTTGGCTGGAGTTTGAGACCGATGTGGATAATGCTGTGTATGTCAAAATCGACCGTAAACGCCGTATCGCCGCCTCTGCTCTTTTGCGTATTTTGGGGCTCGAAAAAAATGAGGATATTATGAAGGCCTTTGCCCCGATGGATGAGGGGGAGGAGTCTTGCATCAAAAAAACACTGGAAAAAGACTCTACCCAAAACGCCAATGATGCTTTTGTAGAGCTGTATAAGAGGATTCGCCCGGGGGATCTTGCTACTGTCGACAACGCTCGTGAGCTTTTGGAGTCCATGTTTGGCTCAGATCGCTATGACCTCTCTGCGGTGGGACGCCACAAGTTCAACCAGCGTTTGAGCATCAAGGAGCACAAGCGTGACAACGATCGTACCCTTGATGTATACGATATTGTCGGGGTAGTGTCCGAGATTATCCGCATGAACCGCAATCCCAATCTCTCAGCTGATGATATTGATCATCTGGGCAATCGTCGGGTGCGTGGTATTGGTGAGATGCTCCAGAGCAGACTGCGGATAGGCCTGGCCCGCATGGAGCGCATTATCAAAGATCGCATGTCTACTTTGGATGCCGAGATGTTGACACCGATGCAACTTGTGAACGCCCGCCCCTTTATGGCGGCACTCAAAGAGTTTTTCACCACCAACCAGCTCTCGCAGTTTATGGATCAGGTAAATGCCCTCTCGGAGCTTGAACACAAGCGCCGAGTTTCGGCTTTGGGACCGGGTGGTCTTACCCGCGAGCGTGCCGGGTTTGAGGTGCGCGACGTGCATCCTTCGCACTATGGACGTATTTGCCCTATTCAAACACCGGAAGGTCCAAACATTGGTCTTGTCGGGCACTTGGCGGGATATGCGCGTATCAATGATTTCGGCATTATCGAGACACCTTATGTCAAAGTAAAAAATGGCAAGATTACCAAAGAGCTTGAGCATTTAAACGCATTTGAAGAGGCGCGGCACAATATTGCACATGCCGGTATCCGCTTTGATGATGAGGGCAATATTCTGGATGATATCGTAGAGGTGCGTGCCAAGGGTCAGCCGGGTGTTATCGCACGTGAAGAGATCGACTATATTGATATCTCGCCCCAGCAGGCTATCAGTGTCGCTACCAGCTTGATTCCGTTTCTCGAGCATGATGATGCCAACCGTGCCCTCATGGGTTCCAACATGCAACGACAAGCGGTGCCCTGTATTATGCCAGAGGTGCCGGTAGTATCCACGGGGGTAGAAGAGCGGGTAGCACGTGATTCAGGACTGGTGTCTATTGCCCAAGAGTCGGGTACGGTCACCTATGTAGACGCACAAAAAATCGTGGTCAAAGGTTCCAAAGAGCACACCTACAATCTCATCAATTATTTCCGATCCAATAGTGCGACTATGTTGCATCAGCGGCCGCTCGTAAACGTAGGGGATAAGATAGAGAAAGACCAGGTACTTGCCGATAATACTTCGACAAGAAACGGCGAGCTCGCTTTGGGGCAAAATATCTTGGTGGCGTTTCTCTCCTGGGGTGGCTCCAACTACGAGGACGCTATTATTCTCTCCGAGCGTCTGGCGCATCGGGATGTGCTCACCACAATCCATGTAGAAGATTTTTCCATAAATGTACGCGATACCAAACTCGGACCGGAGATTACCACGCATGATATTCCCAACGTTGGCGAGGACAAGCTCAAAGATCTCGACGAGGAAGGTATTGTGCGCATTGGTGCTGAAGTACGTTCGGGTGATATTCTTGTCGGCAAAATCTCTCCCAAAGGTGAATCTGATCTTACTCCCGAGGAGCGGCTCCTGCGCGCGATTTTTGGCGAAAAAGCACGCGATGTCAAAGATACCTCTCTGCGTCTTGCCAATGGCAAACAGGGACGCGTCGTTGGTACCAAGGTATTCTCACGCGACATGGGTGACAAGCTCGAGTCGGGAGTTATTAAGAGTGTGCGCGTGGAGGTCGCCCAACTTCGCAAAATCTCTGTAGGAGACAAGCTCGCCGGACGCCACGGCAACAAGGGTGTTATCTCCAAGATTTTGCCAGTAGAGGATATGCCACACCTTGCTGATGGTACGCCGGTAGATATTATTCTCAATCCACTTGGTGTCGCATCCCGTATGAACATTGGACAGATTTTAGAAACCCATCTTGGCTGGGCGGCAGATAAGCTTGGATACCAGGCGATTACTCCCGCACTTTTGGGTGCCCGCGAGGAAGAGATTCGTGATGAGCTTATCAAAGCCGGTTTGCCCCAAGACGGCAAGATTCACCTTCGTGATGGACGCACGGGTGAGCAGTTTAGCCAAAAAATTACCGTGGGTAAGATTTATATGATGAAGCTTCACCATATGGTGGAGGATAAGATTCACATGCGTTCTATCGGACCATATTCACTCATTACCCAACAGCCGCTTGGTGGTAAAGCTCAGGGTGGCGGACAGCGCTTTGGGGAGATGGAGGTCTGGGCACTGGAAGGATATGGTGCCGCCCATACGCTTCAGGAGATGATTACCATCAAATCAGACGATGTCGTAGGACGTGTCGCCGCGTACGATGCCTTGGTGCGTGGTGAGCGGTTTCGTAGTCCCAATATTCCTGCATCTTTTCATGTATTAGTAAACGAGCTCAAAGGTCTTGCTTTAGACGTCGAATTAATACACGACAATCAACATGGACAATAATCTCAAAGAACAAGATTTCGACGCCATCGGACTGCGCGTCGCCTCTCCGGACAAGATTCTTTCCTGGTCCCATGGCGAGGTAACCAAACCCGAGACGATCAACTATCGGACCCAGCGTGCCGAGCGCGATGGGTTGTTCTGTGAGCGTATTTTCGGGCCGGAGAAAGATTATGAGTGTTATTGCGGTAAATATCGCCGGGTGCGCTACAAGGGTATTATCTGTGATAAGTGTGGTGTAGAAGTCACGCGATCTATTGTGCGTCGTGAGCGTATGGGGCACATCAAGCTTGCCGCGCCAGTTTCGCATATTTGGTTTTTGCGTGGCGTGCCGTCCAAGATGAGTCTGGTGCTTGATGTCTCGGTATCAGATTTGGAAAAAGTTATTTATTTTGCCGGATACATTGTTACCAAAGTAGACGAGGCGATGCGCGCCAATATTTTGAGTGAGATTGAGCGGGAGTTTAAAGCCAAAACCAAGGCAGGTGCTGAAAAAGTCGCGCTCAAGAGTGCGGCCGACCAGGCAAAAGCCGAGGTCAAGGGTTTGCATATGTACCAGGTACTTTCGGAGGTTGAGTATCATCGTTTGAGTCTCAAGTATGCCAATGTGTTTGAGGCGGGTATTGGGGCAGAAACTCTGCGTACCATTTGTGCCAATCTCAATCTTGATGAGCTCACCACCGATTTGATGGCGGCGGCACAAAATGCCCAGCCGATTTTACGCAAAAAGATTTTAAAGCGTTTACAACTCATCCGTGCGATGCAGCGCTCCGGCGTACGTCCCGAGTGGATGTTTTTGACGATTATTCCGGTTATCCCGCCGGCTTTGCGCCCAATGGTAGCGCTCGACGGCGGACGCCATGCGACCAGCGATGTCAACGATCTCTATCGCCGTGTTATCAATCGCAACAACCGTCTCAAGCGTCTCTACGAGCTCAAAGCCCCCGAGGTTATTTGTCGCAATGAAAAGCGTATGCTCCAGGAGGCGGTAGATGCGCTCATCGACAATTCCATCCGTCGCGGGCAGGCGGCAGTAACTTCACAGGCCCAAAAGCGCCCGCTTCGCTCGCTTGCAGATATGCTCAAAGGTAAGCAGGGTCGTTTTCGCCAAAACCTTTTGGGTAAGCGTGTGGATTATTCTGGTCGTTCGGTGATTGTGGTAGGACCCGAGCTCAAACTCCATCAGTGCGGTCTTCCCAAACACATGGCACTCGAGCTTTTTCGTCCCTTTGTAATACAAAAACTTATCGAGCGTGGACTTGCCTACAATATCCGCGGCGCCGGCAAGATTATCGAAGATGCTACGCCAGAGGTGTGGGCGATTCTCGAAGAAGTTATCGAGGGTAAGTATGTGCTTCTCAACCGCGCGCCCACGCTCCATCGTCTTGGTATTCAGGCGTTCCGACCATTACTCATTGAGGGCAATGCTATTCGTTTGCATCCGTTGGTATGTCCGGCGTTTAATGCAGACTTCGATGGTGACCAGATGGCAGTACACGTACCACTTACCGAAGAGGCACAGTATGAGGCGCGAGAGATTATGGCGGCACACAAAAACTTACTCAAACCCGGTACCGGAGACGCGATTGTCGGTCCCCAGCAAGATATGGTGCTCGGGTGCTATTGGCTCACCAAGCTCAAAGAGGGCGACATCGGCGAGGGCAAAATTTTCTCCAGCCACGACGAGGCACTGATGGCTTATGAGTTTGGTGCAGTAACACTCCATAGCAAAATTAAAGTCCGTTTGAGTGAAAAATACAACCAGGAGCTTATTGAGACTACGGTTGGCCGTTTGATTTTCAATGAAGCTATGCCTGAGGGTATGCCGTTTGTTAACGAACAGCTTGCCAAAAAACATCTTTCTGCACTTACAAGCAAGATCATCCGCAAATATGGTGTGGAGGCCACGAGCCCGATTCTTGATCGCATCAAGACTCTTGGATTTACCTATGCCACCAAGTCTGGTATCAGCTGGGGCTATGATGATGTCAAAGTACCGATAGGCAAACAAGCGATTATCAAAGAGGCGACCGAGGCCGCACGTATCGTGCAAGACCAGTTTGATCAAGGATTACTCACCGACTCCGAACGTTATTCCAAGATTATCGAAATTTGGCAGGGTGGCGTGAAGCAAAAAATTGACCAGGATGTACGCCAAAACACACTTGATCCGGAGGGGCCGATTTATGCTATGGTCAATTCCGCCGCTCGTGGCTCCTGGGTACAGGTCAACCAGATGTCTGGTATGAAAGGTATGGTGGTCAATCCCTCGGGTCGTATCATTGAGCTCCCAATTTTATCGAGCTACAAAGAAGGCCTCAACGTGCTCGAGTACTTCATTTCCACGCACGGCGCCCGCAAAGGCACCGCAGATACGGCTCTCAAAACCGCCGCGGCAGGATACTTGACGCGACGGCTCGTGGATGTGGCGCAAGATCTCATCATTCGCGAGGCTGATTGTGGTGATGATCGTGGCATACTTGTATTTCGTAAAGATTCTGAAGATATCAACAAAACATTCACTTCGCGCGTGTTTGGGCGCACGGCACTCACCGATATCAAGCACCCCGAGACGGGCGCGGTACTCGCCAAAAAAGGTGAGCTTATCTCTATCGAGACTGCCGAAGCAATCGACAAAGCAGGCGTGGAGTCTGCATCTTTGCGCTCTCCAGTAAGTTGCCGGACGATCCGTGGGGTTTGCCAGGTCTGCTATGGGTACGACTTGGGCTCTAATGCGCCGATCAAACTTGGAGAAGCAATTGGTATTGTAGCCGCGCAGGCTATCGGTGAGCCAGGTACCCAGCTTACCATGCGTACGTTCCATATTGGTGGTGTTGCTGGTGGCGCAGATATTACACTTGGTTTGCCACGGGTAGAAGAAATTTTCGAAATTCGTACTCCAAAGAGCAAAGCCATTATCTCGGAGATTGCAGGTGATGTGCTCGAGATCAAAGAAGCCGGCAAGGAAAAGATTGTCCGTGTAGTACCGAGCGACGTGCAGGACGAGGATGTAGAAGAGCGCGACACTCCTGACAAAGATGCTCCAGACATCAAAGAGATCCGCGAGTACTCCGTACCATTTGGCAAAGCAGTACTTGTCAAAGAAGGGGATCATGTTACTAAAGGCCATGTACTTTCCGATGGCGTGGTGGATGTCAAAGAGCTTTTCAAAGTCGGCAGTATGTCGGATGCCCAAAACTATATCATCCGCGAGGTAGGCAAGATCTACGCGCTCCAGGGTTCTCCTATCAATGACAAACACATCGAGGTGATCGTGCGCCAGATGTTCTCTCGCGTCAAAATCAAACACCAGGGATCTTCTCGATTTAGCGTGGATGAGGTAGTAGAACGCGATACATTTCTCGAGGAGAACAACCGCATCCGCAAGGGTGGTGAGGGGGAGCATGCCAAAGCCGTCCGACTCCTTATGGGCATCTCCAAGACCGCTTTGAGTGTCGGCTCGTTCCTTTCGGCGGCATCCTTCCAAGAGACGACTCGGGTGCTTATCAATGCCGCAGTAGAGGGTCAGCAGGATCACCTGCGCGGTCTTAAAGAAAACGTCATCATCGGCCGCCTCATCCCTGCAGGCACCGGATTTCGCAAAGATATCCCGCATTTTGAGCATCCCCTGGACGCCAAAATGGAGGAGGTAGTAGACAACGAGCCATCTCCGGCTCTGGAGTAGTCTAGAACTAGTACATCAAAACAAAGGCCGCCAATGTGGCGGTCTTTGTTTTCTGGGTCGGGGTTTAGGGGTAGGATAAACTATTCATTCCTCGACGCCTCATACCAGTCGATGTTGCGGGTAAGATACATGACACTTGCGAGTACCGCAAATAATACGACGGATCCTACGACAAGGGAGAGCTCATCGAGCTGGAGCAAAATATAGAGATACACATAGAGTGCCAAAAGGAGGGCTACAATAATGCCTGCCCGTTTTTTTGTTTTGAGCACGGACCTGCAATAACCTGCAATCAGGCTGATGGTAGTGAGAGTAGAGGTGGTATAGGCCGATAGAAAGCCAATGTGTTCGGATAATGACAAGAGGAGAAGATAAAAAAGTGCGATGGCAAAACCTACCAATAGATAATTGAGAGGATGGATGCGTAATTTGGAGAGTATCTCAAAGAGGAAAAAGGCAAGGAACGTCAGACTAATGAAAAGAATGGAGTACTTTACTGCTCTGTTTACCTGTGTATAAAAATTCACATTTTGATGCAGGGTGACACCAAACGCTGATTTTTGCATGTTCTCCTGAATGATATCTGTATCAGCAGTCACCGTGCTTGACCATGATTGGGGTATGGGTCGCCCAAAAGATGAGACTATCCAGTTTGCGGTAAAGCCGGTTTTATGCACCTCGCGCTCTTTAGGGAGAAACTCGCCCGAGAAGTTGGGGGATGCCCAGTTGGAGGTGATGCGCACATCTGTCGTTTTGCCGAGTGGGATAAAGCTGATACTTTTACTACCGCGGAGTACTATATCAAAACTGAATGCGTGCTCCTTTGCGTCCATGCTCATGTGTAAAGGTGCACTAATGCCGCTTGATATGACGCCAGCGAGAGGTGTGCTGGGAGTAAAGGCAATTTTTTGTCCGTCCCACAAAAGATCCCCCGAGGATTCCAGTCCACGCATATCGGGGATATTGATTGCAAGTTGCGCGTTTTCCCATTGCGCTGTTCCTGTAGTGTCACTGGTGCTTACCATGTCGGTGTTGATGGTGCCACTGCCTTTTATATGGGCCGTGTAGACCGCGGCATCAAAAATACCCCGTGAGCGTGTCTCTGTATCTAAAGAGACGTCATAGCGTAGTTGATCGGGGAGAAGAAAGATAAAATTATCTTCCACGATTTGTTGCTCATTTTGAGTACGTGTGGTTTTTGTTGGGATGGTAATAATCGGGCCGTTCAGGGTTTGCTCTCTTGCCCATTGTGTAGCTATGGCATCTATGGCTTCATCAGCCCTCTGGGAGCGTTCTATGGCAAGCGGCAGTATGAGAAATGAGGCGACACAAGAGGCCACGGTGATAAATCCTATGGCCACTAGTTTAGGAAACAGGGTATTTTTTTGTGAGTTCCCGAGTTGAATTTGCATAAAATAGATGCTGTGCCCCATATAACTTACCTGGGCGGCGTATAGTTACCGGATGTCCGTATGACCTACCGTTCTCTCCGGGGGTACTCAGTGGTAATAAAAGGCTTGTCAGTACGTCATAGCTTTTCTTTTTCTCGTTATTTTCTATAATAGATAGGTGGCAAAAGACAAGGAACCAAAGAAAGAACAAAAAAACGGCAAGAAAGACAGGCGCCGCTGGCACGACGATCTGCATCAGGAAACCAAGCAATCCGTCTGGGCGGTGCTTTCATTTGGCATGGCGGTGCTTCTGCTTCTTGCCTGGTCTGGTAAGGCGGGCGTAGTAGGGGACAAGCTTTACTGGATGTTTAATCTGCTTTTTGGCAAGGCATTTTTTATTGTCCCTATCGCACTTATCGCCGCGGGTATTTCGCTATTATTTAGTCTGCGCGAGCGGGTGTTTGCGGGGACATTTTTTGGCGCGGGAATGTTTTTGGTAAGCTCCTTAGGACTTGCTGACACGTTGTTTGGAGCAAAAACTGCGGGATATGTGGGACTCGCTATCAGCTATCTCCCCATGCGGTTTATGGATTTTTGGGCGAGTCTCGTGGTGTTTGGCGCACTATTTATTATTTCGCTGTTGGTGATGCTCAATACGCCACTGCGCCTGCGCCGGGTACTTCCCACTGCCGAGGATCTCAAGCGCTTGGAGCTCGAGGCATCTGGAAAGCCAAAAGGTGAGGAGGAGCCGGGTATGTTTGATGCGGCTAAAGCGGCTCTGGCAAGCGGTGTATCGGGTGTAGCCAAAGTATTTGAGAAAAAAGAAGATCCGAGGCCCGAGGTGCCCCAAGCTCCCGAGACCAAGGAGCCGGAGCTTCCACCTACACGTATGATGACGCATATCAAAAACTCCAATTACAAGACGCCGCCGATTTCGCTTCTGGAGGATGATAGAGGCAAACCCTCTTCGGGCGATATTAAGGCTAATGCCAATATTATCCAACGTACGCTTCAGAACTTTGGCATTGATGTCGACATGGGAGAGATTAGTATTGGGCCTGCAGTTACCCAGTATACGCTTCGCCCAGCAGAGGGAGTTAAGCTTTCGCGTATCACCGCGCTTTCCAACGATCTCGGGCTTGCGCTCTCGGCGCATCCCATTCGTATTGAGGCGCCTATCCCAGGCAAATCCTTGGTGGGCATTGAGGTCCCCAACAAATCAATCGCGTTTGTGGGATTGCGGAGTCTCATGACCGAACTCACCTCGCGCAAAGATCGCGGCCTTTTGTCGTTTGCAGTGGGCAGAGATGTCTCGGGGCAGGCGGCATTTGCTGACCTTGCGCGTATGCCGCACCTGCTCATTGCAGGAAGTACTGGATCAGGTAAGTCTGTGTCTATTCATTCGCTCCTTTTAAATCTTTTGTTTAATAATTCTCCCGAGACCATGCGTCTCTTGCTCATTGATCCCAAGCGCGTAGAGCTCACATACTACAATGATATTCCGCATCTTCTGACTCCGGTCATTGTGGAGGCCAAGCAAGCCATCCAGTCCTTGCGCTGGGCGGTCAAGCAAATGGAGGCACGCTACCAGATACTCTCTGCGGCAGGGGCGCGTGATATTCAGTCGTACAACGCAGACGCAGATGAGATTATGCCCTACATGGTTATCGTGATAGATGAGCTTGCGGATTTGATGACGACCTATCCCCGGGACGTGGAGGCTTCGATTGTGCGCTTGGCGCAGATGGCGCGCGCGGTCGGCATTCATCTTGTGGTATCTACCCAGCGCCCCTCGGTAGAGGTGATCACCGGGCTTATCAAAGCTAACATCACGAGCCGCATGGCGCTCCATGTCGTCTCCCAGATCGACTCGCGTACGATTCTTGATATGTCGGGTGCCGAAAAGCTTTTGGGACACGGCGATATGCTCTATCTTGCCGGAGATGTCGCCAAACCCCGGCGTATCCAGGGAGCGTATGTCTCCGATGGCGAGGTCAAAAAAGTAGTACAATATTTAAAAACGGCAGGTGAGGCGGAATACGAGGAAAATATTTTTGCGGGTGCGCACGGCGAGACGCTCGGCGGCTCGGGGGACGACGATGTGGATGATGATCTCTACGAGGAGGCGCGGCACCTGGTCATAGAGACTCAAAAAGCCTCTACGACCTATCTCCAGCGCAAGTTGAGCGTGGGATATGCTCGTGCGGCACGCCTCATGGATATACTCGAAGAGCGGGGGGTGATCGGTCCGGGTAATGGCGCTAAACCCCGCGATATTTTGGTCAAAGAGACGCCGTTTGCTATAGAGGGAGAGGAGGCATAGCCATGAACGAAGGACAATTTTTAACCTACATAGCTCCACGTAAAGTGCGCATCTGGTCGCGCTTCTTGGTATTTGGCATATTCTTTGTAGGGATGCTAGGATACTTTGCATACCAGGCGAGAGACTTGGTCATGGGTCCGGAGCTTGAGGTGACTACCCCAAGTGACGGGGTGCTCGTGGAGACCGAGTCGGTGGTCGTATCAGGGGTATCCGAGCCGGGTGTGGAGCTCACCGTCAATGGCGCCAAAGTGTATAGCGCACAAGACGGACATTTTTCTCAAGAGCTTCTTTTGGCGCGCGGTCTTCATAGCCTCGAGATCATGGCACGTGATCGGTTTGGCAATGAAAAAAAAGTTACGCGCCAAATCGTAGTCAAATAACTTTATTTACCGTAATGCGTGCAGGCGATATGTGGGATACGCTTGCTAAACTATATGATAAAAAAACAGGCAAAAATTCTAAAAAGTGATATAGTGCGCTCTCCCATAAAGGCGCAGGCGGTGGACGATGTGGTGCGCGAGATCAAAGAGCGTTTTGGTGAGGGGTCGATTATGCGTCTCGGGGGAGTCAAAAAAGTTGATGTGGAGGTCATCCCCACTGGATCTCTCTCGCTCGATCATGCACTGGGAGTAGGCGGGCTCCCGAAAGGGAGAATCATTGAGATATACGGACCGGAGTCCTCCGGTAAAACCACACTCGCGCTCCATACCGTAGCAAATGCCCAAAGGCGCGGCGAGCTCTGTGCGTTTATTGACGCCGAGCATGCGCTTGATCCTGAATACGCGCGGCGTATTGGTGTAAAGGTAGACGATCTTCTTATCTCTCAGCCGGACACCGGCGAGCAGGCGCTGGAGATTACCGAGAGCCTGGTGCGCTCGGGGGGTATCGGGCTTATCGTGATCGACTCGGTTGCCGCACTCACGCCCAAGGCGGAGATTGAGGGCGATATGGGTCAACAACATGTGGGTCTGCAGGCGCGGCTGATGTCGCATGCCCTGCGCAAACTCACGGCGATTCTTTCCAAGACCAACACGACGATTATATTTATCAATCAAATCCGCATGCAGATTGGCGTCATGTTTGGCAATCCCGAGACCACGCCGGGCGGGAAGGCCTTAAAGTTTTATGCGTCAGTCCGCATCGAGGTGCGTAGAGCCGCAAAAATACAAAAAGGGGATGAGGTCATTGGTAACCGCGTGAATGCCAAAGTGGTCAAAAACAAAGTTGCCGCCCCATTCCGCACTGCGGAGTTTGATATTATGTACAACGAGGGTATCTCGTATGAGGGGGATGTGATCAACCTCGGTATTAAATACGGCATTATCAAAAAAATCGGCACCGCGTCATTTTCCTATGAAGCGACTAAACTAGGACACGGCATGGACAATACCAAGACTTTCCTCAAAGAAAATAAAAAGCTTACTGATGAGATAGTCAAAAAAATCAAAGAGGCGATAGAGAAAGGAGTCTAGTTGTCGGTATATCATACAAAAATACCCCAGGGGCAAACCTCTCGGGTATTTTTTGAGCATAAGAACTGTGTCTAGTGGTGTACAAATGATATGAGTGCCATGAATCTCGCGTGTTTGACTGCGAGTGCGAGTTTGCGCTGACAGAGTGAGCATACTCCCGTGCGTTTGCGGGGCAAGATGCGCGCTTGCGGATTTACAAACATACGCATCAGCTCGGCATTTTTGTAGTCGATGACGCGGATATTATTGGTACAAAAATAGCATTGTTTCTTTTCCATATATAGGTATTAGAACGGTATATCGTTCGGATTAATCTCGTCGTCTCCCGGGTATTCGATGGTGCCAATCTCCTGGTCATCCTGTTTACCGACTGGTGCGCCACCTGCAGATCTTCCTTCGTCGGATGATCCACCGCCTTGTCCGCGCGGCCCCATTTGCATGGACTCGGCTACAATCTCGGTGCGCCATTTTTTGGCTCCATCCTGACCATCCCAGGATCGTGTCTGGATGCGCCCCTCGATAAATACCATGGCTCCTTTGGTAAGATATTGGCCGGCGATCTCCGCCAGACGACCAAAGGTGACGATATTATGGAACTCGGCTTGCTTTTGTTTCTGACCCTGTTTGTCGGTCCACATACGGTTGGAAGCTACACTAAAGGTAGCTACTGATTGACCGGAGGGGAGGGTACGCACCTCAGGGTCGCGGGTGAGGTTGCCGATGATAAAAGCTTTGTTGAGGTTCATATAAATGTAGTGTGTTAGTCGCCTAATATTTCGTCGAGTTTTTTGTCAATTTCTTGCTCAGATGCTTTTTCTTCGGCCGGCTCGGCAGGCTCGCTCGCGGTGCCCGGAGCCGCTGGCTCTTTGGGCTGGAAAGCTTTGAGTGCCGGCTGTTGGCGCGGCGGTTCTTTTTTCCACTCGATAATCAGATGGCGTAGGATTTGCTCGTTTTTGTCGAGTGCCTCTTTGACTTCATGGATCAGGCTCGGCGCGACATGAAACTGGATAGCGCCAAAGTATCCGTGGGTCTGCTTTTTTATAGGATAGGCAAGACGCAGATACTTTGGGTTTTGGGTATTCTCTATCAGAGCCCCTTTGGACTCAATAGAGACGCGCACCTCCTCGAGGACTTTCATGACTCCTTCTTCAGGGATGAGCGGGGAGAGGAGATACCCCACTTCATAGGGCTTTTTATCTGTATGCATATGTGTTTTTTGTACCTCCGCAGTTAACAATAATTGGCCTGGAGTCCCACCGGAGCGGGACAGAGGTACTGGCATTATTCTACGGGCAAATGGCTCCAGCGGCAATATTGACATATTAATAATAATATTGTGCTATAAAAAATTGAAAGCGGTCGCTTGGATGCGACCGCTTGGTGGGGGGAGATGTTTAGTAGTATTCTTCGTCTTGCCGTTTAAGCAGGATATCAGCGAGGATTGTTGTCTTCACGGCACGAGGCACTGCTTCGTTTTTTGCTACGAACTCGAGACAATCTTTGCCATCATTTTCGGGGCCAAGTTGTTCACCCCGTACGGCGCCACCCATGATCCCGTAGGTGATGTGGGCGCTGTATTGGCAACCAATACTGCCACTGCATCCCTCGGTGAGAATCTGCGAGACTATATCGACCGATTTCCAGCCGATCACTGCTTCGCATTTCTCGTGTTCATTTTCGTATCCGAGAGAAGTCTCCCGGGCAAAAGGATGTATAATCGCTACAAAGAGCGACACACATGCTACAAACACCACAAGATAAATCGCTGGACGAAACATACTACACCTCCTGTAAAATTTACTGTACACAGTGTACATGTTATTATTTTTTTGTCAAGGATATGGACTATCCACTTGCAGAAAACTCACTTTAAGTAACAAAAAGCAACTTCAAGGAAGTTGTAAAACCTTTATAAAACAAGGCTATTTTCGCATAAGGTCATTACTTATCCGACAAAGCTTGACAAACATAAATTATTATGCTAGAATGTTCAAAGAATTAAGAAAGATGTGGGACGGTTAGGGTCCATTAAAAACGAAGAATAATTAAACGGATATGCGTACTCTTTAGAGGAGGTATCAAATATCCCAATATCGCTATAAATTATCGTGTTTTAAGAGCGGTTGGGAGGCATCTTCTCTAGTAAAGAGAACGTATTTCCTAGCCGCTTTTTTGTTTGAGAAGTGGATCGGGACGAGGTGAGAAAAATAATATAGCAAAAGTTTCTCACCCCATCCCGATTCAATGGTTTGCGCAAAATAGGTTGTGTATATCGTTGATGAGGATTGCTTGCATTGAGCGAGCAGTGTGAGCCGAAGTGTTCTTTGAAACAAGTGAATATATATCCAGCGCCAACTCCTGCAAGGAATCACTGACGGCAAGATAATTTTAGAGAAAGGCCGCAATTCAGGTACGTTCTTGTAGAAATTGGTGCTGGGTAAAATTGCTACAGAAAGAAAGGAGCAGAAAATGGCAGATATTTTCTCTGAAAAAGCTGAGTTAGCAAAAAATGCCCTCATGGGTCCAGATACCTTGCTTGGCAAGGTTGTCTGGTTTAAACCAATGCCCCAACTATTGCTAGACGAGTTGGGGGTGGAGATACTGGAAAAGACACAGGAGGAGGTGGTTGGTTACGAGGGGTGGGGGATTTGGATAAAGCCGATTCTCAAGACAAAAAGGGAGAAATTTCTCGTCCGCGGCGATGAAAGTCGCCGCCAAGAAGAAAATATCTCCCGAGAGAACCTAATCGGCCATGTGTTCTATCAGGCCGAGGTTTGTGAGGGGGAAGAGGGCTTTGGGGTTTATCTTGCCATGGCATGGGAGATGTGGATAGGGCAGTCCCGGAAGGGTGAAATTGGGATCCGTTTCGACATCAGCAATGATGTCGGTCAGCGCATAGCCGAGGATTCTGGGATTTCAGTTGGCAAACGTGTCCTCCCACTGGTCCGGGTTCAGTGGGGGAGGGACGTGATGGTCGTCCTCCCCGAGGAAGTGGAGGAGATCAGTCAGAGGGGTTGTGTGGTGCTTAACAAATAAGTTCGCGGAGTAGTAATTCACTTGAAAAATAAATCTAGTCTCGCTATGGCAGGACTGGCGGAAAGGGAAAGTTACTTTTCCTGCGGGCACTGGTAGGTTCCGAAGCACTTCGGAAGTCCGTTCTCACGATACGAGAGAACAAAAACCTACCTCTCTTACAAAGCTTTCAAAAGAAATTTCGAAAGCTTTGAAGGGAAGTTCTTTGAATCAAATAATTGCTATAAAATTCTAGTTGCTATTGTGGTGGGTATGGAAGATTAGTCACTACACTAGCAGCTGGAATTTACAACGGCTGTTAAGGTTCCTGAAGGAGGACATATGAAAGTTCCATTTATCGCCCTAATTGTTACCACCTCGAACGAGGTGGTCGAAATGCCCTTTGAAGAAGAAAACGAACCGTCAGCTGCTGGTCGGTTCATGCTTTGCGCCATGAATGCGCAGGGCAAAAAAATCAAGTTTGCAAAGGCGGAATCGGAGAAGGGATTGCCCGAGAACAACGATGGTCGCGCGACCATCGAGTTCTGGAATGGTAAGTGGAGTGGTGGCTACGCCTATTGACAGGTTAATCCTTATCAATTGACGGCGTAAAGTTGGTAAGGGGTGTTTGAGAATATCGCCGTGGTATAGCAGCTATATGCTGCAAGAGAAACTGTATGTATCTACAGTTTCTCTGGGAGGGTAGCAAATTGCACATTTGTTTACTCTCCCAACTTCAACTCCGAGCATTAGAAATAGTTTTAATGCTTGGTGAGAAGTTCTTTGAGTAATTTCATAAAATTCTAAAACTCTTTCTTTGTGAGAAGGAAGCTCTTGAAACATAGACTATGTATTTCGAGACTTTGCTCATCGCAAAGAAGGAGGAAGAAATGGATACAGAGAAAGTTCGGGAAGCAGTTGAATGGTGGGGGCATTTGTCGGAGGGTCGAACAGCCCTCCAGGCACTGCGGCAGTATCGGCCGCAATGCGACAGGATCGCGACCGAGCTTGCTGGCGCCGCGCGGATTGCCGGTGGGATCGTCTTCTGCACGAAGCGGTTTGTGCAGGAGGGGAATTTCAAGGTATTTTGCGCGGTGGAGATCAACATGAGCTCCACCCTCCTATGGGAGAAACGGAAATGGGTGGACATCACCCATTGCTCGTTCTCTCTCACCTCTCCCGAAGGGGGAGAGGTCGAGGTGCGGTTGGAGTGGCGGGGGGAGGATCTCTACGCGCTCCTCCGGGATCCGGTTGATAAGGACCCCGAGGAGGTGAGAGTGGACCCGAACACTCTCATCGCCGACTTCGATTAGTTCCATTTTTGGAAGGAGATTTTATGAAGTAAAAAAATGCGAGACAACTCGCACGTGGAAGATGAATATCCACGTAAAAATAACTCTGGTATGGGAGAGATATCTAAGCACTTAGATATCCATTGAGTAGAAACTCTCCCACTTCAATTTGATTTCTGAAAGTTTCTTTCGGAGGTCATGAGAAGTTCTTTGAATTAAAATTACATACTGCCGACATGTTTTTTTCCGATTGTTTCCGTTGCAGAAAATGGAGAGTGTTGTTATACATTCTTCGCTTTCTGCAACGGTAGCCTTCAGAAATGAGGGTGAATGGCAAAAGGAAAAAATATGTATACTGTACGTTTCGCTTCATTATCCTCATGGCAAGTCGACGTCCTGAGAGGCGCCATGAGCGCCTCTGCAGGTAAAAAATTGAAGTCCTCATGGGAAGAGGACGCGGGGTGGTCGGGGGGAGAAGAGTGGTCGAGAGCAGGCTTTGTTATCGATATTTCAGAGGAGGATCTGAATGACCTACTCCGCGCCGCTTTCACGGCGGCGGAGGTGATCACTGGGGAACTCCCATGGGAGTCCTCAGTTGAACCCTACATCCCCAAATAAAATCGGTGCTCTGGGAGGGTAGCAAATTGCACATTTGTTTACTCTCCCACTTCAATTCCGGGCATTAGAAATAGTTTTAATGCTTGGTGAGAAGCAAGCCACGAAAAGAGAATCAAAGATTTATCTCGTAGCGAGTTCTTTGAGAAAAGATTTAAAAATGAAAATAGGATTACAGTTTGTTTCTTCTCTTGGGTTAGGTAGGGCGGCCTGTTTCGATTCTGAGGAAGGAATTTTGGTATCCTTGTACTACTGGGGAAAACTCCCATTAACATGCAAGATGGCTCTCATGGCGCATGAGTTGTGGCACGTGGTGCAGGAAGTTGGTGGGAGGACATTCTGCCCGGTGTGGATTCTTATCTTGATTGCAGCTGTTATTGTACTGCAGCCAGTTGCAATATTTATGACGATAGGATTGCTATATGTTGGGTTGAGATGTGAGATGAGTGAGAGGTGGGCGGAGAAAAACGCCAAGGGTTTTACAGTGCTATTGTTTGGGAAAACAGTAGTAAATGAACTAAGCAGGATCGTCAGAGAAGAATGACTGGTATCCAGGCTGCACAGCCTAAAACCGGACAATGAGGAACAATGATTTGCACAAATCAATGTTCCTCTCTCAAATTGTCCAGCTCTTTTGAAAAAAGAGCTGGGCTATGGTTTGCACAAAATAGGTTGTGTGTATCGTTGATGAGGATTGCTTGCATTGAGCGAGCAGTGTGAGCCGAAGTGTTCTTTGAAACTTTAGTCATTAATTTTAGGAATACTGTTGCGCATGTGTCTGCTCCGACTCTTACGGGAAGAGATTTGGCTACAAAGCTTGTAGTTGAATTCCTTCTCGTAAGAGAAGTCTCCAAATCATCCCTCTGGGATAAATCAAAATTTGGAGAAGGAGAGAATGATGAGCAAAAGTTACGCCTACGCTATTAATCGCGGGAGCAGGAAATTGCCGGTGAGCCCCTGTGGGCTCAAAACACTCGAAGAAAACGAGCATGTCATGGGGTTCATTCTGAACCCCGAGGCAGAAGACTTGGAAGTTCTCCTGGAATGGAGGATCCCAAGGCAAACCCTCTACCTCGAGGAGTTCACTGCTGTCTTGGCAAAGGCGGCAGAGATTGTGGGAGGCACAAATCCCGAGGATTTGACGGTTGTTCGCCGGACGTTTGTGGATTGGACTGGCCATCCCCCGGCCATGACGTTCAAGTTCGGGAGTGCAGGAGAGGTCTATATGACCTGCATTTGCAAGTTGTCTCCTCAAACCCCTATCCTAAAAAAGGATCTGGGAGCATGGTTGAAATTTTCCGAACTCTTTGGGGGTACCCGTTGGGATACTTTCCAAACCCCGGCCTTCCAGGCATTCTGGCAGGATCCAAGTGAAATACTGCCAGACGGGGAGCTGGTGGAAGGGTACCAGGAGAGGGATGGGGTACGTACCCCATACCACTTCTATGTGCCCGAGGTTGGTAAGACCTTCTTCGTGGAGGGTCAAAGCGTCGTTGCTGTCAGCAAAGAGCAGTGGCGCAACTGGAACTTCACGGGGTGCGTCTGGTTTGATACCGATGGCACCCCCCACCTCCGACAAGAGGAGGCAAATACACATACATTCGTGTATGTGCAATTTGAGAGATAGCCTCGGCTCTTAAAATATTGATGGCATCCTGCTGCCAGAAAAGCAGGAAAAACATTCCACTGAAAAGTGGAATATGAGCAGCATGTCACTGCTGCTTGCGCAAGGAAGCGTCACTTCTTCCTGTGGATGCATGATAGGGCATCCATTCCTCACGCAACGAGGAAATACCTAACCTATCGCGGAGGACTTTCTAAAAAATTGTCCTCTCTCTAATTGGGCCATTCAACAGTGGATGATCCTGAAGAGAAGTTCTTTGAAACTGAATACGAAAAGCTACTACGGTAACTCTTTTCTTTGTGAGAAGTAAGGTTGAGAAATAAATTCTTTGCTTTACTCATTACAAAGAAAGGAGAAAGGTATGTTGTATTATCATTTGACCGATGGGACCGCTTTGCCAGGTGCTGGCTGGGTCGAGGTTGTTGTCGATCCGAGCTATAAGGAGAGGATGGGAAGCCTCTACCGATTAGAGGGTGAGGCTTTGAAAAAGGAGAAGGAGGAGTTGTACCAACTCTCCAAAGTGGGGATGAGGGCAGTTCCTTGCAATCCCGAGTGTCGTCTGCCAGAGTGGGCGGAGGGGTTCAAGACTTCTCATCTATACCCAGAGCGCATCCTGCTCCATAGAGATGAGCAGATAATGCTGCAGCTGCGGCGGCAACATGATGTATGGTTGGTGTACGTGAAAAAGGGAGGCAAGTGGGAGTTGCTTCCCTACAGTGTGGAGGTGGTGCTGGGACAGTTCTCGAAAGCCGGAGGTGTTAGGATCTCTCCAAGCGATGCCCACTTCGTGGACATCAAGTTGGGAGAGGGGGTTGTATCTTTCTGTTCTGGGTTCGTGAACGGCAAAATCCCGCGCAGAGATGACAAAAATGCCGTTTATGCTTCCTAACATCAGTAGCTTTTAACCTCTCCCAACTCGAGGCATAAGTTGGGAGAGCGTATCATCGCCTCAAAGTCACTCGAGTCATATGTGACTCGAAAATAGAAGCAGTTACTCGCTTCACGCAGAAAAACTTCTGGAGGACACTGCGATACCAAATGTCCTCCTTCCTACTGCCAAGCTCTTTTTGAAAAGGGCTGGGCTGAGGAAGTTTTTTGAAAATTGAATAATAAAGTTGAATTTATGAGTAGCCCTGCTCTACAATGTCCAACATGGCAAGAGTTTCTCTGGCTATGGAGGAAAGCGCGTATGGAACGCACCGCAGGAACAAGGGTGATATTTTTATAGTTCCTGTGAGGAGGATATATGGCCGAAAAGTTTTTCTGGAAAGATGGGCGGCGGCGTGAGCTGTTGCCGATTGACGGAAGGCTGACGGAAACTCTCTCCACCCTTCATGACCGTCAGGTGATAGTTGTGGAGGCGGAGACTGGCGCGGGGAAAACCACTCGTATCCCGCAGGCGTTTTTGTTGGAGTATCCGGATCTTCAGATTTGGATGACCCAGACGCGCCGCAATGCGGTGCGTTGGAATGGCAAGCGCATAGCCCAAGAGATGGGAAGCGCTCCGGGTGGAGTGGTCGGATGGCGATTATTTGGTGATGATCCGGTTGTCTCTCGCGATACGCGGCTGACGCTTGGTATTGACCAGTCGTTTACCAACCGTATTCGTGAGATGGGGAAGTTACCGAATGGACTCTTGATCATTGATGAGGCTCATGAGCGGTCGGTCTCGACTGACTTGCTCCTTGGGCTCGTCAAGGAGCTCCTGCCAAATTTCCCGGAGACAAAGGTGCTCATTACGAGTGCCACGATAGACACCAAAAAGTTCTCCGAGTTTTTTGACGGAGCGCCGGTGCTCTCGATCCAGGGTCGTTGCTACCCGGTTTCGACCGAAGTAGTGCGGCTTACGAGGTACGAGCATCATTCACAAGGTGCGGCTCGCGCGGCGACGTTGGTACTCGAACGCTTCGCTAAAGACGGGCTTCGGGTACCTACTGAAAGCGGAAGTGGCACGCAGATTGTCCCACAAGGGACAGTACTAGTGCTACTTCCAGGGAAAGAAGACATTGCTTCGGTGATGTCTTCGATTCAGCGGGAAGCTTCGCGGCTCAAACTTGAGGATCGGGTAGAGGTAATCCCTTGCCACGGCGAGTCAAGCCCTGAAGAGCAGGACGCCGTACAAGAAGCGCTTCGACCAGGAACCCTTCGCTTTGCTTGCGGCACGGAAGTGCTACGCTCATCGGTGACAGTTCGCGAAACTGTGGGGACTATTGATTCCTTACAGGTAAAGCGCCTAGTCACTGACGCCAAAGGAGTGGCGCATCTGGATAAGATCGCTATCTCCATGGCAGAAGCGGAGCAAGGGAAAGGACGTGCTGGGCGAACGCAACCGGGCTTTTACATGCCGGTATCTTTTGAATCAGAGTACGAGAATCTTCAGCCGTATCCAACGCCTGCTATTTTGCGGGAACCCATTACCAGTGTGGTTCTCCAAGTGGCAGATGTTGGGCGGAATGTGCGTAATTTTGCCTTCATCGATGCTCCGGCATTGGAGAAGGTTGAGGTTGCAATCACGCGACTGAAGCGGCTCGGGGCTCTGGACGAGCAGGAAAAGATCACCAAAGTTGGCGAGATGCTCGCGCAGTTCCCGGTTGACCCGGAACGCGCGAAGACGCTCGTGACCGCGCATCAGCTCGGCGTCCTGCCAGAGGTGGCAGTGGTAACAGCGGTACTCGAGACGGAAGGCATCTTCTTTTCACCAAATCGGGAAAAAGAAAAATGCCTTGTCGAGGAGCCAATCCTTCGTCGGATCCTCTCCTGTGTGGGAAAGGATCGGTGGGGAAGATGGGAAAAAATCGACAAGCCTCGTGACACAGCAAGCGTTGACCTTTCTGATTTGCCTGAATGGGTGAAGAAGAAAGGTCAGTATTGGGAAGTTGATACAGACGAGTATGGCTTTCCCAAACCCGAAGGCGCACGCTGGGTGGCTGATCTTACTCGCTGTTACTTTGCTACTGGAAGTAAGAGCGACTTTGCGGCGATTGTGCGGACGTACCGCGCCTTCAAAGCAAAAGAGCAACAGCTTCGCGAAGAGCAAAGAGAAGAACGGGAAAACGGAGAGCATCGCAGTCGCGAGCAGCAGCTCCGGGATTGGTGCGAACGGTGGTTTGTCAACTACAAGCGGATTCGCATGGCGGAAGACGTCATGCATCAAATCCGTGAAGAGTTGGTCATGTCGCCACTTCGTCTCGAAAACGGATTGGCTGTGGAGCGAGAATTTGATGCCGCAATGCTCACTAAGTCCCTGGCAAGCGGCCTCATCGATCACGTGCTGGTAAAAGCCGAGGATCGGACGGGGCGGTTGTTTAAGGGACCGCTTGGTAATATTAATCTTGCCTATCAGTCGGCATGTCCGGCTGGTATAGCGGCAGTAATTGTGGGTGGCGCGCGGAAAATTCCGGTGCAGGGACGGCGCGGGAGCACAAGTCATATACTCCTTGCTGACCTTGCCGCTCCGGTAAAAGCCGAATGGTTACCGGAGGTAATGCCGCAACTTTGCTCCGCAACACGCAAAGGGGATCATCACTATGATGCCGAACGCGATATGGTGGTAGAGACCGAAGAGATTCTGTTTGTAGATGTCACAGTTCCGCGAACGGTGCCAAGTGTTGACCCTGAAAAATGCGCGTGGGCGTTTGCCCGGGCGGGATTCCAAGGTTATCTCTTGTCAGAGTTTGGTGAGGTGAACAGAAAAAATACCCAGATTTTGCAAGAGGTTGAATCTTGGCGTGTCCGTTCCGGCGGCGAAGTAAAGCAAGTGTCGCAGGACGATGTGATCGCACACTATGCCACGGTGCTGTATATGCATACCGTGGCCTCACTGGCAACATTTCGTGCGGCGGTTGAAAACGGTAAGCTCCGAAAAGAAGAACTCATTCTTGTTCTTGAAGACTTCGTGTCCAAAGAGAAGCAGGAAGAGATACTACGGGGCAATCCGGATCGCATCGTATTCCTTGGTGCCGAGCGTCAGGTTCAGTATCCAAAAGGCAGTAACCCTCCACAAGTGATGTTGGGAGAGAATGCTGAGGAGACTGATACTTGGAAACATTTGGATTCCCAAGGCACAGAAGTACGATTGCCAGGCGGTCGGCTTGCTAATGTTGTCGTACCGGCTCGCGGATGGAGTTTTAGCGAGAGTAATCTCTCTATACTCAAGGAGAAGGTGCGGCAACAGCTCAATGATTATGTATGGTACAGTATTGACGAAGCTGCAAAGCCTCAGATTACCGTACCGTATAGTGGAGGTGAGAACTTTCCGGCAATCATCGAGTTCATGATCGGCACAGACTCTCTCACTGGCGAACCTCTGTATCGCTTCGGTGCGATCATACGTAGCCATGATTATCATCGCCAGAGCGAGTATAAGGGGGAGTGGTTGGGTGTGCGGGAGAAGGCCGAGAAAGTTCACGCCGAGACCCGCGCCACGTTCGAGGAACAGAAGCGACAAGAACGCGAGAGGATAGAGAAGGACGAGGTCATCCAGGAAGCTCGGGCGATGCAGGAGCGAACTGGTGAAGTGTTATCCTGCGATGGGATATATGATATCAAATCTGCACTTCGCAATAACTTGAGCGATCGTCGCTATGACTCATTCCCATCTACCGCTTCCGAAATCCGAGAGTGGATTCGCACAACTGAGGCACTCGTTGCCGAAGTTGAGCAGGCCCTTATCGCGGCAAGGAAGCGGAAGGAGGAAGAAGAGCAAAAGCAGCAGCGCGAAGAGGAACGTCGCACGGCTGAAAAAGCAAAGCGGCGCGCCAAGGAAGAAAAGTTTTCCGAGACGGGTGTCTTGGTGGACGAAGCTCCTACTAATTTTAACACCTTTGCCGCTGCGCTTGCCTCTGCGAAGCGAAAACAGAAACGGTAAAGAATTTTCCCGCGGGCTCGACGGTATTAATATCGGGCAAAAGGAGACCATAATGGCTTACAAAGTTGTTGCTGGTTCTCGCGGAATTGCTCCGCGGTTCGCAATCACGGTGGGGTTGCAGGAGGGCTACGGCCCAAATGCAAAGCTGCACACATCCGATGAGGTGATCGGGCTCGTGCTCGAGTACCTCAAAGGTTGCGCCGCAACCGGCAAGCCCTACCTCACTGGTAGTGTGACCACAGGTACTGTGGTCTATGCGTGGCCTGAAGGTGGGGGCAAGGCGGGTGGTGGCTATGAGCAACAGGTAACCTACAGCGGAGAGAAGAATCCGCTGTACAACGTAGCAATGACCAACGAGGAAGTGACGAACTTCCTCAATGGCCTCGCCTCGACTTTGGGTTCTGCCCTTGGGCAGACTCGAGTCTACGTCGCATACGACGGCGACATGTGGATTCTCCAGCGGGAGGAATCCGTAACTCCCACTGGGGAGACAGTCTAGTCGCAAAGCGTGCTGTAGCCGCGCATATAGTTCAATCGAGTTGAGAGCTACCCTCCTTCGCTTGCTTCGGCGGGCAAAGCAGTCTCAATTCATAGCACCTTACAATCTAGGAGAGCTCTGTTGCATAATACTGCGGCATCTCTCCAATCTTTCCCGAGTTTATCTTTCATTTTAGAAACTTGCCTTGAGCTTGTTGAAAGGTGGATTCAGTATGAGATTATAATACTATCAGTAAATAGCCACTATACGGCTGTTGAGTCATTCCGAAGGCGGATGAAGCGGCGGTGTGAGAAGTTTGCTTCGCAAATCTCTCTCCTCTAAACACTGTTTCTTGATCCGACCAATTTTAGGGATGGCTCACAGCCTCATAGTGGGTATATGAAAAACTCTCGCAATCATGCGGGAGTTTTTCTTTTGAGAGATCTAAGAAGTTTTGGTAAAAATCGTAAGAATCTGTTGACGGGGGAAAGTGTTTTTAATAGCAGGGGGATATGGTAGTTTACGCTGGTGATTTTGAAGATTCCGAGCATCTTAAATCTTGAACTCAATAATATCGCCATCCTGGACTACATAATCCTTGCCTTTGGTCTGCAGAAGTCCCAGCTCGCGGGCTTTGGCGTATGATCCGGTCTTTACGAGATTGTCATAGCTTACAATCTCGGCACGGATAAACTTGTCCTCAAAGTCCGAGTGTATAGCGCGCCCTGCTCGGGGAGCGGTAGAGTGTTTGGGTATTGGCCAGGCACGGGTCTCATCCTCTCCGGTGGTCAGAAATGTAATAAGACCGAGCGTCTCATATGCTTTGCTGATAAGCGTGTCTATGCGGGACATGGCGGCAAACTCTCCGGCATCATCTCCCATCTGCGCTATTTCATCTTCAAGTTTTATGTTGAGCGTGAGTGTATGATTTTCTCCAAATTTTTTGACGAGATCCTGTGTTGTTGTAGCTTCCGGTTCGGTGGAGTTTATCAAAAATATAATCGGTTTTGCGGAGAGAAGCTGGAGATCACGTAAAAATATTTTCTCATCCTCATCCTCGGGACTTATGGTGAGAGCGAGTTTGCCGGCGGCAAGCGCCTCCTCAACACGCTTGTAAAACAGAGCTTTCTTCTTTTCTTTGGCACTACCAGATTTTGCATCTTTCTCGGCGCGGGATGCGGCTTTTTCTGCAGTGGCAAGATCGGCAAGTATAAGTTCGGTCTCGATAATAGAAGCATCCTCCTCTGGGTTGATGCGACCCGAGACATGATGAATGTCTTTGTTTTCAAATGCGCGTACTACCTCTACAATCGCATCTACCTCGCGGATATGGCTTAAAAATTGGTTGCCAAGACCCTCACCTTCATGTGCGCCGGCGACGAGTCCCGCGATATCTACAAACTCAATAGAGGCGGGGACGGTTTTTTTGGAGCGGGAGAGCTCGGTAAGTTTTTGCAGACGCGGATCGGGCACGGCAACGACACCGACATTGGGGTCGATGGTGGCAAATGGGTAGTTGGAGGTATCTACCTGTTTTTTGGTAATTGCTTGAAATAGTGTGGATTTGCCGACATTGGGGAGTCCCACGATACCAATCTTGAGTGCCATACGTTGTATATTATAGTTGCGTTTCGTAAAGAAACGCCTCATGATAATACCATACACAATATGGATATCAATCCGAATGTATTTAAAGCATATGACGTGCGTGGTATCTATCCGGAGGAGATAGACGGCTTTGGCGCCTATCGTATCGGCAGAGCCTATATCAATTTTTTGCGCAATAATCCGGTACTCACCGGACCCCTCAAGATTGTGGTGACTGCAGATGCGCGCACCTCCTCCCCGGAGCTCAAGCACGAGCTCATCAAGGGTATGTGTGATGAGGACGCGGATATTACGGTCATTGATGCTGGACTCTCTACGACGCCAATGCATTATTTTTTGATCAATCACCTTGCGGCTGATGGTGGCGCTATGGTCACCGCGTCTCACAATCCAAAGGAGTACAATGGTATCAAACTTTCTCGGGTGGGTGCGGCACCTATTGCCGCGGGCCTCGGCATGGAGGAGATTAAAAACACCGCAATCCGCGGCATATTTGAGACTAAAGATGCGCATGGGCGAGTGGTGACGGGTGGGTATCTGGATGCCTACGTCTCATATCTTCTGGGACGTGTCTCAGGTAAAGCTATAAAACACTTCAAGGTGGTGTTTGACTTGGGGAACGGCATGACGGGACTTGTGCTCCCGCGGATTCTCGCAGAGTTGCCGATTGACGCTACGCTCCTTTGCAAAGAGATGGATCTTACATTTCCAAATCATGAGGCTAATCCCATCAAAGACGAGACGCTCGCGATGCTTCGCGATGCTATACATGCCCAGCATGCTGATTTTGGGGTAGCATTTGATGGTGATGGCGATCGGGTGTCGTTTACTACCGCGCAGGGAAGACGCGTGCCAAGCGATTATATTTTGGCGTTACTTGCCCAAGCAAAACTGCCGGAAGATCCCCATCCCAAAATAGTATTTGATCTGCGTACCAGTAAATCAGTGCGTGAGTATCTCGCAGGTATTGGCGCTATTGGTCTTGAGTCACGTGTGGGACGATCGTTTATCAAAGATATGATGCGTACACAGGATGCGCTTTTGGGAGGCGAACTCTCGGGGCATTATTTTTTTAAAGACTTTTTTTATTCGGACTCGGCGCTTATTGCATTTTTGGAGATGCTGGTGTTTCTCTCAAGTACACAAAAGACGTTGGACGAGCTCGTAGCACCGCTTGATCGTTATGCCTCGAGCGGAGAGGTAAATATCAAGGTGGCGGACAAAGAGCGTATTTTTGATACGATCGCCGCGGCATATCATGATGCGACGCGCGTGGGATATCTCGATGGGATTAGTGTCGAATACCCAGATTTTTGGTTTAATGTGCGTGCCTCCAACACGGAGCCACTTTTGCGTGTCATTATGGAAGCAAAAAACGCCGAGATACTAGAGATAAAACTCGGCGAACTGCGCACGATTCTCGAACGGACTATCGCCCTATCTTGAGTCCGACTTTTGTATATACTTCGTCTAGTGTTTTTGCGGCTACCGTGCTCGCACGCTCGGCTCCGTCTTTGAGTATGGAGACGAGCTGACTTTGGTCTTTGAGGATTTCTTTGCGCCGTTCTTGGATAGGGGAGAGATTGGAGACAAGGAGATCGGCGAGTGCCAGTTTAAAGTCTCCGTAGCCCTTGCCGGCAAAT
>CAYGFT010000007.1:0-33793 GCA_964349275.1 uncultured Candidatus Saccharibacteria bacterium
GCCTAATATAAGATAATCTACTCCAATATGCATGCAGAGATAGTAGCAGATTTTTGACATAGAAAAAAGAAAAAACTCCCTTTAAAGGGAGTGCACCGATGGCAATACGAGGTTGGGCCAAACATTCGCGAGCCAGACTTCCCATCGCTCACGCACGAGATAATACGATCTCTTCTTACCCTCTCGGCATACCTGCACAAAACATGCGGCCTTAATGCCACCCTTACGTGCTTTAATGATTTTCTTGGCTTGGATATTCTCCTCAAGAACCTCTTTGGCATTCATATGGGCGGCGTACGCTTTACCACAAGGAATATGGCAATAGGTCACCACCACGGGAATGGCTTTGAGATCCGAAGCATCCAACACTTCAGCGAGAAATATATCCGCGGCTCCAGGAGCAGTCCGATTGGTAGCTGAAGTGGGGTTGATACGAAGCGCCCCACCATTCCAGGCACATAAATGTATGCGCGGATGCGGATAATTACACCGCCCCTCCTGAAGTTGTACATGATACGAAAATATATCGTGCGACTGATCGCCGTCCCCACAGGTCAGCACAATAACCCCCTGCGACTGGTCGAGCCGATAGCTGTCGACACTTACCAAAACATTATGCTCCAAAAGACTACCCACAATAGCTGTATCTACGCTAGATATCTCGAGCATAGAGTACCCCTCCTCAAATTTTAAAAAAACACCGAAGGTAGGATATACCCCAGCCTATAGAATGTCAATAGATTTTTTATCTTACAACCGCCACACCCCTTGAAAATCAGCGAACACTGGCTCGATTTGTATTGATGGCCCAAGATTGGCTATCAAAAAGTCCTTAGCTTTTTTAGCCTCCAAGCGATACTCTTCGAGTTCTTTGTTGGGATCTCCAGCGAATGCTTTGAGCCCGCCATACTTGCCACAATCGCTATGCACCATGAGATACACCTTGGGCGCGTGATGGAGTGCTATAGATGCGCGGATCTGTCCCAGGACAAACACCCGGTCATCCTCGCTATCAGGCGAGGCAAGAGCTTTGAGCCCGCCCGCAATAGAGACGAGATCCTTGTGCGTGAGATTCTTGGCTTTGAGAAAAGTGGCTAGTGCAGGCGCAAACCGATCGTCAAAACACCAGACGACACAGGCTTCCGCCCGATAGTGGTCGCTCGAAGATTCGAGTGGCACAATCTGCTTCCCTTGCAGAAACTCTTCTTTTTGAAAATTAGTCGACGATAAATCTTGATTCATTGTCTTGTTGTACTTCTACAAACCCAGAATTCACAGGAATAAAATGCTCTTTTTTACCCGAATCTACGACCGTAATCGTCCCCGGAGCAAGTACACTCACCAGTGGTCGATGATAGTCCAGTATCGTAATCTCACCCGCAAGCGTCCGGCAAGTAATAGACTTTGCCTCTCCCTGGTAAAGTATTTTTTTGAGCGAATAAACGCCAAGTTTCATAGTGCTAATCGCTTATTTTACCTTTCATATAAAAATCTGACTCTGGTCTATCGTCATACTTCCCTTCCAAAATATCTTTGAAATCTCGAATCGTGTCTTCGAGTTTTACATACATGCCTTTCTGCCCGGTAAATGTTTCCGCCACAAAAAACGGCTGGGAGAGGAAATTTTGAATCCGGCGAGCTCTCGCGACCGTTTTTTTATCAGTATCCGAGAGCTCTTCAATACCAAGAATCGCAATAATGTCCTGGAGCTCTTTGTATCGCTGAAGCGTCTGTTGTACTCCACGTGCCACCCGGTAATGCTCCTCACCCACAATTGCAGGGGTGAGCGCCGTAGAGGTAGAAGCCAAGGGATCCACCGCCGGATAGATACCGATCTCGGTGAGCGCGCGCGAGAGCACAATGGTCGAGTCCAAATGACTAAATGTCGTAGCTGGTGCGGGGTCGGTAATATCATCCGCCGGCACATACACCGCTTGGACCGAAGTGATAGATCCATGCTTCGTGGAGGTAATACGCTCCTGGAGCTCACCCATCTCGGTAGCAAGTGTTGGCTGATACCCCACCGCTGACGGCATACGTCCCAAAAGTGTGGAAACTTCCGCGCCCGCTTGAGAGAAGCGAAAAATATTGTCTACAAACAACAGAACATTTTTGTGCTCCTCATCGCGGAAATACTCGGCCATGGTAAGAGCCGAAAGCGCCACACGGGCTCTGGCTCCGGGCACTTCATTCATCTGACCATACACCAAAGCGGTTTTGCCAATGACTCCAGACTCCTGCATTTCTTGATAGAGATCATTACCCTCGCGCGTGCGCTCTCCTACGCCCGCAAATACAGAGACGCCTCCCGACTCTTCGGCAACGTTGCGGATAAACTCCTGGAGAAGCACGGTTTTGCCGACGCCTGCGCCACCAAAAAGTCCTACTTTCCCTCCTTTAATGATAGGCGCGATAAGATCAATCACCTTGATACCCGTCTCGAAAACTTCGGCTTTGGTAACTTGCTCCACGAGTGCCGGCGCGGGACGATGAATCGGCCAAACTTTTTTAAACTTCGCATCAGGGTTATTGAGAGAATGTCCTAACACATCAAAAATATTGCCCAATACCTCTGGCCCTACTGGCACCTCAATCTGATGCTGGAGATCCTCTACCGCCGTACCCCGTGCGAGACCATCGGTAGAGCTTAAGGAAATAGCCCGAACTCTACCAGGTTCTAAGTGCTTTACCACTTCAAGTATTACCATACGCTCTCCATCGCGAATCTCCAACGCGCCAAAGAGATCTGGCAATTTTTCGCCTTTCGCAAATTCCACATCCACAACCGGACCTATGATCTGAATAATTTTACCTTTGTCCATTAAGCTTATCTGATAGTTGCTATAATTTTGATACGGCACCTTTTCTGTGATCTTTGAATTAAGAATTATGAATTAAGAAAAAACTCAACGCATCCATCCCAGATTTCTGATTCATAATTCTACGTCTGTATCGCCTCTGCTCCTGCGGTAATCTCGGTGAGCTCTCTCGTGATTGCGGCTTGTCGGGACTTGTTGTATTCAAGCGTCAGTCGCCCACCAATGTCCGAGGCATTATCTGAAGCACTCTTCATGGCAACTCGACGTGCCGAATGCTCCGAGGCGTTAGCCTCCAGTACTATATGATATATCTGTGTTACCACCAAATGCGGGAGCAACATCTCAAGAGCACGCACTGGGGAAGGCTCAATAATGTACTCTCTGCCTTTTTGAGGATCATCCGCAAAAAATGACACCCCTTGCTCCTTGAGAATCTCTGCAAATCTACCAGACTCGGGGATAATCTCTTTGGCAATACGCTCCAGTGCCTCCGGATCCACCGGTAGTATCTCTCGACGCAATACCTCTTGGCGCAAAGCCGAGCGAAAACTCATGTAAAATACTACCACCTTGTCCCATTTGCCCTCAAGGTATCCTGATACTAAATACTCCGAAAGCGGGATGATTTCTTCGAGATCTGTATAATCTCCAAAATGCGTAAATGACTGATTCACTTTTCCTACACGTTTTTTCAAATGTAGGCGAGCCTTCTCGCCTACCGCTACAAAGACGTTTGCACCATCCGAAACATCTACATGCTCTGAAGCCTCAAACGCGTCGAACGCACGGAACACACTCGCGTTAAAGGATCCCGAAAGGCCCTTGTCCGAAGCTACCACCACATACGCTGTGTGATGCACCGCCCTGCGTATAAGCAATGCTGGAAGCTCGCCCTCACCTACGCTCTGGGAGATATTGCGAAGCATCTCGAGTGCGGCGAATACATAGGGACGCGTAGCAAGCGCCACCTCTTGGGAGCGGCGCATCTTGGTGGCAGACACCAGTTCCATAGCCTTGGTGATCTGCCCGATGTTTTTGACGCTTCTGATGCGTCGTTTGATGTTTTGGAGGGATTGCACGTGCTTTGCTCAGGTATAAAGTGCAAAAATCAGAGTCAAAAATTATTTGCTGAACTGTAAGCTTTGAAGAATTGATCTTGCCAGCTCACTATTGCTACTACGGTACGAAATTCTATATGGGATTCCATCTCCATCGGCTACAAAAAGATATACCGTTTCATTATCAATCAGCCCCTTCTCGGCATAATCAGTGTAGCCTCCAATCACCAAAAACATATAAGCTTCCCTCCCGGCAATATGTGTCTTTTCAAGATTAGTCATAGAATGCTTTTCAATATATGGATTGTTTTCTCCAATATATTTTCCATTAAGTTCCCATATCTTTTCAGAGAGAGTTTTAATGTCCCATTTTTTAGCAAGTCCCGGATCTTCATGCTCTGGATTGAAAGGCGCATCTTTTAACGAAGGCAACTGTGTCTCCGAAATAGCCAGGACTTCACTTCCGTCTGGTGTAGAAACAGAAACACTCGACGCTTCTTCCGGTTCAGAACCCATATTATTACTCCCAACCGTCATATCAGGACGATATTTCAAAGTAAAGCGCGCGTGCTTAAATGTTCCCCAATCGGATGTATCAACTTGTGTGATGCTCGGCTTTGCACACTCTGCAAATTCACAGTTGGGGCCAGTGCGACTTATATACGAGCCATCGGGGCACTGCATGAGATCCTCCTGCGGGCAGACCCCGGCTACGACATCATCTTCCAATCCTCCGGTGTCCGGCTTCCAGTTATCCAGTGTGTACCACGCCGCACCTGCGATGGCCACAATCGCTACTACAACGAGAACACCTATAACGCCGAGCCCTTTTTGCACAGGCATTGTTTTATTTCTATAAGAAAAAAATATTTTTTGCATATGAGAAGACTATACTAATTTTTTCCCAAAAGATCAAGCTCCATAGCCTTGGTGATCTGCCCGATGTTTTTGACGCTTTTAATGCGCTGTTTGATTGTTTGGAGAGATCGCATGATATAACTTCAAAGTTAAAAAATCAAAATGAAAAGTTATGGGAGAAATTTGAAAGTGGAATGTAACGCTTCAATTTTAGCTTTATCGCCAGATTTACCGAAAAACCCTTCCCCAAAGATAAAAAGAAGATCATTGTGCTCAAAATAAAGATCGTATTCCGCTTGGGCCCCAGATCCTTTATTCCAAAATCTCAACATATCAATGCCGTTAATATTTATTTTCTCACCTTGACCGTTTGTATACGTGGCATCATATTTGCCTTTCTCTGCTTCTATCACAGATAACGTAATTACCCCATGCACCTCACCAAGCAAAGGATCTTTTCCCCAGTCTGGTCCAAAATCTAACCCGAAACCATGTTCCGCATATGCATCATCGCCAATTTCACGATAAACCCATCCAGGCGGATACTTAAACTCAAACCCATACTCCTCGTTGCGGTAGGTTTTCCAGCCGGAAGTATCAATATTATACCTGTCATCCACTTCAACATTTTTGACTTCCGTATTCTTCTGATCCCGTTCAACTTTCAATGTCGGACATTCTGCAAATTCGCAGTTGGTGCCCATGCGGCTTACATACGATCCATCGGGGCATTGCATGGCATCCTGCGGGCAGATTCCGGCTACCACGTCATCTTCCAATCCTGTGATGTCTGGCTTCCAGCTATCCAGCGTGTACCACGCCGCACCTGCTATGACCACTAGGGCGACAACTGTGAGAATATGAGCAAGACTCATTCTAATGTTTGCGTATAAACCAATGAAACCTGCCACGGTAAAAATAAGCCCGAACAACAAAGCACCTATACTCGTCAAACCACCCTCACCCATAAGCTGTCCCGCCCCTAACACAAGAGAAACCAAACCGGGAAACAATAAGACAAGAAGCGAAACAACAACAGCAAACCATCGAATCCATGGGGCCCGCTTATTTTCTCTCCGCGCGATACCGCGAAACAGCGAACCTTCACCGGCAATAATACCAGAGGGAGTATATGGCAGCTCTTCGATACCGAATTTTTTTGGATCTAATCGTTTGTTAAATTGTTCTTTCATATTTAAAACTCAATCTACCCAATACTCTTTACGCTTTTGATACGCCGCTTAATTGTTTGGAGAGATTGCATAACGATGAATTGCTAGAAGCTGGAAGTTAGTTGGTGAATTTGAAGGTGGAGAGAATTTGGTCAAATAGCGCCAAAACATACTCTTCCCCTTTTAGGTCACGAGTAGATGGAACATAATAACCTTTATTTTCGTATCCTCCTCCATAACTGGTAATAATACCGAACGAATTTCTTTCGTCCTTCTTGAGAAAAATAGTGTATCCGGCATCTCCTTCACGGCCAGTTTCCAGCTTAGAACCTTGTTTGCCGGAAAGAGTGATCGGTTGTGGATCGAAGTCATCAAATTGCCGCAACAGGGATTTGACAGGTTTGTCTTCCACGGAAATCTCAAGCGCAAGATCTCGAAAAGGACCTTCAGCTGTAGGTATAAGATTTTCGATAAGTACGCCTTTTATTGGCTGTGTCCCATGCAAAGCACCTCCTTCACTGGTCTTAAATTCTGCCGGATACCTCACCTCAAACCCATACTCTTCATTGCGATAGGTTTTCCAATCGGACATGTCTATCACTTCGTTTGATGAAGAAGCACTGTCTTTAGCCTCATCTTTCTGGATCGTCGAGGCATCGTTGGTAAACTCCCAGCCGTGAAATCTGCATTTGGGCGGCATACTAAAAAACACCTCGCCGCGTGCTTTGACGCATTCAGCAAAATCTTTAGGTGCCTCAAACCAGTATTTAACTGGCGGCAAGAATGGCGCGTAAAGTGCGATATACGCGGCGGCGGCAATAGGCACCGCGACGATGACAATAGTCACAAACTTAGAAAATCCATTTACAAGATTTCCCCTAGGCATTTGCTTTTTTATATGAATCAATAAATTCTTCAAGCGCGTGTTTGAGATGCTCTTCGATTTTCTCATCCAAAACTTTTTGCTCGTGGATCGGCCCAAGTACGGTGTCCATATGAAACCGCTCCATGTATTCCATAAACACGTGCTCGACACCTTCGAGCAGTTCATCGGAGAGTCCTTCGAAATAGCCATTGAGCGTCGCATAAAACAATATGACTTGTCGCTCAAACGGTACCGGCGAGAGGTCCGTTTGTTTTAATATCTCGGTGATCATCCGCCCCTGACGAATACGTTTTTTGGTAGCCTCATCTACATCAGAGGCAAATTGTACAAATGATTGGAGCTCGCGAAACTGCGCAAGCTGAAGCCGGAGCTTGCCCGCAACTTTTTTCATGGCCTTGGTCTGTGCAGCAGACCCCACGCGCGAGACTGAGAGTCCTGCATTGATAGCAGGGCGCACACCTTGGTTGAACAAATCTGATTCCAAATAAATCTGCCCATCGGTAATAGAAATAACATTGGTCGGTACGTACGCTGTAATATCCCCCAATTGCGTCTCGATAATAGGCAGGGCCGTCAAAGACCCGCCACCACGCGCTTTGGAAAGTTTTGCCGCACGCTCTAAAAGGCGTGAATGTAGATAAAAAATATCTCCCGGGTAGGCTTCACGTCCCGGCGGCCGACGAAGCAAAAGCGAAATCTGGCGATACGCCCAAGCGTGCTTGGAAAGATCATCATAAATCACTACCGCATCTTGGCCTTTGTCACGAAAATACTCGCCGATCGCACATCCGGCGAATGGCGCCAAATACCAAAACGAAGCGGGACTGGAAGCTGGAGCCGAGACAATCACCGAATACTTCAGCGCGCCATGCACCTTGAGTGTCTCAATGAGACGCGCGATCTTAGACTCTTTTTGCCCAATTGCTACATAAATACAAATCGGCGGGTTTGTCGAATCATGTTGCTGGTTGATGATGACATCAAGGGCAATTGCAGTTTTGCCTGTTTGACGGTCACCGATAATAAGCTCGCGCTGTCCGCGACCAATGGGAATCATGGAGTCGATTGACTTGATGCCAGTGTGAAGGGGCTCATGCACCGGCTCACGATCTACCACCGAGGGTGCGGCTTCCTCAAGTTTACGGCGCACAGATGATTTGCTTTCTTTAAAAATCAGCCCCCGCCCATCAAGCGGGTTACCCAAAGGATCAATAACTCTCCCCAAGAGCTCGTCACCCACTTCCAAAGAAAGCACATTACCTGAACGTTTGACCTTACTGCCTGCGGCAATACCCTCATAAGATCCGAGCACCAAAGCGCCGACCGTATCCTCCTCGAGATTGAGCACCACCGCCACCACTTCTCCACCTTTTGTCTCCACTAAAAGTAGTTCCTGGCTCAAAGCGTGACGTAACCCTGAGACTTTGATAATCCCATCTGCGACTTCAATTACCTCGCCAACCTCTTCCCATTTGGCATCATCCGCATATCCGGCGATTTCACGTTTTAATTTTTCGAGTAATTCGTATGACACGGGTTTGATTATTATACAGTAAACATGCTATTCAGCTTGCGCTTGAGCGATCCGTCGAGCTCAAGCTCATCATCCATCACGACACGCATACCTGCAACAAGCTCGGGACGCTCCATGAAAGAAATATCATCCTCTGGACCAAATGCATCCCGTATACTCTGCGTCAAGGATTTAGGGAGCACGCGCGCCGTCTCGACACGCACCAGCCTGCCGCCTTTGGCGTGCACCAGAGTCTTACGAACTTCGCGTACTACCGCATCTCCCAACCTCATGTCTCCCTGACGTTTGAGTGCCTGCAAAAGACCCTTGAGCGCTCGATCGGGACTGGCCTTTTTTTCTTCAGTCACTGCGACAAAAGCTTGGGCATACATGGAAAGCGTATATTTCATGATGTGCGGATTTGCTTGATGGTTTTTTGTATCAAGGCGTCATCAAATGCCTCAGGAGAAGTTTGAGCGACCTTCTCAACCGTAAGACGAACAAGCCCCACCGCCTCACGATAGAAATCTTCACGAATACGTGCCCGCTCAGCCTGAGCAGCCTCCCCAGCTTCGCGCATCATCATCTCTCCCTTGGTACGCGACTCTTCCAAGAGCATTGCTTCTTTTGCTTTAGCGGCAGTTTCCGCCTCACGCATCAGCTCTAGAGATTTTTTCTGAGCCTCACGAGTCTTTTCCTTGAGCACTTCTCGCGCTTCGAGAAGTCGACTATCCGCTTCATTTGCCTTTGTAATACCATCGGCAATTTTGTCTTTACGCTCCCGCAAAAAACGAGTAAGCGGCCGATAGAGAAACACCCGAAATACTACCAACAACACAAAAAAATTCACCACTTGGCTCGCAAGCAGTTTCCAGTCTATACCAAATTGTCGGGCGAATTCTTCCATGGTCTAACCAAAAACCCTAATTACTTACCCTACAAACTTGATAATCAGCGCTATAACCAACGCATAGATAGCGATGGCCTCGGCAAACGCGGCCGACAAGATCATTGCCGTCTGAATCTTGGGAGCAGCTTCAGGATTGCGACCAATAGCATCCATAGCGCGTGATCCAATCCAACCAATCGCAAGCGCTGGTCCGAGCGCGCCCACCGCGATAGCACCCATAGTCGCCCACAAACGTACTGATTCAATTTCCATAATATATGTTTCGTTTTAGTTTATATGTACGCCTTGCCCTCATGAGCTTCATCCGTATGGTGCCCCGTAATAGCAATTGATGTAAACACCGTCGCCAACATCGCAAATACGAACGCCTGGATAAACCCCACAAAAAGTTCAAGAAAGAAAAACGGTATCGACCCTACATACGGAAGGAGAAATGCAATCACCAACAGCAATACCTCCCCCGCAAATACATTACCAAACAATCGAAATGAAAACGATATAATCTTAGCAATTTCTGAAATAAATTCAAGGATGCCCACAAAAAATTCTATGGGGCCTGAAAGATTGAAAAATTTTGCGGCATGCATCTTAAACCCCAACTCGCGCAAAGCAAATATGTGGGTTGCCACTACCGTCACCACCGCGAGCGCGAGCGTAAAATTAAGATCGCTTGCCGGAGAGCGCAATAACGGCGTAAATGCCCGATGTGCCCCCTCCCCTTCGAAAAATCCGACCGAGCCGACGCCCGGCAGTACCCCCGCCCAATTTGAAAACAGCACAAACGCAAAAATAGTACTGATAAAGGGAAGATACTTCTGTGCTGTATGCCGATTGCCAAAGATAGACTCAAGAAGATCCAAAAAATATTCTATACCTACTTCAATAAGATTTTGCGCCCCAGTGGGTACCAGTGCAAATCGCCGACTTGCGGAGATACTGCCCGCTACCAGAAGCAACACCACTAGAAACGTCAAAAACACCGCATTGGTAAGCGTATAGAACCCAAAATGAAAAAGCGCCTCGGCATTTAGGAAAATTTCATGCATGATACCTTTTTTGTAGCATGCGGCTCCCTACCAAGCAAGCAACAAAAAACCTCACATGATGCGGGGCGATGTACACACGTTATTTAAAAATGAAACCCAGGAGGAGCGGCAACCTCCACCTTTTCTTCCACTGCTCTCCGGCGCGCCAAGTACTCCAAAAAATACAGTGCCATCAGCACCACGCCCAATGTACCTATAGCAAACAATAACCAAGGGACAGCTACTCCGGGGAATGATCCGGTAACACCAAATACCGAAGCAACTCCTGCAGACTGTGTTTGCGTACTGGCAGACTCCTCGTCATCAGCCAGACGAACCTCGGTAATCGTATATGCCACCGCATCAAGCGGGCCTACATGATCTGCGTCAAACCGTGCGACAACCGTAAGCGGTATCGTATCACCTGATATAAAATTTTTACTCAAAACAGTCTGAAACGAAAATTTGCGTTCTTCATCTTGTGGTAATGTATCTACCCGATACATGAGTACATTGCCTACAGACGATATACCATTACTATTTTCGGGCACATAGGTAAGACCCTGGGGTACTGCGACACTCAAACGGATATTTTGAAATTTCTCATTGGTATTGTTGCGAAAAAATACCGTATAGGTCTGTGTACTTCCCGGCTGGGGATATTCATTACCTGGAATAAGCGACAAAAGCGCACTCGCCTGGGGTGGCAACACACGAAGCGTAACACTATGAGATACCACGCGCGCACCGTCCACTTCAGCAGTAGCCGCGGTAACTGCCGTCATAGTTTCAGAAAACTTCCGCACACGCGCAGATATACTCAAAGACGCCGCCTCACCTGGATCCAAAGCATCCAACGTCCAGGAGACCTTTTTTTGTGCACGGAGCAATACCCCAGCATGTGAGGCATTGGCGAATTCTACAAATGGAGACAAATCATCTTCAACCATCACCTGACGTAAGACCGCACCACCCGTATTTTTTACCAAAATCTGATACTCAACTACCGCGCCACCCTCGGCGGCAGTATTGTTGGTAGCCTCGCGGCAACTAGTACTACAAATGCGCACAATGTTTTTTTGTATGGAAACTCCTCGGAGCACCGGATCGGGCACCGACTCCACTTTTGGAAGAACGTAGGTACCCGCACTCGTCTCTGAGAAAGACGCTGTGGGGTTTGACACTACAGGTTTTAGAGAAGCCTTTGTAGTAACAGCTACTATGTCACCCTTACGCATACCATTTTTGTTTTGGATAACTGCACGATAGTAATACTGCGTATCTGGAGAGAGACCGGAAAGTGTATGAGAAAAATTACTTGATACAGCCGAGCCAAGGTTTTTTTCCGGTGTAAGATCGCCCAACGCATATGAAGTACCCCATTCAAACCATCCCAGCGTAGAGGTACGCTCTCCGGGAAGTGCCAAACCATTGAAACGAATACTATGCTCACCCACAGCACTAGGAAGTTTAGTAAGCACAAGGGGAGTTACCGCACCCGCAACGGGGCTTGGCGTTGTTTGAGATCCAGTAGTAACCCGTAAAATTGCGCCATGCACTACCCCATCACGGCTATAGGCAACTACCCGATAGTAATAGGTACGATATGGGTCGAGATGCTCTACTGCGGCAGAAAACTGTTCAGCTGAAAAGCCAACACCAATCTCCTGCACCTTTGTACTCTGAGAAACCGACTGATCCACACCATACTCAAACCAAGCAAACGCAGGGCTGTCGCCGGCAACTACCGTCCCAAAAAACAAAGCAGACTCAAATCCTACGGAGGCCCCACCCGTAGAGACGATCGGACTTTGGGCATGGAGAACAGGCGTATTGCCCAAAAGCGAGAGTACAACCGTTAAACTCATTACAAAAATATAAGCCTTTTTTGTCTTGAAAATCTTCATATATAAGGGGAAATTTGTCTAAACACGATATCATAATAATGTACTATTGTCAAGGATACGACTTCATGCTAGACTAGCCTCAAATACTTCAAAAAAGGTTGTGGCATATGGCATTTAACGTCTATACAGTAGACCGAGAACGAAAGCGTGTCTCCTTCCTTCGGGGCAACGAAGAGCTTTGTTTTGCGCAACACCGAGGGAGAGTAATGCTGGTCTCGCGCACCAGCGACGCACAAGTATATGACGCGGCAAACCAGCCGCACATACTAAAGACTGAATATGTTGCCATGATAGCGCAATCGGTAGCGATCCTCTCATCTCCCCCAGAGACAAAACTTCTGCCTATACAGGCGGCAACACAAATGGAGTTTGCCTTCTAAAGCAAACTCTCTGTCATAAAATGCATTCCCTCCCGGGTGCATTTTTTATTTTCTTGATATATAACCGCCGATACGTCCGCGATTTTTTATTGTGCGAAACGCTACGTGAGTATCTCTATGTTCTTTTTATCCAGCCTCATGCCATCTCCCAGCACTTCCAGGATCCAGGCCTTATCATGAAATCCCACCTCATGCGTTAGAGTTTTTTCTTGAGCTCTTTTTCTACTTTTGCAAGCTGTGATTTGGAAAGATGATGTGCATTAGGATGTTCCTTCATATAATCGAGTGCGCGTTCGAGCTCTTTTTTGTCCACCCCATGATCTATACCATGCTCGTGTAGTGACCCTGCTAGAATATTGTTCATGTCATCTACATCCCGCGCGGTGAGTCCGTCATGCCGCAACTCCGTACGCGCTTCTTTAAGCTCCTTCTCGCTTACTTTCGGTTTGTTTGGATCAAAAATACCCATAAGACTGTGCAGCTAGTTTATAATTGAGGACCACTATGACCTGCATGCTCCCTCGGATTTTCCTCGTCACGTTTTTTGGGATTACTAAAATAAAATATATAGGTAATCTCCAATATCGCAAGGGTGTTGACCACGAGCAGTACCACAAACCAGCTCATCTGTTGATTTTTTGCCGCCCGCCAAAGCGCTACCCCCTTCCATGGCATAGTCCAAAGCACCATCGCCATCACCAGCATTGGGTGATTGGTTATAAATTGTTCTACTTGAGCAATTTCGGACATAGTTATTTTTTGAGCTGTTTGAGATCCGCCAAAACTTCTTCGGCGTGCACCGGTGGTTTTACATTTTCATATATCTTGGCGATTTTGCCATCCGGATCTATGAGAAACGAGGTGCGTAAAATCCCCATATACTCACGCCCCATAAATTTTTTCTTGGTCCAGACGCCGTATTTTTCTATCACCTCTTTTTGCTCATCAGCTAGAAGCGTAAATGGCAATTTGTATTTTGTAGCAAATTTGGCATGCTTGGCCGCAGAATCCGCGGATACCCCAAATACTTGAACCTTGAGTTTTTTAAACTCCGGGAAATTGTCACGAATCATGCACGCCTCTTTCGTACATCCCGGCGTGTCATCTTTTGGATAAAAATAAAGCAATACCCACTGGCCTTTGTAGTCGGCAAGCTTATGGATCTTGCCATCCTGATCAGAGAGACTAAACGAAGGAGCTTTTTGATTTTCCTTGAGTTGTACCATATCTATATGATAGCATGCCGAAAAGCTCTTCAACAGGAGGGAGTACATGTCCGAACCAAAAAAACACGTGATACTACTCACCGAGGAAGGAACTCGACGTTTGGATCTTGCAGGGATTCACCTAAAATATGTGACATCCCAAGAGCTGCTCACCAGAGAGGACATCACGAATATGCTTTTTCGCATAGGATTTGAGGTAGTCCAGTCCGTGGCAGGAAACGACGGTTATTATACGGTTACTAAAGACACGCTCAAAGCATTCCTCCTACCTGCACAAAAGGATAACACCTAGTTATAGAGGATGTATCTTCCACCAAAAGAAAAAACGGCTCACTAAAGCGAGCCGCTAAAAACGAAAAAGAGCTTACGCTCTCATATCCGAGGCTGATATATCGGCACTACCTTTACCCAGGCGGTGCCTTTTTCTTTTATACCCAAAATCTCGGCACCGGCGCGGGAAAGATCCAATACCCTCCCTTCTTTGTAGGGTCCGCGATCCATGACCCAAGCCGTAATGGTTTTGCCTGTTTCTAAATTGGTCACTACCACTTGCGTCCCGATCGGAAACTCACGATGAGCAACCACTGACGGGTTATTTTGGTTAAACCTTTTAGTACTTGCCATTGGTTTTCCATGAAAACCCGGACCATACCAAGAGGCTATGCCCTCCTCTTCTTTCCATCTACAAACGGGGATTTTTAGGATTTGCCCAGGGGTAAGTTTATTCGGATCGCGCAGGCGATTTTTCTTGATTACCTGCTCTGGATTGATCCAAATCCAACGCCCCTGCAGTCGAGAGACAATTTTTGGGATACTGTCCCCCTCCACTACCATATGCGCATCTTCATAGAGAACTCTGCAAAGTTGCGCTCCCCGTTTACTGGTGTGCGTGGCTGATTTTTCTTGCCGTAGGCGCGCCGCGTGTTTTACCACACGCGATACCCGTGTCGAAACACTTTTCACCTCGCGATTTGCGTAAGAAACATCCGTGCAAACTACAAGAGAAAAAATTACACAAGCAAAAAAAATCCGGCCTGCTCCTCGTACCACCATCAGCTATCTCCTTCCTCATGTAAAGAGTCTGTCTTTCCTCTGCATGAAAGACTTTATTCCGAGAGAATTATACTCATCTATGGAAAAATGTCAATAGTTTTGCAAACACTGCTACAAAAAATAGCTATTTCTAAGCTTTCGTGTCCAAAAGACCAGAAACTTTTTTATATACCTCTTCCACTTCTATCGCCCCCAAGCACTTGTTGGCATTGCACGGTGTACGGCGCTGATTGTGTATGGATACACAAGGACTGCAGGCAAACCAAGAATATAAAATCGTAAGATTATCTGAAAGTGGTTTGTAGAGTTTAGGAGTTTCGGGGCCGAAAAATACCATAATATGTATCGGGGTGAGTGAAGCAAAATGCGCCGGACCAGAATCGTTAGTGACCAAAACATCCGCCACGCCAAAAAGGTGCACCAGCTCCATGAGTGTTGTTTTGCCGGCAAGATTGAGCACACGGTCTGACCCACACGCACGAACAATTGTTTCAGCCTCCGCGCGCTCAGACGCCGAACCCATTATCACTACATATGTGTCCGCACGTTCTCCTATAATTTTTTTAGCAAGATCCGTATAGCGCCCTATCGGCCAACGACGTGCTTCGATGAGCTTACTGGCGTTGGGATTGAGTACAACTATTTTATGTTTTTCAGAAATATGCGCCGCCACATCACGTAGCATCTCCCAAACACGTAATCGTGCTTTTCCATCTGGCCGTATGACCGGCAAAGAAAGATCATCCTCTCGCACGGAAAACTTCCCCAGTGGCACATCCGATTGGTCTTCGGCAAGCGAACGAACGAGCGCAATAAATGATTGGGCCGTGTGTATATGGGGATTGTAGGGGACCTTGTGAGTGAGAAAATCTCCGATATAGAGCCCTTCACTAAAAAATCTGTAAAACCCGACGCGTTTGCGCGCTCCCAGCATATAGCTCAAAATCGTACTGTAGCGCGCGAACATCTCAAGATTCACTACAGTATCAATCCCCAGTCTGCGCGCTCTTACCACCACCGCAAGTGTCCCCCAAAGAAGTCGCCCTAAACTTGAACTATCTATCGTCAACACATGTTGCTTTGGGATGAGATCTACCAAATCCGCCGTAGGCGCATTTTGCTTGAATACCAAAAAATAAATTTCCGCCTCCGGATAGAGCGCTTTGAACTTCCGAAATGCCGGATAGGCAAGAATCGTGCTTCCCATCTCAGCAAGTTCGATAAATAACACCCGCTTTGGCGATTCTGCATATCGGGGGTCTTTGAGTCCTATGACACGGAGTACTTTGTACCATACCGTTACCAAAGCGGCGAGCGGTACGCCAACCCAATAATCAATTTTACGCATGATATCAGGACTCATACGCACCACTCTAGCACGGGCTCATCACTTTATTCCAGTTTATTGATTCCCATTTTTTCACTTGAACCTTGGCGCTTGGGATTTATTTCTTACATGCCAGTCTTTCGTCTATCAATTTTCTTCCGAAACCGTATTATGTAGACATGGTCACAAAAATAAATCCCTCCACTCCCCAATGGCAAAGACGCATACTTATGGTGATTTTACTCCTAGCAACCATCCTGCGCCTCTGGGGATTAGGACGGGGCGATGTGCTTGGGGACGAAGGATCATACGCATTCCGGGGACTTGGCATGCTCGACTTTGATGAGGCGTCTCTCCAAACCACTCCACTTGAATGGTTTGACCCGACAATACCCTGGTGGCTCTCACTCTCATTTCATGATCATCCTCCGCTGGCATTTTTTACTCAGCACATTTTCATGAGTGTATTCGGTGAAACCAACATCGGCTTTCGACTGCCTTCAGCACTCCTTGGTATCGCCTCTATCTATCTCCTCTATAAAATCGGCGAGATGCTCTACAGCAAAAACACCGGATTACTCGCCGCAGGCATTCTTGCGGTAAGTATAAATCACGTCTATATCTCCCGGCTCGGTCTCCAGGAATCGTATGTAGTATTTTTCATGCTCCTTACGGCATATTTTTTTCTCAAAAGTTTGCACAAAGCATCTGGGCCCCCTACACCCCAAGGCTCCCATGCAATCCTCCTCGCCGGTATATCGCTCGGACTTGCAGTACTCACCAAATATACCGCACTCGCCATAGTACCAATTCTCGCAAGCTACCTCCTGCTTACCAGCCCCAAACAATTTTTAAACAAAAAACTTTGGCTCGCAATACTACTCGCCCTATGCGTCTCCAGTCCCGTCATCGTATACAATCTCATGCTCTACAAAACACGTGGGCATTTTGATTTTCAGCTCTCCTATATATTTCACCAGTACCCGGAGGTCTGGAAAATAACACCGGGCAAAGAGATCGGCACTATTCCTGATCGAATCCGAGGATTCCCGGCAAATCTAATCGCTAGTAATTCATGGCTCATGATCAGCCTCTGGGCTATTTCTCTACTCGCTTTTTTGTGGGCGATTGCCACAGCGACGTGGCAAAAAATACCGCACCCCACCACCATACAAAAGCATCTTTTTTTGCTATTGTCATTTTTATTTCTCATTCTATTACTCCTTTTTATCGGACCTGCCCCGAGGTTTTTAAGCTACATGGCACCCTACATAGCCTTAAGCGTCGCCTGCCTAAGCATATACGCATACAACCGACTATACACGCACTGGCAAAAACTAGGAGTCACAATATTTTTAATCATCGGCGTCTTTGAAGTTTTCTATACCTACAACAGCACCATACGTTGGTATCCTGTGGGTCAAAAAACTTGGGCATATGCCAGTATCCGTTATGAGAACTACAATTGGGGCTACAACGCACTTGACGCATATCTTACCAAAGAGCTTAAGGAGAAGATTCCCGCTTTTACCTTCCAATCAAAATATCAGTTTATCGATAGCGTCCAAACCGCGGCAATCACAGATGGCAAAAAACTCGGCTACCAAGGATACGCCGCACTCGTCGTCTACGACAAAAATATATTCAATACCTCACAACTTTGGGTTATAGACCGGCTCCAGATATACCATGGCTGGCCAGTACTCTCTGCGGATGCCTATCAAGCGGCACTGCGAGATAACGGCATAGACTATTTTAAAAAAATTGGCATCAAAACGACATATTTCATAAAATCATCAGACTCCATATTACTTAAAAGCCCAGAGCTCCGATCTCTGGTCGGTGCGACACTCGAGCAAGAGCTCAAGACGCAAAACGTCGTCCCCGTCGTTCTCTCCAACGCAAAAGATGAGGAAGTATTTCGGGTATACAAATTTTAGACGTAGTTTGACAACCCACTCTCAAAGAGCTACACCGTAGAGAGAATCTTTAACTCCAAAAGGAGGAGTTTATGGGGACTGTAGATAGCGATATGACGTACGAGGAGATAATCGGCGCTTTCTGTTTTATTTTGCAAGGAGGACAATTGGACTCTTATTTGGTGATAAGCCCGGGCGATCTAATCGACGGACCGATCAACCCCGATCTTCTGCCCCGAGAGCTCATCTCTATATATTTTGCCAAGCTAAGAAAAGGAAATGTGACTTTGAAGGATGCAGAAGCTTTGCGGGCATTTCTCGCAAAACAAAAAGTGGCGCTCGAGCATTTAGAAAGATTTGTACAATGGTATGGCAACATGACAAATGTTGTCTTGGGGTATCGCCAAATCGAGGCAATCGAAGCAGGCGATCTTGCGGCTTAAACGATCATCCACCTCTCCAAACAAAAAAGGCTCATGACGAGCCTTTTTATTTTATATCCCCAAAATGACTATACTCCTCTTTGATACGTCCCCATATACTCCGCTTCGGCAACGACGTGCCCCTCCATAGCCTTACGTAATTGAGAGACATCTCCATCCCCCTTTAAGTCAAGCATCATATCAAGCGCGTATACGTGAAAGTAGTAGCGATGCACGCCCGATGGTGGACACGGCCCGTGGTACCCGGGCTTACCTCGAGAGGTAACGCCTTCAATCGCAGACCCAAGTCCCCCCTCCATCGTGCCAACAAGCTTGTCTTGGCGAATTTCTAAAACAGCGGGATTAAGATTCCATGCAGTCCAATGTGTCCAGGTACCATTTGGTGCATCAGGGTCATCCATAATAAGCGCGAGGATCTTTGCATTTTTAGGCACATCCTCGAGATACACCACCGGCGCATGATTTGCCCCGTCGCACGTAAACTCTTTGGGGATAGTCTCGCCTTCTTTAAAATTCTGGATGATTATTTTCATACTACAAATATATGTATCAATACCGCTCGAGCAATTTTACCAAGAGGCGCACGGGAGCACCCGCGGCACCCTTGGCGAGATACTCTCCCTCGATAGTCGTCATGCGTGGCGCAATATCCAGATGCACCAAGGGGTAGCCATCGGCAAATTGTTGTAAAAAAGATGCACCATGTATCGCGCCCCCATATCGTCCCTTACCGGTATTGGCAACATCCCCAAATGTCCCCTTGATATCTTCGTCATACTCTTCCCAGAGCGGTAGTGGCCAGACATAATCACCCGACTCCTCCCCCAGCTCGCGGAATATCCGCTCCAGATGCTCATCCCGAGTACAAAGCACTGATGCTCGCTGACCTACCGCTACCATTGCGGCACCGGTGAGAGTCGCCACGTCCACCACCAGCCGCGGGCGGTACTTTTTAGCATATGTGAGCGCATCTGCAAGAACAATACGCCCCTCAGCATCCGTATCCAAAACCTCTATGGTCTTACCCGACATAGAGACGAGGACATCCCCGGGATGATAACTTGAACCCGAGGGCATGTTTTCTACCGCAGGCACCAGAGCTACGATATTTTTTTTGATGCCAAGCCGTGCTACAGCTACAAGCGCGTGTATCACCGCCGCACCCCCCGACATATCCATATGCATCTCGTATATATGTTGGCTTGGCTTGAGATTGAGACCGCCCGTATCAAACGTCACTCCCTTGCCGCAGAATACAATTGGCTGGTCTTTTTTCGCCGCACCCCAATACTCCATAACAATAAAACGCGGTTCTTCGGTTGATCCCTTGGAGACCCCAAGCACGCCTCCCATTTTTAATTTCTCAATCTCTTTCTTGCCAAGAATAGTCACGCGAACCGGTAAACCTTTTGCGGCTTTCTGCGCTTCCTCCGCCAGTAGCCGTGGCGTCATCTCCCCACCTGGAGTATTAGCAAGAATCCGACACTTATTGGTTTCCTCCCCAACTACTTGGCCACGCGTAAATGCCGCGCGAACTCCCGAACTTATCTTCCCCAAAACTATGATCTCTTGAACAAAAATCCATCCTTCTTCGGGCGGTGTCTTGTAGGTGACGAATTCAAAATTTGCCATCTCAAAATTGACTCCCAAGAGCTCCGCAACACGCTCATCTGGTAATGAAAGCTTTGGCGAACAGAAATCAGAAAAACGGACAATGATGGTCTCTGCCTTATGGGAACGTGCAAGACTAATAGCTTTTCGGGCTAAAAGGACAAGTTTGCGCTGACTAATCTTTGCCGGATCATCTATGCCGATCTCTATAACCCGCTGACCTGAAGAAAGTCGTACTACCTCAGTTTCTTTTTTGCCAGCAAGTAACGCCACCAGAACCGCATCTTTTACTTTAGGAGTTTCCTCTTTTTCCTTATAGGTAATTTTTATCATGCAGATTGAGCACCTTAACCGATAAAGCGAATGCTCCTATTATATACTGCTGAATCTCCAAACAAAAACTCCCCCAAAGAGTGGGGAAGTTTTAGATGCATTATGCAACTATTGTTTCATTGGAGGGACAGATCCTATATCAACCGGGCGTGGCTTATAGAAATCTTTGTCGATACTCCGCTCAAAGCATACTCGTCCTTCGGCATGATCCCAGTTAGTTCCTTTGATCCCCTCAAAATAAGGCTGGGCGATACTCGCATCCTGAAGGGAGGGACGACCAAACTCTGCACACAGAGAGAATAGCTCTGGTCCTTTCGCTTCATACTCATACACAGCCTTGGTCTCAGGATCCATCGGCACACGAAATCCACTAATATCATCATTGAGATCTATCAATGCGGCTGGAAGCTTTTGTTTGTTTTGCCAATAATTTACAATCTGCCACTGAATAGTTTGCAAATCAGAGACACGTTGTTCGTCAAACCGACGTGCGCGCTGCTCGGTAGGAGAGCCAGCTACAAAGAATCCTTCAATAGCGACGGTAGCAACAATAGCAATTACCAGATACCGAAACACCTTCACGCTACCGGAAGTATATTCTTTCAACTCCGCGAAATAATGCCAGAATATAGCGCCAGCTACAAAAAGCACTACCAGAATCTTGAGCAAAAATCTTTTGGTAAGTTCCCCATCCAAGAAATTGTAGAGGAGCGTGACAAGATCGCCCAAGATAACCAACCCCGCCAAAAAAAGCGTAAAGTAGAGTAGCCACTTGCGAATGCGGGTATCACGCTTCTCGGGATCAACCACATACTCCTGTTGCAAAAACCTACTGGTAAACACAAACACTGGAAACAGCACTATCAAGCTGGAAAGTGCAAACCGTATCGACTGATAAATGCTCGTGAGTGCATAATACCCACCATCGAGAGCATCAAGTAAGGCTATATTAATATACTGAAACAGAAGCGTAATCAAACTTACTGCGCTTGCGTACAAGGCAATAATCGCCAAAAGATGCAAAAAGACATCCTTGGGGCCGGTCTTTTTTATTGGCATTTGGGTAGTAATTTCCATGTGTCCATTCTAACATAACATACCATGATTTCAAACAACCCACCCATCGGATACTGAGTTCTTTATACACATAAGAGCACCATGAAAGTAGGGTTAAAAGAACTAGCGTATACGATTCGCCACTATAAGTTTCTTTGCCGTTGTAATATGCTTGATTTTGTGATATAAAATCACCGAACAGGTATGTACCATACGCAAGAGGAAGGGAGACAAAAGATGGCAAAATCTGAGACGTTATACCTTTTTACCCCTGGAGAACGCGGTATATTTGCAGAGGTGTACTTTCCAAAAAAAGTAGTGTTTCAGGGAAGAATTTTTGACAGCCTCGAGAAAGGTCATAATGAAAGTAGGGTTAAAAAATATCTGCGAGATAATATCGAGGACCTGCTTGTTGAACTGGCCAGATATCACAACCTTTTTAACCCCTACCAGGATATACCTGTCAAAAACCCAGGAACACTGGAACTAACTGTGGACCAAGCGCTAAAACGGATAGATATGTATCGTTCACCTTTTCGCGGCTGGTCTATGTATGAAGTGGACGGCATGTTCTTTAACAAAAAAGGGAAGATTTACGAGGAGCGAACACAGGTTATTCGCCTCATGTTTCGTCTCCGGAGTACTCATACTGCGCGAGCAAGAAAAATGGATGCATTAGACGTTCTTCGCTCTATTCTTTTCTTTGCCATTAGCACACGCGGTATGTTAGCCGAGGAGGAGGTATGGGATGAGGCGAGCAAGCGAAAATTTCTCTCTGCCCATGAGCCATGGGCAGACCCAAACAAAAAAGAATTCGCCGAACGGCACTTCGCAAAAGTGGTCCGTGAGGCCGCCAAATGGGTAGACGATTGCGCTCTTTTCATTTTTAGCTATCTAGTAAGAGAGTTCTCCCAAAGAGTCCTTCAATTGGCACGTCTCGAGGAGGAAATATGGGTAACGAGCTTTTTTGATATGACACTAAACACAGTAAAAAAGTCCTCACAACAGACACGAGAAAGGAGATGGACATGATCCCAAAAGAGATGGAAAAGTTGGTAGTCCAGATCGCTGGGAAGATAAATGGGAAAAAGGAACAAGACGCTAAAACAGACCCCGAGGCATGTGTCATGTCACTATTGAAAGAAATAAATGACAACTACCCTCGCCCATCTGCAAATCTGCAGGTAACTGTTGAGAGCGCCTTCTTTGTAAGCAACCAGGAGGAAGCACGAAAGATTCTTAAACGCCAGTAGTAAATACTCTCACCCTATTACCCCGGTAGCCCTGATGTTTTCCATCGGGGCTTTTTTATAAAAAGAGCGTCATAGTAGCCTTGACGGCACAAAAAATTTTCATCCGCGGAACATCGGAGCGCAAACACCGGCAATTCGACCTAACAACAAAAAATAAAACAAGCACCATACAGAAAAAGGAAGTAGCTACACCCCTCGGAATCTCAAAAAATCTTTTTGCTCCCAGGAAAACCCTGCGGCGGCTTTGTGTCCTCCCCCGCCATAACGCACAGCAATCGTCGCAACATCAACGTCTCCCAACGACCGCAAAGAAACTATGATTGATTTGCCGCGGCGCGACCAGATGATCCCAATAGGGCTTCCCGCTCTGCAAAGCGCATTGCCAATCTCCGAAGCATGCACCGCAGAATTGACCATGCGGCATTTGTAGCCTGCAAATATCACGTCTTCGGCATTCTGAAGCGCACGCTCAACTTGTACCGCTTTTTGTTTCAGGAGCAATGCACCGTCGCGTACCAGTATTTTGCGGTGTGCACTCGACTCGACATCTCGCTCAAGTTTTTTCCAAATATGAAAATCCTGTGGCAGAAGACCGATAACTGCCTGCAACTCTCGAGTATATGGCAACGCAAACTTCCACAAATCCGAGTCCTCTATATGCCGGAGGAGCCGCGGGATCGCTTTACCTGGATGGAAATAGGACCACGTGAGCATCGCACCTGAGTGCTTTAGATCAAATACATGCTCTGTCGCAAGAAATACAGCTTCCTTGTTACTGATATGGTGGTCAATAATCGTCAACGATTCGACTTTTTTAAGAACCGCTGGGATAACAGTAGCTGGGAAAGAGTAGTCAAGCGTATAGACCTCTTTGCCTTGAGCTAGTGCCGGGAGGACGGCATTATTGGGGAGCACCGGAATATATACGGCGCGCGTACCAAATTTTTTCCACGCGGCGTACGCGGCCCCAAATCCATCAGAGCATTCGGCGTGATAGAGCACTGCAATACGTTGTGTATTAGCCATAAAGAAACACCACCAGACAATGCGCCCAGTGGCCAAGAAAATAAATTAGTGAGTAGAGAACTTCATCATGAGCACAGCACCACTCGGGTCTTTAATCGGCATATCAGATTCTTTAGCAAATTTTTTGTCTGCACCTGCGTCCTCGTGGATCATCGCATAGTACGCCTTGCCCGCCTCGGTATTGCGAAGTAGCGTCACTGAGACATTGCGATTCTCTCCAGCGAAGAACCAGCCCGCACCAAGAATATTGCCTGGTGCACCACCTCGATCTTCATGAATGACCACCCACGCTGGCTCTTTGAGCGTCACCATGCTCAACATCACCGCACCACCCGCAGACTGTGTATCAACTGCTATCGCGTTGTCCCCCACGAGTATCGACCCCATCATCTTCGGAGCATCCGCAGATACATCAGACGGCTTATCAGTAAATGGAAGTGGTGGCAAATTTTTAGCGTCCACCACATCAGACCCTATCACCCGATCATCCTTGGCTACCTTGGACTCGTCCGAACGAGAACCGATGAGAGAACTTACTCCAAAACCGAGCGCAAACGCGACCACACCGACTAAAATCATATACTTGTATTCTGCAACTTTTTCCATAGTCTTTTATGCCAGCTAGTAAAGTCCCCTAGTTTCTATTATCTTTATAGCTATGAATCGGGAAAAAATCAAAGCATTTCAAAAAACAGTGCGTGCTTGGTATCGGCACCATGCTCCAAGTCTCCCCTGGCGAACCACGAAAAACCCTTGGCACGTATTGGTTTCTGAAGTCATGCTTCAGCAGACGCAGATCCCGCGGGTACTCAAAAAATATCCAGAATTCTTGCGCCGATTCCCAACACCCCAAGCGCTCGCCAAAGCCCCTTGGGGTACCGTACTCAACTCATGGCAAGGCATGGGATACAACCGGAGAGCGAAATATTTACAAAATGCGGCGCATATCATCAGCACGGAGCACCACGGCATTGTTCCGCAAGGCACGGAGACACTTGATGCACTCCCCGGCATTGGTCCATATTCCGCCCGCGCCATTGCTTGCTTTGCGCATGATAAATGTGAGCCATTCATTGAGACCAATATCCGGCGCACAATTATTCATATCTTTTTCCCCGAGCAAAAAAATATCTCTGATACCACTATTCTCGCCGTACTCGAGAATATAGAACCTCGCATCAAAAAACGTGATTGGTATCTAGCACTCATGGACTACGGCCGAGACGCTATCAAAGACATCCCCAACCCCAATCGCAAAAGCAAGCACTATACTCGGCAATCACGATTCACCGGATCTGACCGATACATCCGTGGTAAAATTATAAAACTCCTTATCGCAAACCCCCAATTGCAACTCAGCCACATACACCAAAGGATTTGCAAAGACCAGCATCTTGCCGAACTGACGATCTTAAAAACCAAAACTATTCTGCGCGACCTTTTAAAAGATGCACTCATCACCCAACATAGCCAAACCTACTCCATTGACTAAAAATCCTCTGTACAGTACCATGTCTTGGAACGAAACTTGAAAGGAGTAGAGAAGATGGAATGCGGTAAAAATGAAAAAACATATCACCTCACCTACCTAGGTATGGCGTCCGAGCTGTCGGATACTATTGTCGCAAGTGCGGCACAAAAATACCTACAGGGGCAGGTGTCTATTATTCGCTGGGTGGTAGAACACGGCGAGACACGCCAGGCATTTGATGCCTCGGGCAAGTGTTCCCCTATACATTTACAGCATCTGCTCATTCACTATGAAAACCGATAAGGAGGTACGCCATGTCTAAATTATACGAGGCTCTGGAAACAGCAGAGCGAGAGCGGCAAGGAGCTGTCAAAGGAGCTCACAAGAGCCCTATCGAACAACCTGTACGAAAACGTCTTAAGTTCGCGTTCCTGCTCTCCTTACCAAGATCACTCACCTTTGAAAGGAAGCTTCTCCCGAATGAGGTACCTCAAGTGGAGGAATTCTATCGAAGCAAATGCAGACCGTATCGTCTGATTCTCCGCCCTGGACCAGGGAATATATTAACACGACAGGTCTGCGAAGCATGCAGAAGAGAGCTTGGTAAGAAAGCTGTAGTGTTTCTCCGCGATATATGGAGTGACACATACTACAGAGTTTTACCGGGAAATACACGGCGTCAGCGTATTTCCATCGTTGATATCTATTATCTCGAGGAAAATAATTCCTAACTGTTCTCTTTCTCGCTCATGGGCTCCAAAACAAAACCATCCGCCCTAGCAGATGGTTTTTTATTTTACACGACGTTTTCATACTACGCGCGTCTCGCCTTCCAACGCTCCCAGGTAACAAGAAGTGGGCTGGCAATACATATCGAGGAGTAAGTGCCAAATACAGTGCCGATAATAAGCGCAAGTGAAAAATACTTGGTCGAGTGACCACCAAAAAAGAAAAGGGTAAGCAACACAAGAAACAAGGTGAGCGAGGTATTGATAGAACGTACTATAGTCTCGTTGATACTGATACCCACCGTCTCTTCAAAGCTTGCCCCTTTACCGCGCCGCAAATTCTCGCGGATCCGGTCAAACACCACTATGGTATCATGCACCGAAAAACCAAGAATAGTGAGCACCGCAGTGATAAACAACGCATCAATCTCCACGCCTTGGAAATGTCCGAGATAAGCAAAAAACCCGATCGGAATAATGACATCATGCAAAAGCGCCACAATCGCCACTAGGCCATATTTCCATGAAGCAACCGGTCGAGAGACCTTGCGAAACACAAATGCGATATAGAGCACAATCATGAGAATCACCAAGAGCAGTGCATAGATCGCCCGGCGCTTGAGCTCGCCACCAATCGTGGGTCCGATAGAGTCAAACCGCTTTTCTACAAAGCCGGCATTGGGGTCGCGCTCACCTAGTGCCTGCAAGAGCTTCTGATGTGTCGCCTCATCGATATCTTTCATCCGCAAAAAGAGCCCCCTCTCCCCTGTCTGTTGCATCTGCACCGAGCCAATATCAAGCACTGCAATCTTTTGCTGGAGCTCTTCGGTCGTCGGGCGCGCATGCACAAATTCAAGCTCCATAAGAGAGCCCCCCGTAAAATCAATACCCAGCTTCAGGCCCCACAACAAAAGCGCCGCGATACCCAAGATGAATAATATGCCGGAGATAGCGTACGTTATTTTTCTGTAAGCAACGATATACATAATATGGTGCAATGGTTATATACCGAAAAGAAATTTTACTGCCCTAGACTCACGCAGGTTGAGTGCTCGCAAAAAAGTTCGGGTAAGGGTAATCGCCGAGAACATGCTTACTAAAATACCGATACCAAGCGTCAGCGCAAATCCCTTGATGAGACTCGTGCCAAACCAGAAAAGAATTGCAGAAGTAATTAAGCTCGACATATTGGAATCGCGAATAGAGAGCCAAGCACGTGCAAATCCTTCATCGATCGAACCACCAAGCGGTCGTCCGGCGCGCATCTCCTCTTTGAAGCGCTCAAATATCAAAATGTTAGCGTCCACCGCCATACCGATCGAAAGGATAAATCCAGCCATACCTGCGGCAGTGAGTGTTATCGAAAAGAGCTTAAACACTGCAAGGGTAAGAATAGCGTACAAAAGTAGCGCCACCACCGCTACAAACCCCGGCAAGCGATACCAAAAGAGCATAAAAAGTGCCACCGCCAAAAGCCCATAGATACCAGCCGCCAAACTCCGCTCAAACTCTGCCTTACCGAGCGAGGCCTCTACCCGCTGTTGAGAGAGAAGCGAGATGGGTACTGGAAGCGCTCCCGAGTTAAAGCGTTGCACTAGCTGGCGCGCTTCATCTGGGGTGAAATCACCCGTGATTTGCGCTGAACCACCTGAGATTTTTTCGCGCACCATAGGTGTACTGATCGGCAATCCATCGAGATAGATAGCAATGGGCTTGCCTACATTTTGACCGGTGAGAGTCTCAAATAGCTTACCACCCTCATCATTGAATACAATGCTCACGGTCGGACTGAACGAGTTTTGGTCAAACACCAATTCAGCGCGCTCTAAATATTTACCCGTCAAATCGGTCGCAATATAATAGGCGTCCTCATTGAGTCGTTGGTTATTTTTTTGTGCCTCCAAAATGGCGTTGCGCTCCGCCTCTGGGCGCTCGGTTTTAAACTGTAAAAATGGCGTCTCACCAATGAGTTGAATCGCCTGGTTGATATCATATACTCCAGCGAGCTCTACAATAAGACGCTGATCATTGCCCACACGGTTGATCTGCACCAAAGGCTCCGCTACGCCAAATGCATTGACCCGGCGCTCAATTACATCGCGGAGTCCCTGCATAGATTCAGCAACCTGATCCGATGGCAAGCTAGAGATATCTGCGCGATACACCAAGTGTGTCCCTCCTTGCAAATCAAGACCCAAACGAAACTGCCGCACGGATAGGTGCGGCGCATGAATTTTGTCAGCAAGCTTATTGTAGTACTGCGGCAAGTCAAAAGCCCCCACAGCTACGCCCACCAAAAGCATTATAATCGCAAGAATTCGCGCTTTCATACAGAAATCTAGTCTTTTATCTCAATGCCCATACTGCGTGCCGTGCCCGCGATAATATTGGCAGCCGCATCGACATCATTGGCATTGAGATCTTCCATCTTGCGTTCGGCAAGCTCACGGAGTTTAGCACGAGAAACGTTGCCAACTTTATTGCGCAGAGGATTGCCTGCCCCCTTCTCTACGCCTGCGGCTTTACGCAGTAAGTCCGATGCCGGCGGGGTTTTGAGTTTAAAATCAAACGTCCGATCTTCGTATATCGTAATCTCTACCGGAATAATATCCGTCCCCTTGTCTTGGGTCGCTTGGTTGAACTTGTTTACAAAGTCTCCGATATTGATACCTTTAGGCCCCAAAGCAGTACCCACGGGAGGAGCCGGGGTGGCTTTAGCAGCTTGAATCTGCAGTTTTACTATTTCTTTTACCTTTTTTGCCATGTATCCGCCTAAAATTCTTATTGTTACTAATACCGATTTCTATCAAACCTTGACCTAAAACTCAAGTACTACAAGGTTGTACGCCCAACCACCAAGAATTTTTGGCGGATGAATCAGACTCTGCGCACCTGAAGAAAATCGAGCTCTACCGGGGTCTCCCGTCCGAAAATCGAGACCATAACCTTTACCTTCCCGCGTTCTTCGTCTATTTCACCGACTTTACCCTCAAAGTCCTTAAACGGTCCGTCTGTAATTTTTACCGCATCACCAGGGGTCAAGTCAACCTTGTGCTTGGGTTCTGCCTCGCCCATACGTCCCATCAGAACATCAATCTCTTCTGCCGAGAGTGGAGTCGGCGTAGTACCTGAACCCACAAATCCGGTCACCCGCGGGGTGTTACGGATCACGTACCAAGAATCATCTGTCACAATCATCTCCACAAGTACATAACCCGGATAGATCTTTTCCTCTACAGTACGACGCTTGCCGCCCTTTATCTTGATTTTTTTCTCCGTCGGGACAAGAACCGTGAAAATCTTGTCCTCCATACCCATGGACTCGATACGCTGGCGAAGATTACGCGCCACCGCATCTTCATAGCCGGAATAGGTATGCACCGCGTACCAATTCCTGCCAAATTCCGATGTTTGCTTTGGCATGGTATCCTCCTAAATTTTTAGGCAATTACTAAGAATCTTGCGAACATGGGTGCGACCCCACCCAGTCTTGAGCCACTGCTCCCGAGTAAATGCATCTTGTTTGTTGATAAAAGCTTCATAATATACCAATACTAATGGTTTTCTACCCTTTGTTGAAGGCACTCCTCCAGCATTATGCAACGCAACTCTCTTAGGAAGATTGTATGTGCACCCAATGTACAAATTGCCATCCTTTCTGCTACGCAAAATGTACACATAATGCATGCCTAAAAATTTTGGCGGATAAAATTAAAAAATAAATACTTCCAACAGGCGCACAAACCCAAAATCGAGCGCCCCCAAAAATAATGCGACCCCTACCGAAACGCTTACCACAAGTGCCGTAAAGCGCATGGTCTCGACCCGAGATGGCCAAGTAACTCGCTTCATCTCTGTCTGTGTTTCCCGAAAATATGTACTGATTTTGTTGCTCATAATATTCGTTTGCCCCAAGAGAACTATAAATTAATCTATTATATTTTGTTGATTACGCCTCTATATTATATGAGATGGTATAATCTCCAAAATCTCTCACGGGGTAAACCATTTTTAAAAGGCCCGCAGGCCCTTATATGGCTCATACTAGCCCTCCCCAGCCAATAAGTCAACAGCTCTGTGTACTATGATCCGGCGCACTACTCTATGGGCTTTACTTTATCAAACTCATCGGAAAAGTAGTAGTTCTTGAGAAATTCTGTGAAATCTGCCATTTCTTTCTGACGAGCAGGAAGTTTCGCAATTACATTTTGTTTCTCAGCTTCAGACAACTCGTCAAAATCTATAGGTTGTTCGCTATGCACTTCAAACTCATTCCCCGCACCAAGCACCCGGATAAGTTGCATATCTGCATCTACAGTATGCTCTTTGTAGAACTTATCTAAAAGTTTTCCAGCATATTCATAAAATGCTTGGTTCTTCTCGGTCCACTCACGATACTCAAGTGTTTCTCCACGCGGCATAACTTCATCCATGACCTTATTCCAAACATCGTTCGGTTCAAATTTTTTAACAAGATCGTCCAAAGAAACATTATAGTCTTGAGCCGCTTTTTCAAATGCTTCACGTTCACCGATATACCGCTCCTCAGGCTCGCTACCATCCGCGATGGCAACCCAAGGGTAAGGCCTTCCTTCTGCGGTGTTCTCATGCCCTTCACATGGTTGATACGTGGGCAACTCAATAGCATTAAAAACCGCAATAGTTTCTTTTATTCCTTCATCGATAGGTTTACCAACAGCATCCGTAACTTTTTCAAGCCCACTTCTAATTTCCTCTAAATGTTTTTCTTTTGCTATCTTTTCAGGACTTTCTTGTGTTGTTTGAATAGATGGGTTTTCGATAGACATACTAAAAAGTTTAATCGCTCTTTAGGCTAGGCATATTTGTTACTCGTCCAAGAGGTTCCAGGGACTTGGTTTTGGTAGCTTCTTGGACTTCTGGTTTTTGAAACCATGTTTCTGATGGCCGTATTGCATATTCATCTGGCCATTGTCGTGTTGAAACCCACCGTTTTAAGGCAGTATACTTCTTCCCTTCGTCCATATCCCAAGATTTTTTTGAACCTTCCGCAATATTAACTCCCCTTGCTATTGGTATTCGACTCGTATAACTCCATTCTCCTGAGTCCTCCATTTGTGACAGCAAGGCTTTGTCGCTTGCAAGGCGTTGTAGAAATTCTGTCGTGTCTCCCGAGTTTCTATTCAGGTACACTACAATGCGATTCATAAAATGACTTGGCTTCATGGCGTTCTCGCTACCTACCCTGCCCGCATCCTCATACCAATCGGCATTGTTTATTTTTATTTGTGCATTTAGTCCTGTGAGCTTATCTAGAATATTATTTACTGAAGCTGGTAAATCTTTATTTAATTTAGGCGACAAGTATACTCGAAGAACATCATCTGTCTCCAGACCCTTCCCAAAGGCCATCTGACTACCTTGTATCTTGCTCGCTTTGATTTCTTCTGCATGTTTTTGAGCTTGCTCTAAAACTATAGTTTGCAGTTGCTCTGAATATGATTCACCAACAACAGTATTTGCATATTCTTCTTTGTACTGTTGACGTAGGTCTTCGGCAACTGGTAGTAATTCTTCGTAGTTCATCTGTTTCAAAAACTCGCGTGCCTCATCGTATTTCTTTCCATGCATAGCACGTTCACCTTCAAAGCCCACCCATTGAAGCGCTCCCAACCGCTTAAAATCTTCCTTTAATTTTTCCAAGTTTTCTATATTTTCTTTTTGGGGCAATTCAGGCGGAATCTCCGGCAAAGATGGCGGCACATCAAATGATTCAACACCCATACAATTAAATTATTTCTTTAATCAAACATCCAAATTCTTCACCGCGCGGGCATGGCCCTGAATGAAGAGCTTACGCGGAGCAACTTCGCTACCCATCAAGATATCAAAGATATGGTCTGCCGCGGCCGCATCCTGGATATTGACCTGGAGCATCATACGACGCGCCGGATCCATGGTCGTCTCCCAAAGCTGTCCGGGATTCATCTCTCCCAAGCCCTTGTAACGCTGTATCGTAAATCCTTTGGTTGAAGTTTCTGTGCCCGCCTCCTCGCCCACCTCCGATGCAGATACCTCCTCATCCACCACATCTTCTACATCCTTGCCTTTTTTAGCCGCGGACTTTGCCGCACGCTCTTCTTTACGTGCCTGCAACTCTTTCAGGAGTTTGTCCTTCTCTGCTTCCGTATAGGCATAATGTGACTCTTTGGCACGGCTCACCTTATAGAGCGGCGGTTGGGCAATATACAAAAATCCTGCATCAATAGCCGGTCGGAAGTACCGATAAAAAAGCGTAAGGAGAAGCGTGCGAATATGCGCGCCATCCACATCGGCATCGGTCATGATCACAATCTTGTGATACCGAAGCTTGTCGATATTAAACTCATCCGCGATTGCCGCGCCAAGCGCAATAATCAAAGCTTTCACTTCTTTAGATGCAAGCATCTTATCCAGGCGCGCACGCTCTACGTTGAGGATCTTGCCCCGAAGCGGCAATATCGCCTGAAACCGCCGATCACGCGCCTGCTTGGCTGATCCACCTGCAGAGTCTCCCTCTACAATAAATATCTCTGACTGTGTAGCATCTTTGGACTGGCAATCAGCAAGTTTGCCGGGGAGCGCCAACCCCTCCAAAAGACCCTTTCGCAAAATCGTATCTTTGGCGGCCTTAGCGGCACGGCGAGCCTTGGAAGCAAGCACCACATGCTCACAGATCCCGCGCGCGTCCTGGGGATGCTCCTCCAAAAACGCCTGAAACGCATCACTAAATCCCGTCTCGGTAGCGCCTCTTGCTTCGGGGTTGCCAAGCTTCGATTTGGTCTGCCCCTCAAACTGGGTTTCAGCAAGTTTGACTGAAATGACCGCAGTGAGCCCTTCGCGCACATCCTCACCGATTAAATTTTCTTCGTCCTGCTTGAGGTAATTGTTCTTGCGCGCGTAATCATTGAGGATACGCGTGAGCGCGGTGCGAAAACCGGTGAGATGCATACCTCCCTCCGGTGTGTGAATATTGTTTGCAAAACTCATCTCGCGCGCCTGCAGATCATCGGTATACTGAAGCGCAATCTCTACTAAAATACCGTTTACTTCTTTTTGGACATAAAAAATATTCTCGTGCTGGGGCGTAATATCCCGATTGAGATATTTTACATATGAGGCGATACCTCCCTCAAAATAAAACCCGTATGACTCGCCGGAGGTCGATGAGCTTTCTCGCTCATCATGCACCACCATCTTGATACCTTTGGTGAGATACACCTGCTGGCGCACCCGATCGAGCACCCGCTTCCAATTAAAAGATATCTCGTTAAAAATTTGCGGATCCGGCTCAAAAGTCACGGCGGTACCAGAAGCACCGCACTTGCCGATTTTTTTGACCGCCGCCTTGGGCTTGCCGCGCTCGTACTCCTGCACATAGAGCCCACCGTCTTTGCAGACCTCGGCCTTCATATATACGGAGAGCGCGTTAACCACCGAAGCTCCCACGCCGTGAAGTCCGCCAGAGACTTTGTAGGCCCCACCGCCAAACTTACCTCCCGCATGCAGGGTCGTCATGATGGTCTCAAGAGCTGACTTTTTGGTCTGTTTGTGGACATCCACCGGAATACCACGACCATCATCAGTGACTTTGACGCGGTTTTTGGGAAGCAAAGTAAGCGAGATATTTTTGGCGTGCCCCGCCATAGCCTCGTCAATCGCATTGTCCACAATCTCCCATATCAGATGATGGAGACCGTCCGGTCCAGTCGAGCCGATATACATGCCCGGACGCTTGCGTACGGGCTCCAACCCCTCCAAAACAAAAATGTCTTTAGCACCGTAGTCTGAACCCTTCTTG
>CAYGFT010000008.1:0-6054 GCA_964349275.1 uncultured Candidatus Saccharibacteria bacterium
CTGGGGATGCTCCATTTTGGGGAAAAGCGTCCATAAACTTGATATCTAGATATGAAAAAAAATAGTTATGTACTTTTGGTTTTGGCGAGTGTGCTCTCTCTGCCATCTGCGGCGTCCGCCCATGGTCATACATCGTTCGAGATACATGAGAAAGTTTATTCGTTCACTATCGGTTCGCTCAACGAGCCGATCGCGGTGGATGATAAGACGGGTCTTGATCTTCGTGTGGTAAGTGTGACGCATGATGAACACGTGGCAAGTAAAAAAAGTGGCGTGGAGCAGGAGGGAACGCCTGTCACGGGGCTTGAGGCGACATTGAAGGTGGAGCTAGCTGCCGGAGGAAAAAAGAAAACTTTAAGCATTGTTCCTACGTACGGCGCTCCTGGATCGTATCGCGCATATTTTATCCCTACGGTTCAGACGACCTACGCCTATCGGATTTTTGGTATGATAGATAATGTTCCATTCGATTATACATGGCAGTGTAATCCTGCAGGTCATCCGCAGGCCCCAGAGGATAAGACGGAAGTTGAGGTCTCTCCGGGTGTGACGCGGATTGAGGCGGCTGGGGCATTTGGTTGCCCGGTGCAAAAAGCCGATCTAGGATTCCCGGAACCATCTGTTTCTTTGTATGAAATGAATCAAAATATGACCACTGTTGTGGGTGATGCATCTAAAGGGGTTGCAGAGGCTCGCCAATATGGCATAGCAGGGGCCGGCATCGGTATTGTAGCCCTTTTCGTTGGTATTGGAGCAGTGAAGCGTAAAAATAGCTAATAAATAATATAAGCCGCCGTTCGTTTTGGGCGGCGGCTTACTTCTGATATATGGTAGAACATCTTGTAATAGTGAGTGCTTCGTGTCTGGGATTTTTTTTGTCATTTCACATATGGCACAAAAAAGGAAAACAAGAAAAACTGGTTTGCGTTATCGGTGATGATTGCGACAAAGTAGTGCATAGCTCGTATGCGGTGACGTTTGGCATCCACAACGAAGTTATAGGAATGGTGTATTATGGCCTCATGTTTTTGGCACACGTGCTCCTCCTCTCGACTCTTTGGAATCCTCAGCCAGTTCTCGTACTCTTCCTGGATGTTGCTTCCAGTGCTGCCGCATTGTTTTCTTTGTTTCTGATTGGCGTCCAGGCTTTTATACTCAAAGAATGGTGCGAGTGGTGTATAGGATCTGCGGCACTGTCTTTGCTTATAGCAGCAGCAACATGGGTATTCTAAAAAATATCTACGGTGCATGTTTTGCTTTGGTGGCACTTGGTGGTTTTTTTGTCCCTTGGCATCTTGCATATGCGCATGCCACGCCTATCTCATATGATCCGGGCGCCGCGAGTATACTCGATGAGATTCCCAAAGAGGTTGTCATCCATTTTTCTGAACGCATAGAACCCAAAGCGAGCAGTATCAAAATATTCGGACCTAATGGAGCTGATGGGGGAACTGGTCCTGCCGTGCTTAGTTCATCAGACAACCGTGTGTTGCGCGCTCCGATGTGGGATGCGGGCAAAGGATCGTATACCGTCTCCTGGCAAGTGGTGTCCGCAGATGATGGACATTTTACCAAGGGTGCATTTACATTTTCCGTGGGATATGAGAGTCGGTCAGACTCGGCGGTGGGTGCAGAGGTAGCACATAGTTCATTTTGGTCTGATGCTCTTTTGATATGGGTCGAGCTCTTCGGGCAGGCGTTGCTGTTTACTGGTCTTATATTTTTGGGATTGGTACGGTATTCCAAACAGCCAGCGTCTTTTAGTGATTCCACACCAATATATCGGCGGCTTCGGTGGGTATGTATTGCCGGTGCATTGCTTGTTGTTGTGGGGACATGTTTGTATGTTCTCAAGCAAGCGTATGCTCTGCGAGAGCTCCAGCACATTGGCTGGCTGGTGGCTCTTACGGCGTTTAGCTCAACGGTGTCGGGGGAATATGCGCTCTGGCGGGGAGTGCTGGGTGGCATATTTCTCCTCATATTTTTGGGGCGATGGCGCGTGATAGTCGCGGCGTCCAAAGCTACCCACGTAGAGTATGCTCTTTTTATTGTTGTGTTGGGGATGACTCTCTTGCGGGCACGGGTGAGTCATGCGGCCGCATCGCATCTCTGGCCGGAGTTTTCTATACTCGTAAATGGTATCCATCTCCTTGCAAAAAATTTTTGGGTAGGTGGGGCTCTGATCTTGAGTCTCTTGTTTTTCGACGGTCGTATCGGCTCGCGTTGGCTGGTGCTCGTGGCAAGATGTTCTCAATATATGAGTATCGCTTTTGGTGTAGCCACAGTGTCTGGCGCCTATATCATTTGGTTGCATCTGAAGGGACTTGCCAATGTGTTTACTACCGATTGGGGGTATCGGTTTTTGGTACTCTCGGCACTTGCGGTACTACTCCTGTGTATGCGTCTCTACAATCAATTTGTCGGGTGGCGAGCGGTGGTGCGTGTACCATCGGCAGGAGGGGCAGATGAGCCTGGCACATCGGATGTGGTTCGTGCACGGATGCGTATCGGGTATGGGATTGAGGCGTTGGTAGGGGTGATGATGCTATTTGCTACTAGTTTTATTATCATTACCACACCGCCACTTATGAGCGGGCCGTTGTTTGAGAAGCATATATCGAGCCAAGGTGTGGCGATGGTATTTCGTGACTCTTTGGAGCAGCCCGATCAATTTTTCTTGACGCTCAGCTCGGAAAGCCAGGATCCAGATTTTATGGTCCATAAAATTACGCTTACACTTACCAATGAGATTGCGGGCATTGGACCGATTGTCGCCCTCTTGCCACCAGTGGATCGCGCGACTTGGGAGTACACGCTTGCGAAAGCGGATTTTAATCCTCCGGGCGTTTGGAAGGTTGCACTAGATGTCGAACAGCATCAGGGGTATGATGCGGTGGGGTCTTTTACGGTGGATTTTCCAAAAGAAGTGGCTGAGGCATACCGAGTCGCGACAGAGCGTCAATTGGGATTTTTTGAATGGATGATGATTCTTGGGGCCTTGGCTGGCGCAATTTTTTCTTTGTTGTTGTATCGGGCGAATGTTAGTTTAGAGAGAAGACTAAACGATACCAGATAATCCAGTATCATATGCTCATAGAGTTTTATGGCGAAGAGTGTCCGCATTGCGAGAATATGGCGCCACTCGTGGAGCGACTTGAGAAGGAGGAGGGAGTGCATGTAGAAAAACTTGAGATTTGGCACGATGAGGGGAACGCTCGTAAGATGGAGGCATACAATCAGGGATCATGCGGGGGAGTGCCATTTTTCTATAATACCGAGACCAAAGAATTTATTTGTGGTGAGGATGCCTACGACACGCTCAAAAAGTGGGCAGGGAGATAACTTCATACACCCCCAAAATAAAATAGCCCCACGATGAGGCTATTTTATTTTGGGGTTTTTAGAGTTTTGGCTTTTTAATGACCTGTACGATCTTCCCATTGATAGCAAATCGATCATCAGGATGGATATAGATTGGCGAGAGATCTTTGGTTGAATCCGAGGCAAGAATCACCTGCTCATTTTCTGCATCCCAAATATAGCGCTTTACTACTGCAGTGTCATCGATAATTGCGAGAACGATGTCGCGGTCTCGGGGGGAGGTCTCGTCTTTGTCTACGATGAGATAATCGCCCTCTTCGATGGTTTTACCTTCTATGCGTGCCTTATTCATAGAAAGACCGGAGGCTTTGATGGCAAATACGCTCTTTTTCTTTCCTAGTAGTTTGGAGGACATCTTGAGGTACCCTTCAATATTTTGATCAGCGAATAGAGTAGTAGGGCCGCAGTTTGCAGTGCCGAGAATTGGTATGGAGACGAGTTTGCTATTTTTGATAAGACCTTGGGTGGAGCGCTCGATAGAGTTTGCCGCTTTGTTTATTTTGATAAGACCCTTTCGTTCCAGCTGGGTGAGGTGGTGTTTAATCTTTTGGGGGAACTTTTCCCCGACAAGTTCACCGATCTCGCGCAGGGTGAGTGAGCCGAGATTTTTGGTGCCCACTAGTTTTAAAAGTTGTTCTTGTATGTTGTGCATACTTATATGGTACAGATTCTAGAAAATACCGCAACAAATTATCCACAGTTTTAGAAAATTAGAAAAGTTGACAGACTTTACAAAACCGCCGACAATGAGAGTATTATTTATTAATCCCTCGCATCCACTCTTCTGGGGGAGATATAGTCAGACATGGCGTACCGGTTCTCGCTAGCTCTGATGATAGCTCCTCCCGGGAGGGGGTGCGAGGCGCAAAGAGCATGAATAGTATTGCTTCTATACAGCTTGCCAAGCGTGAGATTAAAAAGCTTAATCGACTCATTGATCAGAAAATTATACGCGGTGAGTCATATCGCTCGGAATCTCGCAGACACAAAGAGCTGGTGCATCGTCTGCAGGGGTTGAGTCAGCACAGCTGGTTTGAGCGGACATTTATGAGTTTCTCGCTCTTTTAATTCTATGGGCCATCTTGTATGATAAGTAAAATATTAAACGGAGGATGTGCGCATGGCAGAGATACAAAGCATCGAAGACTTTTATAGGGAGGCGAGTAGTTTTCTTAGTTTCCTGGGTATGCAGTCCCGCGCGCAGATATTACAGCGTCAAGAGGTTGCCTTGGCAGATCACGTATCTTACAAATGTGGCTCACGTGAGATGTTTGAGGCTATGCGACGGATGCTAGAAAAAGAAGGCGTAAGCAATTGGGTGCATCAGGCGCCTGTAGCTGGTCGGCCTATCGCGTATTTTCTATTGCATACCAGCCTCCCCAGTTCTTTTGGAGAAGTCTTCTATGTAGAGCTTGCGGATCAAAAGCCAGATCATAGTCAGCGAGATGGCTTTGATCATATGGAGATCTATCCCAAGCAGGGTGTGTGCTATGATGCATTAGTTGCTAAAGCTATAGGAGCATTCCCCAATATCCGCAAAGTTGAGCGGCCGCATCATACGACCTGGGATGCCTTGCTTGAGGGTGGCGCTATACTGCGTCTTGCCTCGGAGCCTTTGGTCGACAAGATCAAGCGCGAAGAGATGAAGTAGTGTTTTGAAATTTCTCTTTGCGTATCTGCCTGGCTTCCGCCGGGTTTTATTTTATCCGTATACAAGATATACCGAGGTTATGATAGAGGTAGAAAAGAAATTTGAGTTAGATGAGGATAGTCAGGCAAAGCTACTTGCAGGTACATCTTTTGTGAGTGAAAAAACTTTTACGGATACCTATTTTGATACAAAAGATTTCAGCCTTACCACGAAAGATATATGGCTCCGTGATCGAGGTGGCAGATTTGAGCTCAAAATTCCACTCAATGATGCCTGGGACAAGCGGGTTTCTGATCAATACCGAGAGCTGGAAACCAATGCCGAGATAGCGGAGTTTTTAGGGTTCCCGCGAGATACTGCTATCGAGGAGATATTGCGTGTATCCGGGTACATGCCATTTGCATCCATTACCACTACGCGGCGCAAATATCAGAAAGATAAATTTATTATTGATATTGACGTGCTTGATTTTGGTTACCAGATTGCAGAGATCGAGCTTATGGTAGAGCGAGAGTCCGATATCCCTATGGCCGTAGGAGAGATTATTGCTTTCGCATCTCTCTATGGGTTGCGATTGGGGTATGTGCGCGGCAAGGTTATTGAATATATACGACGTAATAATCTGGAGCATCTCCGTGCCCTTGTAGCGGCTGGTGTTGCTCCAGAAACAGCAATATGAAAATCACAATATGTGGGAGCATCGCTTTTTATGAGGAGATGCGCAAAACAAAAAAAGATCTTGAGTTTCTTGGTCATATCGTAGAGATGCCGCCAGGAGAGATTACCGCAGGTGATGGCAAGGTCATGCCGGTGATGGAATATTATCAAGTTCGCCAGACGGCTACTCCTACAGACGCTTGGATTTGGGATCGCAAAGAGGAGGCGATAAAAAGACATTTTGAAAAAGTTGCTGGAGCGGATGCGATACTGGTGCTCAACCATGACAAAAAAGGTATCGTCGGGTACATCGGAGCAAATACTTTAATGGAGATGGGGCTTGCATTACATTTAGGCAAACGCAT
>CAYGFT010000008.1:6064-32252 GCA_964349275.1 uncultured Candidatus Saccharibacteria bacterium
CGCATATATCTTCTCAATCAAATCCCAGAGATTTCATACCGGGAGGAGATCTTGGGCATGAAGCCAAAAGTCATCAACGGAGATTTTGCTCAAATCGTTTAATTTGAAAGACCATAGGAGGCAGAGGCTCCTTGCTCCGTGAGCCTTGCATGGTATTCTGAAGAAAAATCTTTGGCAAAGGAGGCCTAGTATGGTCTATACCTTTTTTCGTTTGGTACATGTGCTAGGTGTGATCGTGCTGGGTATGGGTCTAGGAGGAGTGCTCATACTAGAGCTCTGGATGAGAAAACTTACTCATAAGGCATCTGTCGTGGAGTGTCTACGGATTATTATGTTTCTCTATCGCTGGGTGGTGACCGGAGGAGCCTTGGTGCTTGCTGTCAGTGGTGTGGTGCTCGCTTCATATAGAGGGTTTGAGCATCTCTTGGTGCCGTGGTTTCTTATGATGTTGGTATTCTCTGTGGTAGAGGGTGCGGAGGGAAATCTTTTGACTCGGGTGTATTTTCGGGAACGTTTGAGCCGATCCGAGGAGAGTATGAGGCCACGTGGAGGAGTACTTGCGCTTCGGCCTGCATTTAAAAAATGGGAGCGTATTGCCTTGATGGCCCACTATTTGGATGTACCTATGTATCTTTTGGTGGTGCTTCTGGCTTATGGTCGGTGTGAGTCTTGGCTTGTTGCGGCTATCGGGGTTTGCATTGTATGGTGCTTGGGGATAGGTATATTTGCGCACGCAGGGCTTATCGAGCCACCCCAAAAAATACCGCCACACGCAGAACGTCTTACCGGCTCTCGGGCATCATGATAGTACATATTCAATCGTCTGCATCCCCAGGCGATTTTTTGTGTAAAATAAAAATGCCGCAGTTATTTGTATGCGGCATATGTTTTGTGATGCTTGTGGCGTATGAAGGTGCTATTTGAACAAAGTTTACTCTTCAGTGAGATCGCGGTTGAGTGCAGTAGCGATTATCTTGAGGATGGTTCTATCCTCTATACTTAAGGCGAGTGAGGTAATGGCTGGTGGCGCTGCGTGTTCTAAGAGAAGCTTGATCGTATAGGCAGGATAAGATTTTCCGTATTTCTCGACATAGTGGACAGATAGTATGCCTGTGCGGTCAAGATAAAACGCTTGGCATCGGCATTCCATCCTTTCGAAGGCATAGGGAGATGGGTACTCATACTCTATAGCAGTTGATATTTGAAAATCTTCTGTATGAGGTGATAGTTTCAGCATTTTTCCCCAGAGCGGAGTTTTGGTAAATTGCGCAACCCAGTCCAAGATGATTGGTGCTTCTTGTGTTGCTTGTGCTAGTGCATTTTTATGCCATGTGTGATATGCGTCAAGCGCCGCCGCACGCCCAGCCGCTTGTTCTCTAGCTTCTCGTACTTTTTTTTCCTTGATTTTTCCCAGTTTCTTCGCATGTTGGTTGAGAAATTTTTCAAAGTCCTTTTCGTTACTCTGCGTATAATGTCTAGCCATACTAGTTCTCCTTGGAGGTGATTTGGTGATTCGCTTGATTGACGACGGATGGTAATAGCTGGGTGCTACCTCCTGCACCTTTGATGTTTGATTGACTGACCGTGCGAGTTGGAAAAGTAGACAGGCGAGACGATCAAGATACACAGGAATGAAAGGGTTGAGGGTTTGTGTTCTTTGGTACAAGAGCGCCGATCGTTCTGTCCGGCGGGTGATGGTACGTGCATAGTGCAGGAGTGATGCGGCTATGGTGCCGCCAGGGACTATAAAATGTCCAAGGGGCTCAAGTGATTGCTCGTATACTCCCGTAAGTTCAGCAAGTTTCAAGACATGCGCATGGGCAATCTGTTCTGGCGGGGAGTCATTTTTATCTGCTGGTTTGCCTACTTCCGCTAGGATGAGAAATAGATCATGCTGTGTCATTTCGATAAGTCGTTTTTCATTACTAGTAGCAAGATGAGTCTTTACTACACCAAGGAGTGAGACGAGCTCATCAAGGTTGCCAAGAAGCTCAAATACGTAGTGCCCGCAGGTATGGATGTTCCATCCTTCATGTATTCCATCTAATACAATAGCTTCGATCGTCAATGATTCTCTCTCCATTAAAGCAGTTTGAGCGAAACCTGCTCGATCCATAAAGAGTTCTCCTCTCTGTTTTCAAGGTGCTTTTTGACAACAAAAACCTCCTTTCGAGGAGGCGGTAACATATGCCATGTGTGATTTGCATCTTCCCCTCGTGGGGCTGGAGTTCGCACTGCTTCCCGATACCGAGAAGTTTTGCGGGCGAAGTATCGGGCCAGGTCCCTTAGCAACTCCGCACTCTTGATACATATGTGATTGTTGTTTGTATTATTATGAACGTCGGCTATAGAGAGAAAGTTTCGCTGGAAAGCAGTTGGTATTATTTGAGATTTTTTGCGAGAATATCTTTTACGATATTGGCGGGGATGGAAAAGCTGATGTTGCTGGATCCCATCACGGTTGCGACATTGACGCCGATGGCTTTGCCGGAAAGATCCACAAGCGGGCCGCCGGAGTTGCCGGGATTGATGGCCGCGTCAGTCTGGATGATGCCCGAGAGATGCTCGGTCGTGCCGCCACCAGAGGCGTCTATGGAGCGGTCTAGCCCCGAAATAATGCCTACGGATACGGAATTGTTGTACTCACCGAGCGCATTGCCGATAGCGATGACGGATTGGCCGAGTTTTAAGGTAGACGAATCCCCGAGTGGGACACTGGTATAGCCGGAGCCGGGGATTTTGATGATGGCGATGTCTTGCAGGGGATCGCGATAGAGCACGGTAGCAGTTTTTTGTGTGCCGTTGGTAAGCAGTACAGTGTAGTATGCGGTCTCATCAGCCGCGACGTGTTTGTTGGTTACAATATATCCGTCCGCACGTATGATAAATCCGGTGCCTGCGCCAATTTTTTGCCGGGTGGTGCCTTTTTGTCTATATACTGGAACTTTAATATCAAAGTCTTTAAAAAATGGATCATCGCCAAATGGGTTTACGTAGGCTACCTCAAGCTGGGGCACGTCTTTGGAGACGACGATGGAGACGACACCGGGGGTGACACGCGCTACCGCTTCGGTCAGGAGCTCCTCTTGGGATTTTTCGCGGATGTATTCGCGTCGCACGATCTCCTTGGGTGGGACGGTAATTTTTTGCATAGTTTCGTCTATACTGGAGATGATCTTCTCAAGGTTTGTGATTTTTTCTTCCAGTGTGGCAGTTTTTGTCTTGAGCGCATCAAAGGCGATCCCTTGTTGTTGATTTTGGATCGTCAAAAGCCCGACGCCGGATGCGCCGCCAATAAGCACAAGTACACCTCCTATGTATATTATTTTTTTGACCATATGTGTGTACTTCGAGTACTATACGTTCTATACAATCATGCAAACCAAAAACTTACAAACTACCTGTATGATAGCTAGCCATGAAAACAAAAAATCGTTGTGCGTGGGCAAATAGCGATCCGCTCTATATCGCATATCATGATGAGGAGTGGGGGAGACCGGTACACGATGATCGCCGGATATTTGAGTTTTTGATACTCGAAGGTATGCAGGCGGGGTTGAGCTGGCTTACCGTACTCCGCAAGCGCGAAAACTTCCGCCGGGCATTCGACGGGTTTGATGCCCAAAAAATTGCACGGTATGACCAGAAGAAAATTGTAGCGCTTATGCAGGACGCGGGTATCATCCGTAATCGGCTCAAAATCAATGGTGCAGTCAAAAATGCCCGGGCGTTTCTTCTAGTACAAAAAGAGTTCGGTACATTTGACAAGTACATCTGGCAGTTTGTTGGTGGCAATCCATTACGCCACGCATTTAAAAAACTTTCTGATTTGCCCTCAAGCACCAAAGAGTCGGACGCGATGAGTGCTGATCTCAAAAAACGCGGGTTTACGTTTGTGGGACCCACCATCTGCTACGCACATATGCAGGCGTCCGGCATGGTCAACGATCATCTGGTGAGCTGTTTTCGCTATAGCAGACGTAACATCCAATAAATAAAAATCCGCACACGGGTGCGGAGGAGGATGGGCTAATGCCCAGTTTCGTTTTTGTTTGGAGCTATATCCTCTCCAGGCATTACTCTGATAGAGATGATGAGCGGGCTGTCTGACGGTTGAGCTGACGCCATTGCTTCTTCTGATATGGCTACAACGCGCCAGTTGCTCCGTACGGATATGGGTTTTTGGGGAGATATGTTGAGCTCGTGGCGTATCGCAAGGATGAATAGATCAAAAAGTACATCCGCTTCTTTTAGCATCTTCCCTGTTTGGCGCATAATCTCTGCGCATGGTTGGCCTGTCGTTTTTGTGCACCGGTGCGTACTTTCATGATTGCGTAGGAGTGTGGTCGTCTCTTCTTGCAGTTGTCGGCGTAGTCCCAGGATCTTGCGGGTGTCCGCTGGTATCTCACCGAGCACCTCTTCGTCCATGGTTACGGGGCGGTCTATAGATGTCTCCCAATATTTTTTGGGGACGCTGTCTATGCGTTGGGTCAGCGTTTCAAGATACGATGCCATAAAACCCCCTTTTTGTAAGGTAATCTCTTCGCCCAAAGTACGCGAGATGGATTGTTTTGTCAATGGTGACAATAAAAAATCCGCAAGGGTTGCGGATCAGGCGGCTTTGGGGAGATGTGCCTCTATGTAGTCGGCCTGCTCTTGGTGTGAGGTATTTTTTTTAATACCTTGGCAGGCGGCAAGTATGTCACGCTCATCTAGAAATGCTTCTGCGCCCAGCGGTTCGTAGAGGTGTACTAGGAGCGTGATGAGCTCTTTGTCGAGCAGTGTGCGATTGTAGTTGATAAGGTTTGATCGGGGGCAGTCTTTGTCGAGCTGTGGGAAAAATATATCGCGGAGTTGTTCGAGCTCAAGAGCCATTGGTAAGTACTCGGCGATGGCACGCGCTCGATCTTCGCCCCAGAAGTTGCCGACAGTTCGGCGAGTCTCGATGATTGCTTTTACCAAGGTAAGATGTTCGGTAACGCGAAAATATCCTTGCATGAGAGTAAACCAAACTCGTGCATCCTGGTCTGCAATAACTCTACGATCAGACGTCGGGTCTCCTTTTGGTTTTGCCTGGTCGAGCAGTTTTTTTGCCACCTCAATAAAGCGAACTTGTAACATGGTAGACCTCCTTTAGCAAAGTATCCTTATATATTTCTATGCGGAAAGGAGATTTTTGTCAAAGGTCTAGCTTATCTTCCCTTTATTTTATAAGGATATATCATACTTATCAACACCTTTAGCCTTCCTGTCCTTGTACACTCCATACCCTAAGTATATATTGAGTATGTAAGCACCTTACACAACCCACAAACATCGCCCTTCGGCAACAACACACCAGATCAACCACACACTCCACTCTCAACCACCACAACCCACACCAACCACTCACCACACTTCACACTCAACGCCCTCGGGCACTTTTTCGTTTTAGGACGATTTTTTTGTTTGGGAATGATGTAAGTGCAATTTTCATTTGTAGCGTATCCTCCAATGGCGTATAACGGATGCATGGAGCCGCTTGCCGTAAAAATTAGACCAAAGTCTCTAGATGAGTTTATTGGTCAGGAACATTTAGTGGGTCCTCAAAAACCTCTGCGTATTGCGGTGGAGGGCAAACATTTATTTTCGTTTATTCTCTGGGGGCCACCGGGCGTGGGCAAAACCACACTTGCCAAGATTTATGCGAGTGGTCTGGATGCCGATATGCATGAGCTCTCTGCGGTATCGGCTGGCAAAGACGACATCAAACGCGTAATAGCTGGTCAGTCCTGGGGCAAACCAAAGATTTTGTTTCTCGATGAGATTCATCGCTTCAACAAAGCCCAGCAGGATTTTCTCCTGCCGTACGTGGAGTCAGGTGAGCTGACTCTTATAGGGGCGACTACCGAGAACCCGAGCTTTGAGGTGATATCTGCGCTCCTTTCGCGGTGCCGCGTATTTGTGCTGAGTGAACTCACCGATAAAGATATGGAGGCGATTATTGTGCGTACCAAAATCAAAGTCCCCAAGACCGCACGCGATTGGTTGGTAGGTATGGCGGGCGGAGACGCACGCCAAGCCATTACTATGCTTGAGAATGCCCAAAAGCTTTATGGGAAGATTACGATAGATTCACTCAAGGACACGCTCCAGTCAAAGCATTTGCGCTATGACAAAAAAGGAGAGGAGCACTACAATACAATCTCGGCATTTATCAAAAGCATGCGGGCAAGCCAGCCGGATGCGGCTTTGTATTATCTGGCACGGATGATTGATGCAGGTGAGGACCCGAAGTTTATTGCGCGGCGCATGGTGATATTTGCCTCCGAGGATGTGGGACTCGCGCAACCAACGGCTCTCGTGGTTGCTAACGACGTCTTTCGGGCGTGCGAGACGATAGGGCTCCCGGAGTGCGGGATCAATCTTGCACACGGCGTGGCATATCTCTCCCAGTGCAAAAAAGACAAGAGTGCCTACAACGCTTATATGGAGGCGCTTGAGGATGCCAAAAAATACGGCAACTTGCCGATACCCTTAAAGATTCGCAACGCGCCGACCAAACTTATGAAAGACTTGGGGTATAGCAAGGGGTATGAGAAGTATACGAAGGAGGATTTGTTGCCGGAGGAGATTAAGGGGAAGAGGTATTTGAAATAGGTTTAGGGGGCAAGTTTCATGTTGACAAAAAATGTTATATAGTTTATAAAGTACTTATGTCTCAATACGGTATATTAAAAATGCATAAGCGTGATCGCGTCACTACTGAGGGTGGTGTTGTTTCGCTTAGGCAATTTTTGAGTATATAGCTGTATACTGAAAAGATTTATAAAAATTGCTTTGGCGAGATAATGCCAAGGCAATTTTAGTCTGTGGCGTATCTCGGGAATCACAATTTTATAGGAGGTTTTATGGAGCAGTTCTTTGACAAGGCAAGTATGACAGATCGGTCTTATAAGGAGGTCTGTATGGGGCAACAGTTCTTTGATCAAAGGGGCATGCCTGATCGGTGTAAGTCTTGGGCAGAGCTTTATCATCTGATAAATGCTGATATGTACGAGGCGGGAGATAAGGATCTCTATCTTGAGTTTGCTCACCGAGCTGACGGGCCGGTGCTTGAGATTGCGGTTGGCACGGGGAGAGTCGCCACGTATCTTGCCGATAGGGGTATCGAAGTCGTGGGGATAGACACAAGTGATCATATGCTTGAAGTCTGCAGGCAAAATATCGCAGAACTTTGCCTTGGAGTCCAGGGGAGGATAATAATTGAGAAGGCTGACATGCGCGATTTCAATCTCGGCAGAAAGTTTAAACTCGCGATTATCCCGTTTTCTGCATTCCAAGCGCTCTTGTGCCAGAAGGATCAGAATAAAACGCTCCAGTGTATCCGTAAGCATCTCAAAAAAAGAGGGGTGCTGGTGATCGACGTATTTGATCCGAGGTACGATCTGTGCTCTTTGAGCAATGGGTTTGTACCGAAAGTATTTCCTCCTATGATCCATCCGACCACGGGGCGAACATGGAATATTTGTATTTCTTCGCGCAAAAATATGCCGGAGAGACAAGTGTTTCAAGAGGAGTGGGTATTTACCGAGTTGGATGAGGGCGGTAGTGAGGCTTCGCGGCAGGTAGATGTCCTGGAGATGCGTTGGGCATCGCGCTTTGAGATGGAGCTTTTACTTCGGCGCAATGGCTTTGATGTGCTTGCACTGTGGGGAGACTACGAGAAAAATCCCTGTGGCTATGGCAACCGCCAAGTCTGGGTATTACGGAAACATTAACTAACTTACAGGAGGTTCTTTTATGAGTAGCGAATGGATCGATAAGTTCTATACTCCTGGCTTCTATCAAGCCGCGTACGAGAAAACCGGCGTTTTGCAGAAATTTGACTCCGCAAAGCAGGCGGCACAAATCGTTGCCTTGCTCGGCGCTAAACCAGGCAGCCATATTCTTGACTGGTGCGGGGGCTGGGGGAGAATCTCACTTGAGCTTTTGCGGCTCGGATACAGCGTGACCTTGCTTGATTTTTGCCGGCCATTTGTGTGCCAAGCAATCGCGCAGGCGCAGTTGGAGGGGTTGCCTTTAAAAACAGTGGTGAGCGATTTTCGCGAGACGCCGTGGGATATCAGGGCAGACTTTGCGATCAATATCTTTACTGCCGGTGTCGGGCATTTGGGTAAGGAAGAAGACATTAAAGCACTTCGCTCATTGCATGCGGCTCTGAAACCAGGAGCGCCCTTTCTCATCGACACGATAAACTTTTGTTGGCTCGCGCGCAATTTCTCGGAGCGCGGGTGGCAGGAGTCAGAAGACGGGCGGTATCGTCTATTGGAGAAAAGAAGCTTTGACTTTTTGACAAGCACGATCTCCTCCCTCTATGTGTTTGAAGATAGGGAGACTAGAAAAGAGGAGCGAGTGGAAGCAACCTTGCATCCTTATACTCCCGGAGGACTTGCCGAGATTTTGCAAATGACGGGGTTTAAACCCGTGAAGCTCTTTGGAGACTTCGACGGCTCTGATTTTGGTTTCGATTCAAAAAGAATCATACTTATATCAGAACGTCGGTAAGGACTCAAACCGCCAACGCGCATCTGCGCCGAGGCGGTTTTTTGTTTGACATTGCCCTTCCGATACGCTACAAATCATCCAAATCTTCGTTGAAAGGAGTAGGGTATTATGTATTACACTGCTGTAGCGTATCCCGTATTGCGGGAGGATGATTCTCCTTGGTGCCTCTACGGCGCCTTGGTAGTTTGGGTCGGTATGGTCTTTGGCTCGGATGCTTTTGCCTGTCTGGCGCAAGTCTCAATGGCATTTGCTTTTGCTACGCTCACAACACGCTTTTGGAGGGTCTATCAAGATGACGGAGTGTCGGGTCTTGCGCATGAGATTGCTTTCGGTCTTAAAAGCCATGGGATCGTGTTGAGCTTGATCCTCTGGCCGGTGGAGCTCGTGCGAATACTCTGGGGCACAAGCGAGGCGTATCGGGAGATGTTTTGGAGAGACCACTTTGTAGATACGATGCGGTCGTGTCGCGGTATCCATAAAGACACTGCGAATGATATGGGTAGATATGCGGTGCAGGAAGTTGAGGTACGGGCCGATAATGTGATAGGCACTCTACAAGACATGGAGGCGAGTGCGTGCCAGGCTGGTGCTGTGATGGCGCTTGGCGCGGCGACTGTGGTGTTGCCGTACACTGCACATGGCGCGAGTAATGATGGACTGCGCGGTAAGGTAACATTTTTTAGCGACAGAGAGGTAGAGCGTCAGCTCAATATCCTCGTAAATTATGGGCGCCTTTCTCTGATGCTTCAAAATCGGGCGTTGCCGGGTGAGCGTTCGGCATTTACCTTTTTGGGTGTAGGCGCCAATGTAGATTTGCCGCATCTGTCTCTTATGGTTGTTGCCGGTCCGCAGTACACATATGATGCGGGAGTAGAGCGCTTCAATCGAGTCTCGATGTTTGTAAACGGGAGATTCTTTTGGGGTCCGTACGCACTATCTCTTGGCAACCGCTTCTCTTGGGGGATCAATGAACAAACGCCCTATGTACATCGGCATGCACAGAGTGTGCGTGTACCATGGACACCAAACTGGCTAGGGCTTGATTTTCAGGTTGAAGAATTCGTCGGGGCCAAGGGTCTTGGTGAATTTTTCATTGGTCCCGAAGTTTCGTTTGACGCGCCGTATGTGCCCAATGCGCGTATCAAGATCTACCCCTACGCCGATCTTGCGCCGCCAAGCGGTGGCACGCGCGGAGATGTGCGTTTTACCCTCGAATATACTTTTTGAACCTTTCTAGACTCGTGAACCACCAATGCGCATATGTGCCTTGGTGGTTTTTTGTTTGACAATGGGTATTTTCTTCCTTATAATCTCGACGAATACCTTTGAAAGGGGGACAAAATGGAAATGGAAGTTTCACGCCATAGGTTGGTGAGTTTGAATGTCTGGGGAGGTAATACCCAGACCGTACTTCGGCTATTTAGGTTTATGGGGGGTATGTCTTCAGTAGTCGAGATATTTGCCTTGCAGGAGGTATATTCGACTCTCTGTGATCCCGTTGATATCCCGGGCTATGTTCCAAATGAGCGAGTGTATCCGAGCTTACTCCAGGAGTTGTGTGCAGAGCTTCCTCGGTTTTCACCGATATTCCATGCGCAAGCTTATAACCATGACTACAAAGGACCGGTAGCTGGGCATCTTGCCTTTGGTAAGGTGATGCTCGTCCACGAGAGTAATCACATCGTCAATTGTGGTGACTGCATTGTATCTCCTGAAAGCAATTTAGCACCGCCAAGTCCAAGTATTCCGGGCCCAGCTACGATGCAATACATCACGATACAGAATGGCCTGAATAAACTCACCGTGTTTAATATCCATGGTCTCTGGCAACTCCATAAGGAGGACTCTCCGGAGCGGATCGAGCAGTCCAGGCGTATCTCGCAGATTATCCGCCAGGTGCAGGGTGAGGTCATCCTCTGTGGCGACTTCAATCTCTCTCCCGATACGCAGTCTATGGAGATAATTGAGTCTTCCCGTCTTGGTATGCGCAATTTGATTACGGAGGCGAGGGTTACTACGACGCGTAATCATTTTTTTCAAGGCAATACCTTTCACGCGGACTACATCCTTGTATCACGGGGAGTCAAGGTGCATACGTTTGCTGTCTTGCTGGATATTGTTTCAGACCATCAGCCGCTGTTTCTTGAGTTCTCATTTTGGTAATCCGTTTTTACAGCCATAGGAGCAATGCACTTGCCTCTATGGCTTTTTTATTTGACAGTCATCTCCATAGAGTTACTATAGAGTCATGCTTACCGATCAGGAGGTGACAAAACTCATTGATGCATTCAAAGAGGTGTTTGCTACCCGTACGGAAATTGAGGGTAGATTTGACACGCTCAAGCAAGATTTTTCGATCTTGCAGACCTCTATTGATGTCTATTCCCAAAAGGCAGATACATATTTCCAAGAGATGGTTATGCTTTCGAACAAAGTCGAGCGTCATGAGCGCTGGCTTAAGGAGATTGCTCAAAAGTTGGGCATCGAGCTACACGTTTAAGATATAAGAGTATTATTTTACTTCTTCCCTCATAAGGGGCTTTTTGTTTTTATACTCTCAAAAAAGAATCCACAGATAAGGATTTGAGTGAGTTCGGCAGTGCTATACTATGTATATGGAAGAGATTGAGCTACGTCGGCATATTACCGAGCGGTTCCCGAAACTCGCACCCGAGGAGAACATGACGGTAATTTTAAAATCCATTGCCGAGATGCATCCGGAGGTGCGCCCAAAGCTTGAGGAGTTTTTGCGCACTGGTATGCTACCGCCCTATGAGCTAGAAGGGTATGACGTGGCGCGGCTCATGCGCGAGCAAGACATGCACGAGCTTGCCGCCTACATGACGCTCTCCTGGCTCAAGAAAGATCCCGTAAAGGCACTCAAATCGCTCCAAAATTAATTTGGTATTCAAAGGTCGTTAGTAGCTAAGTGTTTGTACTCATATCATTTTTATGAAGTTACATACGATAGCATTTATCCTACTTATCATAGGAGGACTCAACTGGCTCCTCATGGGGCTCGTAGGTTGGGAAGTAGGAGAAATCTTTGGCGGATCAAGTGCCATGATCTCACGCATTATCTATATCTTGGTGGGACTCTCTGCGGTGTACGAGATCGCAACTCACAAGGGGCGTTGCAAAGAGTGTGATGCCGCAAAGTCCAGCGCGCCGTCTATGCCATCGATGCCGAGTCAGCAGAGGCCGATGTAATAGTCGGTAATGAAATGCATTTTCATTCGTTGTAAAGTTTGGTGCATCATAAAGCGGCAAACCTCTCCCAGTCAGCGGAGAGGTTTGTTTTTATAGTGTAGATTTTTGTGTAGCCCCCCCAAACAAAAAAACCGTCCCAAAATGAAAAAGTGCCCGAGGGCGTTGAGTATGAAGTGTGGTGAGTGGTTGGTGTGGGTTGTGGTGGTTGAGAGTGGAGTGTGTGGTTGATTTGGTGTGTTGTTGCCGAAGGGCTATGTTTGTGGGTTGTGTAAGGTGCTTACAGTCTTAATATATACCTACCTCCCGTATCATACAAGGGGGCGTAGAGGCTAAAGGTGTGGATAAGTCTAGTATCCTTGAAAAATGTTGACATATATGGATATTTTTAGTAAAATCGCAGTGGTTTTTAGTTTTTTGATAGAATAATATAAGAGAAGGGGGATCTTATGGCTCTAGTAATCGGAGATGCCCGCGATTTCGAGTGTGACAAGGTAGTTCGTATCCTGCAGACAGATGGTGGGTATGTCAGGATCCGAGTCCAGACAATAGATCGAGATCTTTATCTCTCTGCCGAACCAAAAGAGGGTGACCCGGGGAGGAAGGCCGCACTTACATTTATTGCAGAGGTATTTGAGATTTTGAAAAGACAAGTTTGTGTCCCCGTGGCGCAAGGTCCTGCCAATACGCCAGTAGAAAAAATTTCTCTCCTGCGCACATGGCTCAACAGAGACGACTACCCTGTTATTCGTACCATCAATGCCATTCTGGAGCTCGATCCGGAGCCCGAGGGCGCGACAAGTATGGAGCAAGATTCTCTATAAGTAGTAGAAGAGCGTATCATGCGCTCTTTTTTGTTTCGCGATGCCGCGTGGTACTATAGAAACATGAAGGGTATACAGTAACTAACTACTCCATACTATGGCATCGCAAATACATAAAGACGTGCGTAGTCACGGCGTCAAAATCTCTCAGCCGCGCAAAGAGGAGGCGGAATATGGCAAGACCAAAAAAGGTATGCAGGCCTGTAAAAAGTGCCGTGCATATTTTTATAAAAAATCATGGCATCATGATCTCCCGGGGGTAAAAAAAGGAGAACGGCGTATACTTCCCGTATTTGCGTCTGTGCTCTGTCCCGCGTGTCAGATGATCCAAAATCGTCAGTACGAGGGCAAGGTAATCGTAGAAGGCGCACCTGCGCATTTTTTGGAGGAGATTATCAATCTCATCAATGCGTATGGTGCGCGCGCCTATCGGAGCGATACCCAGCATCGCATCATCAAGGTGCAAACTACTAAGGCGGGTATTGTAGTGACTACTACCGAAAATCAGCTGGCGATCAAGCTTGCCAAAAAAATCAAAGCGACATTTCATGCCGCAAAACTTATGGTGATACATCTCAAAGACCCTTCAGATGTAGAGCTCGCTCGGGTGATATTTGCGATGGACATGGATGTGGGCAAAAAAGCTACAAGGTCATAGATCTTCTATGCCGGATATCTCTCTGGAGCAGATACTCTTGCTGTTCGGGTACGCGGGTGTCTTCGGCGCTATGATCGCCAATGGATTTTTTAGCTTTCCTTCGAGCCAGGTGCTCTATATTATTGCCGGGTATTTCGTCTCCACGGGGTATTTCGATTGGCTATGGGTGTCGCTTGCGGGAGCTATGGGCAACACGGTGGGTAATATCGTCCTTTATGAGGTAGTCCGCAAACACGGTCTCTCCTATATCAGCAGATATCGAATGTTTCCGGAGCGTGAGGTACGCAAAGTGCAGGTCGCCTTTGCTCGTCGGGGAGCTTGGTTTTTGTTTGTTGCTAAACTCCTGCCGGCGATAAAAGTATTTGCGCCGATACCCGCCGGTATTGCGCGTATGCACCGCGGACTCTACACGGGCATTATATTTGTATCGTCATATCTTTGGGCATGCATATTTTTGGCTATCGGGTTTTATTTTGGCAAAAGCAGTGACCTCTTTGGAAAGTACGCGATTGTACTTACGATTGTGACATTTGTGGTAATGGCAGTGTTTTACCGCTATGTGAATAGTGAGGCGGTCATACGTGAGGTGGAACGTGATTCGTAGCGTTTGCGTTTCCAAAGTAAGGAGAACTCTATATTATGGGTATATGACCAAGCATGTGCCATTACCTGAACGTGAGCGTGCGCAATACATCTATGATATCCAGATGCTCAAAGCGGGTTTTGACCACGTGGGCGATCATGTAGTAATCACGGATCCACGGGGCAATATTTTGTATGCCAACGAGGCGGTAACCAAAAATACTGGCTACTCGCTCAATGAGATACTGGGGCACAACCCGGGGGACCTCTGGGGTGGGCGTATGCCACCGGAGTTTTATCGGGAGATGGGGCGCGTCATCGCTGGTGAGAAAAAGCCATTTGTGGGAGAGGTAAAAAATGTTCGCAAAGATGGCACCGAGTATTGGCAGGAATTGCATATCTCGCCGGTGTTTGATGAGCATGGTGCCGTGCGGTTTTTTATCGGTATTGAGCCTAATATCACCGAGCGCAAAGCCCGTGAAAAGTTTCGCGAGGAGTTCAATTCGATATTGAGCCATCAATTGCGCAATCCCTTGACTGCGATCAACTGGTCGCTCCAGTGGCTCTTTGAGCGTGGTGGGCTTTCAGCCTATCAGAAAGAAACACTGGAGGGGTTGTACAAAGAAAACCAGACACTCCTGCAGTTGGTGGCGGATTTGCTGGCGCTTTCGCGGATGGAGCGGATAGATGTGCGCACAGAGGATTTTGATTTAGCGGATTTGGTACGTCTTGTTTTGGAGACACAAAAACTGCACTACAAAGACAAGGAATTCTCGTTTACCGTTACAGGAACATTCCCGATGCGTAGCAATCGATCATTGGCGCTTCAGGTTTGCACCAACATTATTACAAATGCAGGTGATTATGCGGCAAAAGAACAGGGTAGAATAGCGATAGCGCTTACGAAAAAGCTCGGAGCATATGTGTTTTCTTGCCAGAATAACGGTGCGGTGATTCCTTTGGAGGAACAGCCAAAGATTTTTACGCGATTTTTCCGAGCCGCCAATGCACATACGTACAAAGAGCAGGGGACGGGCTTGGGTCTTTATATTGTTAAAATGATTGCAGATAATATGGGGTGGCACGTTTCTTTCACGAGTCCTGCGGCTGACGGGGAGGGGACGATTTTTTATGTTATGATACCTATAGGGGAGTAGTTTTATTAGAAGGGAGAATGATAATTATATATGTATCTTTCACAAAAAATTGCTTTGTGTTCGCTTCGGATAAGCATGGGCTGGCTCATGTTGTATGCCGGAGTTACTAAGCTACTTGATCCACAATGGTCTGCCACGTTTTATCTCAAAGGTGCCAAAACGTTTCCAGCGTTTTATCAGTGGTTCTTACAGCCAGATGTACTGCCTATTACTAATCTACTCAATGCCTGGGGGCTCACTCTCGTCGGTATTGCGCTTATTCTAGGAATCGCTATGCGGCTGTCGGTCTGGGGCGGAATAGCGCTCATGGCCCTTTACTATTTCCCGATACTGGATTTCCCGTTGGTAGGAGAGCGCTCCTATCTAGTAGATGAACATGTTATCTATGCGGCGGCGCTCTTGGTGCTTGGAGTGTTTGGGGCAGGTCGCGCCTGGGGATTGGGAGGATTGGTGGTGGCTCGATTTCCGCGCTTGCGAGTTTTGCTCGGCTAATTGTGTAGGGTACCTATATGGCAGAATTTTTTGCGTCTATAGATAGGCGGATTATTTATACGTTGCGTGTGGTGAGTGTGCCGATGGCGCGTGTATCTTTGTTTGTGGTATTTTTCTGGTTTGGGATTTTAAAGATGCTCCATACAAGCCCAGCAAATCCGCTGGTGGAAGAACTTTTGGAGCGTACCCTGCCGTTCATATCGTTTAACGAGTTTATTATATTTTTTAGTTTGTTTGAGATGTTGATCGGGTTTGTCTTTTTGGTGCCGAGATGGGAGCGTTTGGCTATCGCACTTTTGGTGCCGCATATGATTACAACATCTTTGCCGCTCATATTTTTGCCTGCGATTACCTGGCAGGGATATCTTACGCCGACCTTGGAGGGACAGTATATTATCAAAAATCTAGTAATTATCGCGCTCGTTCTTGGCTTGGCGGCGCGTCTGGAGCCATTTGGTGCTGGAGCGAGTAATAGGATGCGTAGCTAATTTTGGTACTCTTTGTTTTAAGGTAATATGGAGAGATATGGTGAAAGTAAAAGAGTGGCTTATTTTTTTGTCTTTGGGGGGCATTATTCTTTTACTATTTGCAGGAGTGATGCTCTATAGCACAGGGACGCATACCTATTTTCGTGAAGAGCTGGGCAAGCATATGGCAGATTTGCAGGATATGGTCATTACTATGAAGTCCCAAACTTTTGCGCCAGGTGAGGAGACCTACAGCTATGAAAAATTTGTGGTGCCGGAGGATGTGTATCTGACGGGGCTTGTGCCAGAGTTTGAGGGTAACACGCGTCTTTTCCACTATGGGCAGCTTTTGGCGCTTGGCAAAAAAAATGCCGCTTGTCCGGATTTTCCGCTGTACCTTTTTGCGATTGGGGCGGAGATGAAAGCGATGGATGGGCTGCTCCCGGGGTATGGTATACCGATGAAAAAAGGTACACAGCTCTTGCTTGGGGTGCACCTTGCGAATAGTACGGGTACGACAACCTCGGGTTTTCTGCGTCTTCATCTGCGCGCTACCCAGGAGAAGCAAAAGCCGGTGGAGCCTGTGGTGTTGAGTATTGTGGATCTCTGTAGTGAGGCGACTTCAGCGACCGATGTTTCAACCGAGTACCTTATTCCGGGAGGCGTAGCACATGACGAGTCGCATATGCAAAAACCGTTTGTGATGCCCGCCGATGCGCGACTCCTTGGTTTTGGTGGGCATGTACATACATACGGCAAGGAATTACAACTGCTCAAAAATGGCGAGTTGGTCTCGCGTCTTATGCCGGGGACTAATCCTATACAGGAGCCAGACCCCACAAGTGTGTATTTAGAGCATGAGGTATTTTTGGATCGTCCGGTGGAGTTTAAAAAAGGGGATGTGGTGGATATGGTTGCAGTGTACGACAAACCGCGCGAGCTTTTTTACAAAGGCGCTATGGGTACAGGATATCTCTTGTTTGATTTTGATACCCGCTAATATAAAGATATGGAGAAATCAAAAATATATAAACTTACGGCAGTCATAGTATGCGGCGCGCTTTTGGTGCTTTTGGTGTCGCGTGTTAGTCAGTGGCGTTCGGCCGCAACCAGCCTTCAGGAGCCATTTTCTCGGGACGTTGCAGGCGCTACCGAGGTCAAGTCTTCTGAGATTATTGAACTTGTAAATGGTGCAACATTTGATTTGGTGGCAGAAATTGTCAAAAAAAATATTGCCGGGCGTGAGGTCAAAATGCTTGCCTACAATGGCTCTATCCCGGGACCGGTGCTCAAGGTACAAAAGGGTGCAGAGGTGACTATTAATTTTACCAACAAGACAGATGTGGATACGACGATCCATTCGCATGGCGTGCGTCTGGACTCCAAATATGATGGGGTACCGGATGTATCGCAAGCGCCGATACGCCCGGGAGAGTCATTTACCTATAAGATTCGTTTCCCGGATGAGGGAGTCTTTTGGTATCACCCACATATCCGTGAGGACTACGCACAGGAGCTAGGGCTTTACGGTAATTATCTGGTGACCTCGAATGAAAAAAATTATTGGCAGGTGGTGGATCGTGAGGTGCCGATTTTTTTGGATGATATTCTCATGGAGGAGGGCGACATCGCGCCGTTTTCCAAGCAAATCGCCAATCGTACGCTTATGGGACGCTTTGGGAATACCATGCTCGTAAATGGCATGACTGATTATCAGCTAGAGGCGCGTCAGGGAGATATCGTGCGATTGTATATTACGAATGCGGCAAATACGCGAACATTCAACTTCACCATTCCGGGCGTGCGACTTAAACTGGTAGGAGGGGACAACGGGGCTTACGAGTGGGAGAGCTGGACGGATGCGGTGGTGCTGGCACCCTCGGAGCGCGCGGTCGTAGAGATATTTTTTGATAGGTCGGGGCGATACGATATGCTCAACAAAACGCCGGTAAGCGTCTCGAGTCTGGGAACGGTTCGGGTTTCGGAGGAAAAAACCATACAGCCGCCGATGCGTGATTTTTCAAAGCTTCGGCAAAATGATGTGGTGGTAGCTGAGATGCGACCGGTGCGGGAGTATATCGCCAAAGAACCGGACAAGAAAATTACCCTCGGTATTGAGATGCATGGGATAGATGCCGAGAGTATGCCGCATAGTCATTCGGGAGGCATGCAAATGATGCCGGATGGTACGATGATGGCAAATGGCGGGATGATGGGGTCTGCGGGTGGTATTGAGTGGGAGGATGGCATGGCGGCGATGAATGCAATGACAGACACCAGTTCAGTGCGTTGGCTTATTGGAGATACTGCCACGGGCAAAGTAAATACTGATGTTCACTGGGAGTTTAAGCGTGGTGAAAAAGTAAAGATTCGGATATTCAACGATCCGATGTCCATGCATCCGATGCAGCATCCGATTCATTTTCATGGACAGCGCTTTGTGGTGCTCGCAACCGACGGCAAGCCGGCAGATAATCTCGTCTGGAAAGATACCGTGCAAGTACCGATAGGCTCTACCGTGGACATTTTGTTGGATGCCTCAAATCCTGGCGATTGGATGGCGCACTGTCATATCGCCGAGCATTTGGAGTCGGGGATGATGTTTATGTTTTCAGTAGCCGAGTAATTTTTTCTCGCAGATCCCATTATGGGGATCTTTCGTTTGTACTAATAAAGCTTACCATATAGCATATAAAAGCGATCGCTTTTATATGCTATATGGTAAACGCCGGAATCTCTACGGGGGTAAGGCTTACATAAAAGATATACACATATCTGGAGATATGTGTTTTTAGGATGTTTTATACTATAGATAGTATTCAATAACTCGTTTTTCTATGGAGGAGACAACGCAATCTCATGGTAGTTCTTGGCTCGTGTATGCCATTATTGCTCTTTTGGCGGGCGGAGGCGCTGGGTTTTGGTTTGGACAAGAGATGGGATTAGAGGCAGGATATGCGCGTGCGGAGGCTGAGATTTTAGAAAATGCCGCTTTGGTAGAGCGCACTCGCGCGGTAGATAGTACTGATACTACGGCGCAAAATCCATTGGCGGATGTAAGTACTAATCCTCTGGAAGGAGTCAAAACCAATCCATTTGAGGATGTGAAGCTTAATCCTTTTGAATAATATGCAATCTCACTACCGTTTCTTGTTGGGATCAAGCCTTGTGGCTGTGGCCGTTGTTTTTGGTGTGGCGGGAGGGGTGACTGCGCAGTCGGATACTGTTTCTTCTACAGATACAGAGCCGACACCAGCAATAACCTTTCCTATTGCTGATCTTGGCAATTGTGCGTCCAAAGTCGCATGCAAGGAATACTGTGCGGTACCCGAACATACTACTGCTTGTACTACATTTGCAGAGAGTCATGGTCTCATGACGCATGACAATGCAGTACGTGCGCGAAAGATGCAGGGTCTTGTCGGTCCTGGTGGGTGTAGAGGCGAGGCGTGTAAAGAATATTGCAGTGTGGATGAACATCGCGAAGTGTGCCTCAAGTTTGCCGAAGAGCATGGGTTTATGAAAAAAGAAGAGCTGGAGCGTGCGCGCAAGCTCGGATCCAAACCTGGCCCGGGTGGATGCCGCGCTGAAGCATGCAAAACATACTGTGCGGCTGAAGAGCATAGGGACGAGTGCCTCACGTTCGCCGAAGAAAATGGATTTATATCTAAAGGCGAGGCAAACATCGCGCGTAAGCTTGGTGGTAGACCGGGTCCCGGCGGGTGTATGGGGGAGACGTGCAAGGAGTACTGTGCTGACGAGACGCATACCCAAGAGTGTTTGCAATTTGCAGAGGAGCATCAGCTTATCTCTCCAGAGAATATTGCTCAGGCTCGCAAACTCATGGGGCAATCTGGCCCGGGCGGTTGTCGAGGCATCGAATGTCGCAGGTATTGTGCGGATTCTGCACATAAGGATGCGTGTCTTAAGTTTGCCGAAGAGCATGGCATGATCTCCAAAGAAGACCATGAGAACGCAAAAAATCTTTTGAGTGGATCTGGCCCGGGTGGATGCAAAGGAGAGGCATGCAAAATATATTGCGCCGATGAGGATCATTTTGAGGCATGTGCCAAGTTTGCACGAGAGCGGGGATTTGCAAATGATAATGACATTGGTAATGCGCGAAAACTTATTGAAGGGTCAGGTCCGGGAGGATGTAAGGGTGCGGCGTGTAGGGTGTATTGCATAGACCCGGCGCACCGTGAGGAGTGTGCGGCATTTGCCCGTGAGCATGGATTTATACGGGAGAGTGAAGTGCGTCCACCCGAAAAAATGCCGGGGCGGATGCTTAAAGATGGAGAGATCCCAGCCGATTATGCCCCCGAGTTTAAAGAGGGCGAGTACCAAGGTCCCGGAGGATGCTCAACACGCGAGATGTGTGCGACATATTGTGCGGATCCAGCACACAAAGAGGAATGTGCTGGTTTTAGTGGGCCAAGTGCTACGGATCGCGCCACGCGTTTTCGCGAGGAGTTCCCAAGGGTGATACCAAAAATGAATACAGATGAGGGATCAGGTGGCCCGGGAGGGTGTCAGACCCCGGAGGCCTGCCTTACCTATTGCAAGGAGCATGTGGATGACGGGGCATGTAAAAAGTTTTTTCCCAGAGAGATCCAGGGAATATTCCGTGAGCAGATGATGGAGGACGAGGCGCGAGCCCGGGAGATGCAAAAAGAACGGCAAGAGCGCATGATGGAGCAGAGAAGGGATCAGGAGTCAGAGCGCCCCCGGCCGTTTATTCTGCCACGTCCAGGAATCGCTCCAGGGGAAGGATCCTCGTCAGATGCTCCACCATCTCTTGCTCCGCTGCCTCTCAATAGTGGTGCTTCGCCCTTTTCAATATTCCTTAAGTTGCTAGGGTTTTAGAAAGCATAGCTAGCCTAGAATAGCTAAAATGCCCTTATTTTTAAGGGTATTTTAGTGTAGGGAGGTATATATTGACAAATATATACTAAAGATGTATAATGTTGAGAGTAAATTAAAAAGTTTGCCGGAGGGAGGAGAGACCCAAGGGCAAACATAGTTTGATGAGATATGAGCGGTTAGGTCGTCTCTCCTCGAGGCACTGCAATTATATATTATAATCATTTGCAGTTGTGCCTCATGTGAGGAGTGGCGTCCCAACCGCTTTTTTCGTAGGGCGGTGATTGTTCTTTGAATGGACAAGAAAAAACTTGTATAAAAGGGGGTTCGTATGTCAGTAAATTGGACGAAGGCTTTCTTGGGAAGCCCGAAGCGGTTTCTCATGAGTCTAGTTGGTCTGTGGTTTCTCATCCACTGGGCAGATCCGACGGCGGCAAGAAATATCTTGCATGGGCTCTTTGCCCAGGTGGGGCTTGGGGCGAATGCTGTGCTTCAGGAAGCACAGCCGATGTTCCAGCCGATACTTACTATCGCTATCCTATGGTTTGTCTTTACCAGGCTAATGCCATGGCCTGGACGGGGCAAAAAGAAAAAGTAGTTTCTTGTCTAATATTTGGAGAGTATCAAAATCCGTTATTGTATCCGATACCGATGCTCTCCTCCATTTCTAGACTTACGAGATAGGCTCGCAGGTCTAGACTGTGGATTGTTCTTTGGCAAAAACAACACTATCTCTGGTGTCCGAAAGGAAATCAAAACATCAGAAGATATAGGGGGTTATATGTTGAAGCGTTTTGTAGTAATATCATTTCTTGTAGCGTCTACTATCCAAATCGTTGCCCTGGCGCAGGCGGGGCAAATGACGGAGGAAGATCGAGCGGCACTGACTAAGAAACTCCATGATGAGGAGGTGGCTAGTGCCAAAACTGCCTGGGACATCGTCCTAGGCAAAAAGGACGCTATCGGGCAAGATGCGGAGCCAAATTGGATCCAAGAGACCAAGTCTGGTAAGCAAGATGTTGGTTTTGTGACCGTCATGGAAGCCTGCGACAATTACTGGAGATTCCAAAAGGGTAAGTACCTGGAGGAGCTTTTCGCGGGTGTTTACACTCAAAAGGTGGAGGTCGGCGAGGTATCAGAGAAGTTGAGCCTGTCTGCCGTGCACTCGGCTGTCGAGAAACTTGGCTTAGAGGTTGCAAGCGGTATGCTTGCAACCATGAAGACCCAAGGAAAAAGCGTGTATTGTGGTATCGGTGAAGGGGCTTTTGACCTTGACACATTCACCGCTTTTGATTCTTTGGTTGAGGTTTTAAAATACCTCAAGAAAGAGCCCAAAGATATCAAGACTACGCCGCAAGAGCTTCGTGGATTGCTCCTGACAGCGGCAAGGAAAGAGACCATTGAGCTTGCAAGTCGCTTGGCGGACTCGGACGACGCTAAGGGAGTAGTCAATGGCTTCCTCGAGGAGTATAATTTTACTCCAGAGGAGCTGGGGCTCTCTCCCGTCCAGGAGCAGGATCTGAAAGTCACCAAACAACAATAACATCCTACCGGAGAGTGCGACGCACTCTCCTCCATTTCCCGGCTCGTCAAATTTTGGTGGCGCGCCGAGACTGTGGAGTCCGCCGTTGCGGATAAAACTAGTCAGTATGTTCTTTGTAAGGGGGTTATCATGACGTGGGAGCAAGGTCTTTTTGTGGCATTTATGGTCTTTGCGCTGTGTATCGTGCCGTCAATTGTAATGTTTTTGCCGGTGCAAGCAGAAAAGTTAGGCAAGAGATAACACAACAAACGAAAGGAGTATGCAGAATGTTCCATGTATTTCTGTTTGCTAGTCTGGGTGTCGGGCTCTCTGCCCTGGCCTGGGAGATTGTCTCGGGTATCCGTTTCGCCCGACGTCTCCAAGCCCGGGAGACCGAGTGGATATACCGCAACGAGTATCCGTCGCTGGATTAACCTCCGGCACAGGGGAGTCTCAAACTCCCCGCTTCAAATAGGCTTTTAAAGTATACACACTCTTGAAAACCTGGAGAGGCGGTATACAATAGAGTCAAATTGGATTTCTTTGTAAGAAAGGAGATAGTCATGATCGACCGGTCACATAGCGGTACTCGTGTGCACACACTCCGTTTCGTGCGCACGGTCCAGGGCGGTCTTCTACGCGGTGCCCAAGGTACTATCGTCTATGAGACGGAGAACCTCGGACGTCGTCTGGTACTCGTAAAGTGGGACTGCGGTTTTGTAGTTCCTGCATTCCCAGAGGAGATAGAAACCGAGGATAGGAAGGACGAGGTCCAAGATGGTCGCCCCGCATAATTTTTTTACAGAGGAGGATATGGTAGTCCTCCTCTCTGCTCCCGAACCCGTGAGCGCGTCTCATGAGTTCAGGCTGCGGAGATGCAGTCTTGCTCTTTGATAGATTTTGAGAGTTCTGCGAAAGCAAAAACAAAAGATTCTCAAAATAGAGGAGGATAGGATGGTGGTAAGAACTGTGGTGGTGTTGCTGTTGGATGGTTTCGTGGGGGTAATCACTTTGAGTGTTCTGAAAATTTTCGGCAAGAAGTTTTATTTGCCGGAAACACGTTTTTGTCCCGCAATCGAGATATCGGCAAGAGAAGCGTTTCGACTGCAGATAGCCGAGAGGATGGATAGCATCCACACCAATCATAGGATACGGAGTACGAAGTATATCTGTAGATAACAACATTCCTACAGATAAGTGCACGCTTATCTGTAGCGCTCTTGTAGGAGGTACGTTGATGGGGGAAAACGAACCACAACCACGCAAGCTTCGGTATGTTGAAGGGGGTAGTTGTCAGGCATGCGAGTTACCGGGGTATCATAATAAGTTTTGCCGGCGATGTAGCTGGCGAGGCGAGTCGAAATGCCAGGTCTGTGGCGGCTATATGGCTGCTACCAGATTTTATGCCGAGGCCTTGACCAAGGGAGCAGAAGATCGGCGGTGCTTGTGCGGCATTGCGATGAACTTGGAGTTGCCGCAGTCTATACCGAGAAGGAGAGATCATCGTGTCGCCGCTTAGACTCGTGTTGGTGGTTGAGGGGTATCCGGGGATCGCCCGCGCGATCCTCCGAGATCTACAGGAAATAGGTGCTGTGGTGTGCGAAGCAGAAGACTGGCTTTCTGGCCAGAGGATCTTACGAGATCAAGAGGGGGTACAGCTCCTAGTGCTTGATACTGATACTACTGGTCTTGAGGTTGTGGATGAGATACCCACGGGGTTTCCCGTGGTAGTTATCTCGGATGGTCTCTATGGCATCCCATCGCGAGCACATCTTGCACACATCGAAAAACCGTTTACGTCGAGTGAGTTTACCCAAGCACTTACCAGTGCCATGTCCTAACGCAATATGTGGGTGGACGTTCTATCCTCCTACTTTTTTTATAGTCCAGCATCTAAAAGGTGCCGGACTATAAGAAGAGTTTTGCCGCCAGACGGCTACATATCTTTGTATGCATAGTAGACGCAAGGAGTGTTCTCTCCCCTTACGTCTATCGAGCATCATTGGTATGTAGCCTTGTGGCGGTATACCATCTGCACGTCTCTTTTTGGGACGTGTTTTATTTTTGGTAGAGCGGTATACTAGAGCTATCGCTTGCGCTTTTACGAGATGGGGTATATAGTCTCTTATGGAAAACTTTGAAGCACAATCTTATAGCACACCAAAGGGGGTAGATGACATGTCTGAAGCTGTGCGAAAGGTAGAGGACGTTTTGCACGTGGTTGATCGAGTGCACAACGATCCAGGTTCTCCTATCCGTGGCTATGGGGGTGCCGATGGTCTTGGTGTGAGCGAAATAGGGGCGCTACTCAACGAAGGTCATGAGGATGTGGTAGAGATGCTCTCCCAGGATGGAGAGCGTGGGGATGCGGCTCGGGATATTTTTCATCATCTCACCCAGGGCAGTATTACCTCGGAAGAAATTTTACGGCTTGCGGAGCTCGTTAGTGAAATGAAGCGAGGCAATGCTTCAGGAGCCCATTGAGAGCGGACGTACCGCCCATTTTCTTGCCTCCCTCTGCTTGTAGTGTCTTGATAGTAAGTAGGTTGTGTTTTGTGCAAACGGCGAGATCGCCGTTTTTTGTTTGGGTGATGGTACCGGATAGGGCGCTTGATGGTTCGTCTGTTGCCACAGCGGAGATGATTTTTATGCGGATTTTTTTGCCGTCTTTCTCAAATTCAGTCCAGCTGGTGGGCCAGATCTCAAATGCTCGGACTTGTTGCTCGATTTCTTTGGCGGATTTTTGCCAATCTATCCGGCCGTCCGCTTTGGTAAATAGTTTTGTAAACGTAGCTTTGCTATGGTCTTGCTCTTCTGGGGTAATGGCACCATGTATCCACTTGGGCAGTGTCTCCACAAGTAGCTTCCCTCCCATATCGGCGAGTTGATCGTGGAGTTCTATGTATCCTATACCATCAGCTATCGGCCATTCGGTATGAGTAAGTATGGGGCCATGGTCCATCTCGGCGTCAGTCAGCATAAGGGTAACACCAGTGGTGGTTTCGCCGTTGAGAATGGCGGTCTGTATGGGGGACGGTCCGCGATACTGTGGAAGCAGTGAGGGGTGTACATTGATCGTACCTCGCGGCGGAATATCGAGAAGCGTTTGGGGCAAAAATTTGCCATAGGAGGCGATGACAAAAAGATCTGGCTTGAGGTCTCTTACGGTAGAGAGAAATATTTCGTCTTTGAGGCGTAGAGGTTCAAGTACTGGGATAGTGCGGCTTTGCGCGTATACTTTGACTGCAGATGGGGTAAGCGTACGTCCGCGACCAGCTGGTGCGTCTGGACTGGTGACTATGGCGATTGGCTCTAGATTATTTGTGCAAAGATGCTCCAGTATGATACGGGCGAAATCGGGCGTGCCAAAAAAAATAATCCGGGGTGGGGTATTATCGGCCATGGCGTTTTTGGGTTTTCGGCTCATCGTGAATATCCATGAGGCCGTGGGCCTTTTCTATAAAAAGATGTCCATTGAGGTGGTCTACCTCGTGTTGCATGAGGCGGGCGTAGAGTTTGGAGGCACCTCGGTGAAATTTTTTGCCGTGCGCATCATAGGCTTCGATGGTAACTTTCTCGGAGCGCTCCACCGTACCGAATTTGCCGGGGACGCTGAGGCATCCTTCCAAATCTTTTTGTTTTTTCTTGGAGTAGTTGGTAATCACGGGATTGATAAATACATAATGCTCCCATTTTTTTGCATTACGCTCTTTCTCTGTCATTTTGCGGGACTCATCGATGGAGAGCGCCTCCTCCGAGGCCAAAAATATTTGCAGAGAGTAGCCGATTTGCGGCGCGGCGATGCCAATGCCTTCGGGTGAACTCGCAAGTGCCTCAGACATGTCTTTGATGATCTCTCGGATCTTAGG